>NZ_JBKGXS010000003.1:0-428779 GCF_046546475.1 Pseudonocardia phyllosphaerae
ACTTACCAAAGAAGCCGCCCGACCCGACGGGGTCAGACCAGACGGCAAAAACAATCTGGCACAAAAACGCCAAACCATATAATTTAGCTCGACACACTGTTGAGTTCTCAAAGGACACCCGCACCACATCACCGACCGCGAAGCCGAATCCGAAGGCGGATCATCTTGTATCCTGCGACCCCTGAAGTTAACCACACCGACTCAGTCGGTCCCTAACCGGGGGGTCTCACTGTCCGCGGGGCCTGTTGGCCGGGCCTCGGTGGGCCCGTCCTGTCCGGCTCTCTCGCTGACAAGGAATAAGTTACGGCACGGTGTCCGGCGCGGTCAAACCGGGGGGTCCCCCGGGGTCGCCGACGGCGTCGTCGCAGGTCAACGGGCGCGGGCCAGGCGAACAGCAGGTTGCCGACAGGATCTCGCATGCAGATCCCGGCATCAACGAGTATCGGTGACCCCGGTCACTCCCGCTGTCGTGGACGTTGGTGACGTGGTGTCATCGTCGGTCGGGACACCTACGAATCGGGCTTTCACCTGCGACGATGCCGCTCCCGCGTACCCGCTCCCATGGGTGTGCCCGAGCGTGGACTTCCGGCGCATCCACCTCTCGACGTCCACTCGGACGCCCACATCCGGTGCGTACCTCCCGCTCCGTCCGCTTCGTCCCGCCCGGCCCCACCGTGGGCCGGGGCATCGCCCGCGCGTGCGTGGAAAGAGCCCCGGCCTCGCGCGTGTGCGCGCGTGACGGGTGCGCGTGGAAGGACGCATGGCGCGGCGGGACGCCGGCGGGGCACACGGCGGACGGGGGCTCGGCGCACTCGCACCCCGCGACGCCCGATCGGGCCCGGCGACCACCCCCGGGTGGTCACCTCGTCGCCACCGGTACGGAGAGCACGCCCCACGTCACCGCATCAGGGGGGTATCCCGCGGACCGCTGCGCGCGTTGGGCCCTTCGAGTGCTCCTCGCCCGTCGGCCAGCAGCGCGTCGGGGGCGAATGCGCGTCGCGACGGTGCGAGGAGCACTCCCTGTATCCGGACCCGGGTGTCACGTCCCCCGGTCCTGCGACGACTCCTCCCCGCGGGTTCCCGCCGCGTCGCGTCGCGTCCGGGTGCCCAGGACTACCGTCACCGTGCGCGCCGGACCGGTGTGGCCGGAGCGGCGTCGGGTACCCGGCCGCAGCACGGGCCACGGGAACGATGCGTGACCCGACGAGGTGGAGGTGAGCGGTGGACCCGCGGGACGACGCACCGGAGACCGCAGGACCGGCGCGGATCCCGACGGCACTCACGATCGCGACCGGCATCGCCTGGCGCGGGCTCATCGTGGCGGCGGCGGTCGCCGTCGTCGCGTGGCTGCTCGCGCAGCTGTCCCTGCTCGTGCTCCCCGTGGTGCTCGCCCTGATCCTGGCCGCGTTGCTCGCCCCGATCGCACGGGTACTGACCCGGGTCCCCTACCTCCCGCGCTCGGTGGCGACGGCGATCGTCGTCATCGGCGGGATCGCGACCACCGCCGGCGTGCTCTCCGGGGCCGTGGCCGCGTTCCTCGCAGGTCTCCCCCAGCTCTCCGCACAGCTGACCGAGACCGTGCTCGTCATCCGCGACCGGCTCGCGGGTCCGCCGTTCCGGGTGGACGACGACCAGCTCGCCGCGCTCTCCCAAGGCGTGCTCGCCACCCTGCAGCGCAACCAGACCGAGCTCGCGAACAACGTGCTGGGCGCGGTCGGCACGGCGGGCGAGCTCGCGGCCGAGACGCTGCTGATGCTGTTCACCCTGATCTTCCTGATCCACGACGGCCCGCGGATCTGGCGGTTCCTGCTCGGTGCGGTGCCCCGTACCTCACGGACCCGGGCCGACGTGGCGGGACGGCGCGCGTTCGCCTCGCTGGTCGGCTACACGCGGGCGATCGTCGTCGTCGCGGCGGTCGACGCGGTGACCGCAGGCGTCGGGCTGTGGCTGATCGGTGTGCCCCTGGTCGTCCCGCTCGCCACCCTGATCTTCTTCGGCGCCTTCGTGCCGACGATCGGGGCGTTCGTGACCGGCGTCGTCGCCGTCCTGGTCGCGCTCGCGTCCGGCGGCTGGGTCGATGCGTTGCTCGTGCTCGGCCTGCTGGTGCTGGTGCAGAACGTCGAGGGGTACGTCCTCCAGCCGCTGCTGCTCGGCCGTTCGGTCCAGCTGCACCCGCTCGCGGTCGTCCTGCCCATCACCGCAGGGCTGTTGCTGGCCGGGATCCCGGGTGCGCTGCTCGCGGTCCCGGTGGTGACCGTCGCCGACGCGGGGGTGCGCTCGCTGCGCAGGCCGTCGGACGCGAAGCTGCGCGACCCGGATCGGATCGACCCGCTCGACCCGCGCTCGGCGCGGCCGCCCCGGGCCCCGCACGGGCCGGGGCCTGCCCCGCACACCCGGGAGGCATGACCGGCGCTCCGCGGTTTCGTGTCGTGCACAACCGGATATCCCCGAGGTGCCCCGCACGACAGAACGGAGAACCACGTCGTGTCATCACTCGGATCCGATTCGCGCCGTCTCGACGGTCTGCACCGCCTCAGCAGCGCCGTCGTCGGAGTCGTGCTCCTGGTCTTCGGAGTGCTCGGCTTCCTCGGCGGCCTCGAGTTCTTCTCCACCACCGGGTCGCCGGTGCTCGGGATGAGCACCAACGGCCTGCTGTCCACCGCGTCGGTCGTGTTCGGCGCCGTCCTGCTCGCCGCGGCGGTCCGGGGCGGGCGGCTCGCGTCGACGACCAGCGTCGTCGTCGGCGCGCTGTTCCTGCTGTCCGGCGTCGTCAACACGGTGCTCATGACCACGCCGTACAACCTGCTGGCGTTCCGCATGCCGAACGTCGTGTTCAGCCTGGTCGTCGGCCTGGTCATGCTGGTGCTCGGCGCCTACGGCCGGTTCAGCGGCCGGCTGCCCGACGACAACCCGTACGCCGCCGAGCAGCGGCGCACCGTCGACGCCGAGACCGGGCAGGACCGTGACCAGCAGCTTCCGCGGACCGCAGCCGACGCCGAGGCGGCCCGGTCGCTGGCCGAGGCCGAGCGCACCGTGGCCGCGGGCGGCGGGAGCGACGAGCTGCGCCGCACCCTGGCCCGCATCGACACCATCCGCGACGTCGAGCAGCGCCGCGCAGCCTGGCGTGAGCTGACCGAGCACGGGCCGACGCCCGCGTGACACTGCGCCACCGCCACCGCCACCGCCACCGCCACCGCCCGGACCGCACCGGGTCCGGGCGCACGGCGGAGCACCAGCCGGAACCGGTCACGGCACGTCCGCCGCACCGGATCGACCGGCCGCTGCTCCACCAGTACTGGGCCGACGTCGTGTTCCTGCACTGGCGCGCCGACCCGGACGCCATCGCGCCCGGACCACCGTGCGGACCGGGCAACGGATCGGGCGGCCGTCGTCGCTGGAGCAGTTCCTCACCGCTCGCTGGGCGCTGCACACCGCTCGTCCGCTCGGAACGGTCCGCCGGCGCAACACCCGTCCCGAGTGGCCGCTGCACCGTGCGGAGCTGCTGGAGCTCGACCAGGATGTCGTCGCCGCGGCCGGGGTTCCTCCGGTGGGCGGCGTCCCCGAGAGCGTGCCGGCCTCGCCCGGTCTGCCGGTCCGGCTCTCGGGTCGGCGCCGGATCTCGGCCGAGACCCCGGCGACCCGGTCACGGGGAGGGGTTTGCCTCCAGCACGACCGGGTAGCGTGCAAGGTCACGGGCCGATCAAGGTCGCCCTGCGACCAGCACCGACCCGGGGAAGGCAGGAGCTGACGTGACCGACGTCGAGCCGACGGCCGGCGAGCCGACCGCCACGGTCGACGCGCGCTGGGCGGACGCTCCCTGCGCGGCGCTCACGGTCGGCACCGACGGGACCGTCGACGGCGCCAACGCCGCCGCCGAGGCGCTGCTTCCCCAGCTGCGCACCGGGGAGCCGCTGTCCCGGGTCGCCCCCTGGCTGGCCACCGCGAGTGCCGCCTGCGGCGAGCGGCCGGACGCGTTCTCCGACGTCGTCGAGGGCCGGGCGATCGAGGCCCAGCCCGTCTCCCAGCCCGACGGCTCGGTCACCTGGTGGCTCTTCGACGTCACCGACGTCCGCTCCGTGCGCGACGAGCTGCGGATCGAGCAGGCCCGCGCCGCGTTCCTGTCCGAGGCCTCCGCCGCGCTGCTGGGCTCGCTCAACCTGACCCGCTGCATGGAGGTCACCGCCGGTCTCGCGACCAGCCGGCTGTGTGACGGCGCGCTGGTCATCACACCCGCGGCACGCGGCCAGTTCCAGATCGTCACCTCCGTCGCCGGGGAGGGGGCCGCGCCACGGGGCTCCCACCTGCGGCTGGACCCGGAGGAGGTCCCCGGCCTCGCCGAGGCCCTGCAGGGCTTTCCCCCGGTGCCGTCGCGCTGGATCGACCCGCTGACCGCGCCGGCCTGGGTCACCCCGGCCGGTTTCGGCGAGGTCGGCTCGATCGTCGTCACCCCGCTGCCCGGCCACGGCATCCCGGCCGGTGCGCTGATCCTGCTGCGCCGCGCGGGCTCCGGTCCGTTCAGCGAGGGCGAGGAGGCCACCGCACGCGAGTTCGCCGGCCGCGCCGGGCTGGCCATGTCCGCGGCCCGGATGTTCGCCCAGCAGGCCGCGATCACCGAGACCCTCATGCGGGAGCTGCTCCCGCCGGAGCTGCACCAGATCGGCGGCGTCGAGTTCGCCGGCCGCTACCGGCCGTCGCAGGACAGCGAGCGCGTCGGCGGCGACTTCTACGACGTGCACCCCGCCGGGCGCGGCTCGGAGGCGGCCGAGGAGACCCTCGCCGTCCTCGGCGACGTGTGCGGCAAGGGCCTCGAGGCCGCCGTGCTCACCGGCAAGATCCGCAGCTCGCTGCACACGCTGCTGCCGATGGCCGGTGACCACCTGCGCATGCTGCGGCTGCTCAACGACGCGCTGCTGAGCGAGGACCACGCCCGCTTCGTGACCCTGGTGCTCGCCTCGGTCGCCCGCCAGGGATCCGACGTGCACCTGCGCCTGACCTGCGCCGGTCACCCACCACCGTTGATCATCCGGGCGGACGGCCGGGTCGAGGAGGCCGCCACCAGCGGCACCCTGATCGGTGCGCTGCCCTCGATCGAGGCGACGACGGCCGAGGTCCGGCTCGCGCCCGGCGAGGTCTGCCTGCTCTACACCGACGGCATCACCGAGGCCCAGGGCGGCCCGATGGGCCGCGACCTGTTCGGCGAGGACCGGCTGCAGCGTGTCGCCGCGGAGTGCGCGGGGATGCCGGCCGAGGCCGTCGTCGAGCGGGTGCAGATGAAGGCCACCGAGTGGGTCGGCCGCAACGGGCACGACGACATGGCCGTCCTCGCCATCACCGCGCCCCGCGGGCAGCACCTCACCGCCGTCGGTGGGCACGGCCGTGGCAGGTACACCGCATGACCGGCTCCCCCTCCGGCGACGGGGACACGGCCGGGCAGTACCGCGACCTGCTCTGGGACGCGGTACTGCGCGGCGACGAGTACGCCGCCGTCGACATCGTGGTGGACGCCCTGCGCGACGGCCTGGGGGCCGAGTGCGTGCTGCTCGACGTCATCGGCGCCGTGCAGCAGCGGGTCGGCACCGAGTGGGCCGCGAACAACATCACGGTCGCCCAGGAGCACGCCGCCACCGCGATCAACGACCGGGTCATCGGCACCCTGGCGCTCACCAACGGCCGCGGCTCGGGCGAACGCGGCCGGGTCACCGTGGCCTGTGTGGACGGCGAGTGGCACGCGCTGCCCGCCCGGCTGCTGGCCGAGGTGCTGCGGCTGCGCGGCTTCACCGTGGACTATCTCGGCGCCCAGGTCCCGACCCAGCATCTGATCACCCACCTGCACCGGACCGGCCCGGATGCGGTCGCGCTGTCGTCGATGATCGCGACCCGGCTGCCCACCGCGCACGCGACGATCTCGGCCTGCCAGGCCGCGGGTGTGCCGGTGATCGTCGGGGGCGCCGCGTTCGGTGCCGAGGGCCGCTACGCCCGGTTGCTCGGTGCCGACGCCTGGGCGCCCGACGCCCGCGCGGCGGCGGCGACGCTGACCGCCGGCCTGCTCGCGCCGTCGCACCCGCACACCCAGCCGATGGACGACCTGCCGCACCTGGCCGACCAGGAGTTCACCCTCGTCGACCGGAACGCGCCGAAACTCGTCGCCGCCGTCATGGACCGGCTCGCCGAGCGGATCCCGGCCATGCGCGACTACGACGACGAGCAGACCCAGCGCACCGCCGAGGACGTCCGGCACATCGTGGACTTCCTGGCCGTCGCGCTCTACACCGGCGACGCCGAGCTGTTCACGTCGTTCCTCGCCTGGACCGCCGACGTCCTCGCCGCCCGCGGGGTGCCCGCGACGGTGCTGCCGCCGACGCTGCGGATGCTCGCCGCGGAGCTGCGCGACTTCGCCCGGGCGAGCGACGTGCTCGCAACCGCGCTGCAGGCGCGCGCCGACGCCGACGCCGCGGCGTCAGCCGGCTCCACGGACTCCCCGGACGCCGTGACCTCAGCCGACCCGGCCGACGCTCCCCCGCTCCGAACCGGAAGGCCCGCATGAGCGACCCGCGAGAGCTCTCCCTGACCTGGTCGCGCCCGCAGGCGGGCGTCGTGGCCGTCCGGCTGGCCGGTGCGCTGGACTACGACACCGTCGACGCGCTGACCGAGGACGTGCGGCAGCTGCTCGACGCCGAGGCCGGCCGGATCTCCGAGCTGCGGCTCGACTGCGCGGACCTGGCCTTCTGCGACTCCACGGGACTGTCGTCGCTGCTGATGATCCGGCGGGACACCGCACGGAACGGCGTCGAGCTCGTCCTGGACCGCCGCAGCGGCGCCCTGGACCGGCTGCTGCGCGTCACCAACACCCTCGCCTACCTCGTCGGCGGCAGCGCCCGTACCCGCGAGGAGCAGTTCGACACCTGACCCACCCGGGGACATGGATCACTGCCCGGCGGACATACATGCCGTGGTGGCGGGTACCCGCCTCGTATGACGACACCGGACGCAGCGGGGACCGCCGGCGCCGAGGATCTCGACGACACCCGTGCGGTCCCGACCGAGCAGAGCGACACGCCGGTCGACGAGACCCCGGACGGCGACGGCGTCCACCTGGGCGCCCAGCCGGTCGACACCGGCGCCTGACGACCCCGCCCGGTCGAACTCGATCAGAATCCCTGGAGGGAACCACCATGGCCACCGTCCGTTACACCGTTCCCGGCCTCGAGCGCGGCGACGCCGAGAAGGTCGTCGAGCTGCTGCAGAACCGCCTGCACGCCCTCAACGACCTGCAGCTGACCCTCAAGCACGTGCACTGGAACGTGATCGGGCCGAACTTCATCGCCGTGCACGAGATGCTCGACCCCCAGGTCGACACCGTCCGTGGCTTCGTGGACGACATCGCCGAGCGTATCGCGACCCTCGGCGGGTCCCCGAACGGCACCCCGGGCTCGCTGGTCAAGGAGCGCACCTGGGACGACTACTCGATCGGCCGTGACGACGCGATCGCCCACCTCGGCGCGCTCGACCTCGTCTACGACGGCGTGATCAAGGACCACCGCACCGCGATCGAGAAGACCGGTGCGCTCGACCCGGTCACCGAGGACCTGCTCACCGGCCAGACCGGCGAGCTGGAGCAGTTCCAGTGGTTCGTCCGGGCGCACCTGGAGAACTCCGACGGCTCGCTGAAGTCGGCGGACGCCTCCAGCGAGACCGACGCGGCGGCCGAAGCCCGCTGACCGTCGGCACCCGCTCCACGCCGGTCGGCCCGGTCCCGCACACCGCGGGGCCGGGCCGATTCGCGTATCGGGGTCAGGCCTCGTCGCCGGCGCCGACCCACAGCGCCTCGGCCAGCGTCGGGCCCCACTCCTGCTCGGGCCGGGACGTGCGGCCGGTGCCCTGGCGGCGCACCCGCACGACGTAGGGGCCCTCGAACGGGCGGCGCTCCAGTAGGTCGACGCGGTCGCCGAGGCGGACGTCGTGCTCGTCGAGGTAGCGCAGGATCGCGGGGTCGGTGTCGTCGACCCGGACGAGCGCGCCGCCCTCGCCGTAGCGGAGCTCGGGCAGCCGGCGGGCACGCACCACGGGCAGCGAGCCGTCCCGGCGCGGGATCGGGTCGCCGTGCGGGTCGAAGTCCGGGTGGCCGAGGCGGTCGTCGATCCGGTCGAGCAGCCGGTCGGACACCGCGTGCTCGAGTTCCTCGGCCTCCTCGTGGACCTCGTCCCAGGCCAGGTCCAGCTCGGTGACCAGGAACATCTCCAGGAGCCGGTGCCTGCGGACGACGGCGAGCGCGGACGCGCGCCCCTCCGCGGTGAGCGTGATGCCCGCGTAGCGGGCGTGGTCGACCAGCCCGGCGTCGACGAGCTTGCGGACCATGCCCGACGCCGACGGCGACGACACCTTCAGCCGTTCGGCCAGCGCCGAGACCCCGACCGCACCTTCCCAGCGCTCGGCCAGCAGGAAGATCGTCTTGAGGTAGTTCTCCACGGACTCCGAGTGACGCTCGCCGGCCGGGTCCGTGCTCATGGGTCCACGGTATCCCGCCACCGGCACGCCGAACCCCCCGGATCGGGGGATCGTGAGGCCGTCCGGCCCGTCACCGGTCGGTACGGGCCCCGCCGAACCAGGCCGGGTCGAGCTCGGCGGGAGCGCCGAGCGTCGCACCGAACGCGAGGCCGTTGACCGCCGCCACCAGCAGCGGCCGGTGCGGTGGGGCCACCAGACGGGCCGCGACGGCGGCGAGCGCGTCGTCCCAGCGGCGCACCTCGGCGGCCAGGTCGTCGCGGCGGGCGGCGAGCAGCAGCAGCTCGTACTCGGCGATGGTCTGCTGGCGGTCCTGGGCGCCGCACTCGGCGAGCATCGCGGCGAGGTCGTCCAGGGTCGCGACGGCCTCCAGCCGGGCGACGTAGCGGTCGTTGACCGCTGTCAGCGCCGCGACGAGCAGCTCGTCGACGCCGTCGAAGTAGTAGAGGACCGCGCTCGGCGGCACCCCGGCCTCGGCCGCCACACCACGCTGGGTGACCGCGGCCACACCGTCCCGGCCGAGCAGGCGCAGCGCGGCGTCGAGCAGTGCGCGGCGGCGCCGTTCGCCCTTGGCCCGGCGCCCGTCGGCGACCTCAGGCATTCGCGCCGCCGGTCTCCAGCGCGAGGACACCCCCGATGACCAGCACGATCCCGCCGATCTGCACCCAGGTCAGCGACTCGCCCAGGAACATCGCCCCGATCACGGCGACGAGCGCGACACCGGTCGCGGCCCAGACCCCGTAGGCGACGCCCAGCGGCATCCCCCGGGCGAGGGCCTGGGACAACGACCAGAAGGCCAGGCCGTAGCCGGCCAGCGTCACCAGCGAGGGCAGCAGCCTGCTGAACCCCGCGGAGAAGCGCAGCGCGACGGTCCCCGTCACCTCGGCGACGATCGCCGTCACCAGCCAGCCCCACATTTCCGGATCCTCCTCATCTGACGTCCGTGTCCGACGGTACGCCGGAAGTGGAGCGTTCGCTCAAGTTTGTGTGACCACCCACTCGACGGCATCCATTGTCGATTTCGCCGGTTACGGTCTGATCGTGAGTACGGAGAGCACACGGAACGGCACACTCCGCACGAACGGGTTCCCGGTCCCGCGCCCACCCGGTGACGACACACACGACAGGCACGGCACGCACGACGGCTCCGACACGGACGACGCCCCGGCTCCCGGCACCCGGGAGACCGTGGACCGGCTGATCGCACTGCGGCGCCGGCTGGAGCGCAGCGACCTGCGCCCCGGCCCGGTCGTCGACGCCGCGTTCGGCGAGCTCGTGGGGCTGTGCACCCATCCCCCGCGCGGCTGCGGCGCGGACGTTCTGGACCGGCTCGGTGCGCACGCCGACGCGCTGCGCGCCATCGCCGCGGCAGGTGAGGGCCACATGGAGCGGTACTGGTCGGCGCGGATCGCCGCGGCCCCGGACCCGTACGCCGAACTGCAGCGGTTCCCCTACCTGGCCAACTACGAGGATCTCGTGCAGCTCGAGCTGGCGGCGCTGGACGCCGCGTGCGTCCCGCGGCCCGGCCGGGTCGTCCTGCTCGGTTCCGGTCCGCTGCCGCTGACCGGCCTGGTGCTCGCCACCCGGTACGGCGCGGAGGTGCTGCACGTCGACCGGGACGCCGACGCCGTCGCCGCGGGGTCGGCGATGGCCGCCGCGACCTGCATGGACGCCGGCGTACGCAGCCTCGTCGCCGACCTGGAGGCCCCCACCCTCGACGACGAGCTGGTCACCGAGCTGGGCCACGCCGACGTCGTCCTGGTGGGTGCGCTGGTGGGCGCCGACGCCGCCGCGAAGGCCGAGGTGGTCGCCCGGCTGGCCGCGGTCGTCGGCTCCGGCGCCCATCTGCTCGTGCGCTCGGCACACGGCCTGCGCACGCTGCTCTACCCGGAGATCGGCCCGCTCGACCTGCCGTCCTGCGAGGTGCTGGTCGAGGTCCACCCGCACACCGAGGTCGTGAACTCGGTGCTCGTCGGCCGATGTCGGTGACCCGGCGGGCCGGCCCTGCAGGAACTGCAGGGCGACCGGTCGTCGGCGTCGGCGTGGTCGCCGAACGCCCGGACGGCCTGATCGCCGTCGGCCACCGCGTCACCGCGGGCGAGACGCCCACCTGGTCACTGCCCGGCGGACACCTGGAGAGCGGCGAGACCCCGGTCGCGGCGGCGCTGCGCGAGCTGGCCGAGGAGACCGGGGTCGTCGCCGCACGGGGTGAGCTGGTCGGGCTCTGCGTCCGGCTCGACGGCAGCGGGGTCACCCTCGCCGTGCACGTCCCCGTCCCCGCCGACGCCGAGCTGCACGTCACCGAGCCGCACGCGGCCGACGAGTGGCGCTGGACCGGCCCCGGCACGGTGCCGGAGCCGGTCTTCGTGCACACCCGGGCGGTGCTCGCCGTGTGGCGTGACCCGGCGGCTCCGCTCGCGGGCTGGGACCTGCACGGCGTCGGGCCCCGCTGAGCGGCGAGCTACTCCGCCTGGGCGGCCTTCAGGGCCGCATGCTCCAGCTCGGCGTCGTTCGCCGCGCTCAGGTCGACGTCCGCGGTGCCGGCGAGCTGCTGGTAGAGCTCGTGGTGCTTGGTGTCCAGCCGCTCGACGAAGCCGGCGGCGGCGTCGGACTTGCCGCGCCCGTGGCCGAGGACGACGAACTTCCGGCCCTGCAGGTCGTTCTGCAGCGCCTTGGCCAGGTCGTCGAAGTAGGTGACCAGGTCCTGCTCGTCGTCGTGGCCGGTGTGGCGCTCGACGGTGCGCAGGTGGTGTCCCTGCGCGGTGTGGTCGCGGACGTCGTGCTCGGTGTCGGTCACCTTCACCGCGTCCAGGTCGAAGTCCAGGACGCGGGCGTTCTTCTCGTCGATCGCCACGGCGATCACGTGCCCGAGGGACTGCCCCTCGCCCTGGGTCTCCGGCTTCGCCTTCAGCAGGTGCCGGGCGCGTTCGACGTCCTCGATGGACACGCGGCCGTCGTGCGGGCGCCGGAAGACCTCGCGGTGCCCGTTCATCGTCACCGACAGCCGGTCCCCCGACTCGTTCTTCACCTCGTCGGCGATGTCGGACCACAGGTGCTCGAACTTGTCCCACTCGAGGTCGCGCGGGGCCGGGGTCCCGACCAGTGCCTCATAGGTCTTGCGCGTGTGTGCGTTCACGGGGTCCACTCTCCACTCGTCCTGCGTCCTCCGCAGTGCTACCCGCGCCCGGGTGGGGGGTCAACGTCGCCGCAGACGCGGCACGAGGAGGACCTGCAGCCCTGTTCTGCGGAACAGCGAATCCTGTCCGTTCCCACATGCGGAATCAGGGATCGCAAATACCCTCTCGAGTCCTATCTGTACTGCCTATCAAACCATCGTTTATGCAGATCAGAGGGTGTGGGGACTCACCGCACAACGCGTTTGCAAGATGTAAGATGAAGGCCATGGCGCGGTTCCGCGAGACGTGGGAAGCCGACGGTTTCACCGTCGGCGGTGGGCCGTGCCCGTCCGTCCCGTCCGACGGCGACGGACCGCCTTGGCCGCACTCCTGCGTAGCGATCCGGTGAGCGTGACCCGGCTACCGGCCCTCCGGGGCCCCGACGCCGGCGCCCACCGGACCCACCACTCGGCCTCCGCAGCTACAAGCGCCACATCACCTACAGGAAGGGAGCGGTCGTGAGCATCGACCACACCCCCCGGAAGACCACGACCGAGGCTCCGGAGGAGGCGACCACCCGCGGCAAGCGTGGGCCCGTCAAGGTTCCGGGGCGCGTTCCCGGCCTGATGACCAACGTCCCCCGTCAGGGTGGCTTCGGCCCGCCGACCGACGGCGCGTGGTCGAGCAAGCCGTACCACCACGCCGCCGCCTCCTGGGGCGCCGCGCAGTCGGTGGGCAAGATCCTGGTCAAGGAGCGCGAGCTCGGCCGGGGCACGCACTCCATGTTCGTCATGAACCACGCCAACGGCTTCGACTGCCCGGGCTGTGCGTGGCCGGACGACAACAGCCTGACGCTCGACTTCTGCGAGAACGGCGTCAAGCACGTCACCTGGGAGATGACGCCGAAGCGCGTCAAGCGTGAGTTCTTCGCGAAGCACTCGGTCGCCGACCTCGCCGACTGGACCGACTTCGACCTCGAGAACGAGGGCCGGCTCACCGAGCCGATGGTCTACGACCCCGAGACCGACCGCTACAAGCCGATCTCCTGGCAGGGCGCCTTCGACCTGATCGGCACCGAGCTGCAGAAGCTCGACAACCCGAACCAGGCGTCGTTCTACACCTCCGGCCGGCTGAGCAACGAGGCCACGTTCCTCTACCAGCTCATGGCCCGCGAGTACGGCACGAACAACCTGCCGGACTGCTCCAACATGTGCCACGAGGCCTCGGGCCGCGCGCTCTCGGCGTCGATCGGCACCGGCAAGGGCACCGCGGACATCCACGACTGGGAGGAGGCCGAGTTCCTCCTCATCATGGGTGTGAACGCCGCCTCCAACGCGCCCCGCATGCTGACGGCGCTGGCCGAGGCCACCCGTCGCGGCGCGACCATCGTGCACGTGAACCCGCTGGTCGAGGTCGGTTCGACCAAGACCATCGTCCCGCACGAGATGGTCGACATGGCCCTGTTCAAGGCCACCAAGACCTCGAACATGAACGTCCAGGTCCGCCCCGGTGGCGACCTCGCGCTGCTGCGCGGCATGGCGAAGGTGGTGTTCGAGGCGGCCGAGACCGACCCGAACGCGCTGGACCACGAGTTCCTCGCCACCTACACCAACGGCATGGCCGACTACCGCGCCATGGTCGACGCCACCAGCTGGGAGGAGATCTCCGAGCAGACCGGGCTCGACGAGGCCGTCGTCCGCAAGGTCGGCGAGATGTACCTCAAGTCGAACAAGTCGATCATCAGCTGGTGCCTGGGCGTCACCCAGCACGAGCACGGTGTCGACTCGGCCCGCGAGATCGTCAACCTGCTGCTGCTGCGCGGCAACATCGGCCGTCCGGGCGCCGGCCCGTCGCCGGTCCGTGGCCACTCCAACGTGCAGGGCAACCGCACCTGCGGCATCGACCACCGTCCGGACGAGGGCTTCCTCGAGCGCCTGGACGAGGTCTGCCGCATCACCTCGCCGCGTGACCACGGCCTCGACACCGTGACCAGCATCGAGGGCATGCACGCCGGCACCGTCAAGGTCTTCGTCGGCATGGGCGGCAACTTCGTCATGGCCGCGCCGGACACCTCGTACACCGCCGCGGGCATGCGCAAGTGCGAGCTGACCGTCCAGGTCAGCACCAAGCTGAACCGGAGCCACCTGGTCCACGGCCGCAAGGCCGTCATCCTGCCCTGCCTGGGCCGGACCGAGAAGGACCAGCAGCCCGCGGGCCCGCAGGGCATCACGGTCGAGGACGCGATGAGCGAGGTGCACATCTCGGCGGGCAAGCGTCGCCCGGCGTCGAAGCACCTGATGTCCGAGCCGGCCATCATCTCGGGCATCGCGGCCGCCGCGCTGCCGAACAGCGCCACCCCGTGGCAGTGGTACGTCGAGGACTACGACCGGATCCGCGACGTCATGGCGCGCGTGCTCCCCGGCTTCGAGGACTTCAACGCCAAGGTCCACAAGAAGGGCGGCTTCCGCATCCCGCAGCCGGCCCGTGAGCGCGTCTTCCTGACCCCGTCGGGCAAGGCCGAGTTCTCGCTGGCCCCGCTGCCGAACGTGGTCCCGGCCGACTCCGAGACGCTGGTGCTCCAGACCATGCGGTCGCACGACCAGTGGAACACCACGATCTACTCGAACAACGACCGCTACCGCGGCATCAAGAACCTGCGTGAGCTGGTGTTCCTCAACGACGACGACATGCGTCAGCGGGACATCCACGAGGGCGACTTCGTGGACATCACCTCCACCTCGCGCGACGGTTCGCAGCGCGTCGTCAAGCGCTACCGTGCCCTGCGCTACGACCTGCCCAAGGGCAGCGCCGCCGGGTACATGCCGGAGATGAACGCGCTGATCGGCATCGCCGACTACAGCACGCAGAGCGACCAGCCGCTCATGAAGAACGTCCAGGTCACCATCACCAAGAGCGAGGCCTGAGCACGACGTACTTCCGCGGTGCCGGCCCGTAGGCCGGCACCGCGCCGTACCGGTCCCAGCTCCGGTACGGAGCTCCACACCACTGCCGTCCGCCGAGCCCTCGGCGGGCGGCAGTTCGGTTTTCGGCAGCTTCCCGGCGGGAGCCGACGTAACAGACGCATGACGGAGGTCCGGGCCACACCGCTGCCGCGGCATGGTCGGAACTCCGTTCTGCGGCATGGCATCCACTATAGATCCGCATCCGCGGATTCTCCAGCCTTCGTAACCCGCATCGTCGGTTCAGTTACGTGGGCGACATCACCGGCGAACCACAGGACAGAGCGTCTCGGTGCGAGCAGAGCATCGAACACTGTGCCCGTGTTGACGCCCCGCACGGCAGGCAGAGCATCTCCCTACCAACCGACCAGGGAGACACCCCCGCCATGTCTGCACCCGTCCTTCGCCGCGGCCTGCGCGGCTTCGGCACGCTGCTCATCATCCTGTCGGCGATCAGCCCCGCGTCGTCGGTCTTCATCATCGCGCCCGGGGTACTCACCACCGCCGGTTCCGGGGCCTTCATCAGCTTCGCCGCGGCCGCCGTCGTCGGCGTGTTCATGGCCTTCGTCTACGCCGAGCTGTCCTCGGCGTTCCCGCTCGCCGGCGGGGAGTACGCGATGGTCACCCGCACGCTCGGGCGGCTCCCCGGCTTCGTCGTGCTCGGGCTGATGATCGTCACCCAGATCATGATCGTCGCGGTGATCGCGCTCGGGATCGGCCAGTACGTCGGGGCGGTGATCCCCGGCGTGTCCGGGACGGTCGTCGCCGCGGTGGTCTGCCTGGTCGCGGGCGGTGTCGCCGTCTTCGACGTCAAGGTCAACGCCTGGGTGACCGGTGTCTTCCTCGCCGTCGAGCTGCTCGCGCTGGCCGTGGTCTGCGTGCTCGGTTTCATGAACTCGGCACGGCCGTTCAGCGAGCTCGTCCTGCACCCGGTCGGCGCCGACGGCAGCTCGGTCGGGATGGGCGCGATCGTCGTCGCCACCTCGGTCGCGATCTTCGCCTACAACGGCTACGGCTCCGCCGCCTACTTCGGCGAGGAGACCCAGGACGCGGCCAAGAGCATCGCCCGCATCGTCATCCTGGCCCTGCTGGTGACCGTGCTCGCCGAGATCCTGCCGGTCACCGCGGTGCTGATGGGTGCGCCGGACCTGCCGGCCCTGTTCTCCGCGGAGAGCATGATGACCTACTTCGTCAACGTGCGCGGCGGCTCCACGCTCGAGCTGGTGCTGAGCATCGCGGTCGCCCTGGCCATCGCCAACGCCGTCCTGGCGATCATGCTGCTGACCTCGCGGCTGATCTTCAGCACCGCCCGGGACCGGGCCTGGATCCGGCCGATCAACCAGTCGCTGTCCACCGTGCACCCGAAGTTCGGGACGCCGTGGATCGCCTCGCTGGTGGTCGGTGTCCTGTCCGCGGCGCTGTGCTTCGTCGACGAGCAGGTCCTGCTGGTCGCGACGAGCAGCGGGATCGTCGTGGTCTGCGCGATGCTGTGCATCGGCGCGATCGTCGGCCGCCACAACGGCTCCACCGCGCACGGGATCTACAAGATGCCGCTGTTCCCGCTGGCCCCGGTGCTGGCGTTCCTCGCCCTCGCGTTCGTGGTCTACCAGAGCGCGCTGGACCCCGACGTCGGCCGGCCCAGCCTCTACGTGACCGGTGGCATCGCCCTGCTCTCGGTCGTCTACTACCTGGTGCGGTTCCGCAACCGCGGCGGCTGGCAGGTCGCCGAGGACGCCGTCGAGCCGGTCCCCGCCGTCGCGGCCGACTGAGTCCGCACCCGGCATCATCTCCGCACGACCGCACGACCTGCGGCGAACCACAGAACGACGTGAACGACACAGAACGACGCAGAACGACACGGAGGACCCATGACCATCCGCGCGCGTGACCTGGGCATCGCCCCGGCCGGCCGCCCGGGCCCGAACGACGCGATCACCGACGTCCCCGGGGTCGAGGTCGGTTTCACGACCCTCGTCGAGGGCACGTCGGTCCGTACCGGGGTCACCGCCGTCCTCCCCCGCGGGAAGGCCGACTTCGGCACCCCGTGCGCGGCCGGGCGCTACTCGCTCAACGGCAACGGCGAGATGACCGGTACCGCGATGATCGACGAGAGCGGCGCGCTGCCGCTGCCGGTGCTGATCACGAACACGCACGCCGTCGGGCCGTGCCACCGCGGCGCGATCGACTGGGTGGTGCGCGAGCGCCCGGACTCCCCGCCGCGCTGGCTGCTGCCGGTCGTCGCGGAGACCTGGGACGGCTACCTCAACGACACCGACGCCTCCGTCGTGCGGCCCGAGGACGCGGTCGCCGCGCTCGACGCCGCCGCGTCCGGGCCCGTCGCCGAGGGTTCGGTCGGCGGCGGCACCGGCATGACCTGCTACGGCTACAAGGGCGGCACCGGCACGGCGTCGCGGGTGGTGAGCTACGCCGGGCAGGAGTTCACCGTCGGAGTGCTGCTGCAGGCCAACTTCGGCGACCGCGGCGAGCTCACCGTCGCCGGTGAGCGCGTCGGCGTGGCGGACCTGGCCGAGGACGACCCGATGTCCGACACCTCCTGGCTCGCCCCGGCCGGCGCCGGCTCGGTGATCGTGATCGTCGCGACCGACGCCCCGCTGCTGCCCAACCAGTGCCAGGCGCTCGCCCGCCGGGTGCCGTTCGGCCTGGCCCGCACCGGCACCACCGGATCGCACTTCTCCGGGGACCTGTTCCTGGCGTTCAGCACGGCCAACCCGGGTGCGCTGACCAGCCACTTCCCGCGGGCCGACGACGCCGAGTTCGAGACCCTGAGCTTCGTCCCGTGGGGCCGGATCGACCCGTTCTACGAGGCGACCGTCCAGGCCGTCGAGGAGGCGGTGCTCAACGCGCTCGTCGCCGCCGAGGACATGACCGGCAACGACGGGCACCGCGTCCCGGCGATGCCGCACGAGCGGTGGAAGACGCGCGTCGACGCCTGACACCCCCGAGCCGCGGCGTGCGGCGGTCACCCCCTCGGCCGCCGCACGCCGCCCCGGCTCTGCTCACCTCCTGCGCCGTTCGGCGGATTCCGCACGTCGCAACGGATCTCTACGGTCGTCGCATGTCGCATCTGCGCCGTCTCGCTCCCGTCGTCGCCGCAACAGCGGTCCTCCTGACCGGCTGCGCCTCGGCGGAGGCCACGGCACCGGCCCCGCCTCCCCGGCTCCCGCGCCCGCGGCGGCACCGGCGCACGCGCCCGCCGGGGCGGTCTCGGTGTCCGGCGACGTCCGCGCCCCGCGCAGCTACGACCGCGCCGCGCTCGCGAAGCTCCCCCAGAAGACCGTGCACGTCCGCTACGGCAGCGCGAAGGGCCCGCAGCAGCACACCGAGACCGGGGTGCCGCTGGCGTCGCTGCTCCCGGCGGACGCACTGGCGACGACGAAGGACAAGAACGACCAGCTCTCCTTCGGCGTGCTCGGCATCGGCGCCGACGGGTACCGTGCGCTGGTGTCCTACGGCGAGGTCTCCCCCGACTTCGGCAACCGCGGGATCCTGGTCGCGATCACCGAGGACGGCAGGCCGCTGGCGCAGCCGCGGCTGGTGGTGCCGGGGGACGTCAAGGGCGGCCGGTACGTCAGCAACCTGGTGGAGCTGAAGGTGGTGCGGGTCGCGGGGAAGTGACCCGCTACCGCCACTCCCGCGCGATCGCCTCCAGCCGCTCCCGGTGCAGCGCCCGGTAGCCCGGTTCGTCCCGGCTGATCAGCGGCGCCCCGTCGGCGTAGCCGGCCGTGCCGTCGATCAGCTCCCGCACGACGTCGGCGTGCCCGGCATGGCGCTGCGCCTCGGCGACGGTGTGCAGCAGGACGTGCTGCAGCGTCGTCCGCCGGGTCGCAGCCGGCCACCACGGGACCTCGCCGACGGCGTCGAGGTCGCGGCTCTCGATCACCGCGTCCGACGCGGCGCACACCCGCTGGAACAGCTCCACCACCTGCGCGCGGGGCTCCTCGACCGAGGCCCACATGTCGGCGTCGGGTTCGGCGTCGTCGTCGGTCCAGGGCAGGACGACCGGGTCGGGCCGGCCGAACGCGGCGCCGAAGTGTCCCCACTCGACGGTCGCGAGGTGCTTCACGATGCCGAGCAGGTTGGTGCCGGTGTCGACGAGCGGGCGCCGGACGTCGTAGTCGGAGAGACCGTCGAGCTTCCAGACGACGACCTCGCGCGCCAGCTGCAGGTGGGCGTGCAGATCGGCCTTGAGGTCGGGTGAGGACATGGTCAGCAGACCTCGCAGAACCGCAGTGTGTTGCCCGACGGGTCGATGACCTCGAGCGTCGGGCCGCCGGGATCCACGAGCGCCGCTCCCTCCGGTAACGCGGACGTGTGTGGTGCCGATCATACGGATGCGTTCGCGATACCTGATCGCGCGGACGCGCTCCCCCGCTCCTCCCCGTAGAACGTGAGCCCCGACCGTGACCTCCCCCGACTCCCCCACCCGCATGCGGCGCCCCGCCCTCCTGCTCGCCGGCATCCTGATCGCCGGCGGTCTCGCCGTCGCGTGCGGCGGCGACCCGGACACCCCGGCAGCGGCACCGCCGCCCGTCGAGACACCGACGACCATTGCTCCGACGACGACGTCGGAGACACCGACCACGACCGCCTCACCCACCCCGACCAGCACGTCCGCGGTCCCGACGACGGTCGAGGACGTCGATCTGCGGGGCTGCGACGGGTTCAGCTCGCAGTCCGCGGCGCAGGCGGCACTGCGCCCCGGCAACACCGCGCGCCTCGATCCCGACGCCGACGGCCAGGCCTGCGAGGTCTACTTCTCCAGCCGCGGCGGCGCGAACCGGAACGGCAACGCGAACTCGGGATCGGGCTCCGATTCGAACTCGAACGACGACGACTCGGCGTCGAAGCCGGATCGCGACAGCGGCAGCAGCAGCGGCGGTGGCACCCGTCCGCGCACCGGCCACTCCGGACACCCGTGCCTCGCCGGCGAGCGGGACGGCGACAACGACGGCTACTGCGGCGAGGGCCGATGAAGCCGGTCAGACGACCGGCTCGATCTCCACGTCCAGCCGGTCGTACCCCCGCAACCCGTTGTTGATCATCGGTTGGCGGTCGGTGATCGCGAAGTGCGCGACGCGGTCCGCGAGCCGCTCCAGCAGCGCACCCATCTCGAGCCGGGCCAGGTGGATGCCGACGCACACGTGCTCGCCGCGGCCGAACGCCAGCTGGTCCGACGGCCGCCGGGTGATGTCGAAGCGGTCCGGGTCCGGATAGTGCCGCTCGTCCCTGTTCGCCGAGCCGAACAGCAGCGCGACCCGTGCGCCCGCCGCGAGCGGGACCCCGCCGATCTCGTGGTCCTCGGTGAGCACCCGGCTGAACTGCGGCACCGGGGACTCGATCCGCAGCGACTCGTTGATCGCGTGCGGGATCCAGCTGCGGTCCGAGCGCAGCAGGTCCCACTGGTCGGGGTTCTCGGCGAACAGCGCGATGGTGTTCGCGATCGCGAGGATCGTGGTGTCCAGGCTGGGCGTGACGTAGTCGAGCATCATCACCGGGCACTTGTCGCGCGGGATCTCGCCGCGGTCGGCGGCGTCGTAGAGCTGCGCGGCCCAGCCGTCCGGGTCGATCTTGCCGGGCACCGCGTCGTTGAACGCGAACCCCATGAACTCCTCGACGACCGGCCCCGCCGCAGCCGCCCGCTCGTCGGCCGGGCCCTGGGTGTTCCAGATCGCCGCGGCCCACTCCAGCATCTTCTCTCGGCCCTGGTCGGGCAGGCCCACGAGATCGGAGACGACGGTCATCGGCAGGTACTCGGCCAGCTCGGTGACGGCGTCGAACCGGCCCCGGGCGACCAGCCGCTCGACGACCTCGTCGGCCTCGGCCTCGATCCGCGGCGCGACCTCGCGCATCCGGTCCTGGCGCAGCGGCCGCCCAGCACCGAGCGCATCGCCGTGTGCTCGGGCGGGTCGCTGCACAGGGTGATGCCCTCGAGCTGGGCGTTGACCCCGGGATCGACGAACACCCCGCGCGCCGAGGAGAAGGTCCGCCAGTCCATGAGCGCGGCGCGCACCTCGTCGTAGCGCGGGAGGGCGTAGAGGTCGTAGCGGGACAGGTACACGACCGGCCCGAGGTCGCGGAGCTCGGCGTAGATCCCGTACGGATCGATCCGGGCCTTCGCGGTGTAGAGGTCGACGTCGCTGCTCGGGATGTCCCCCACTGCCATGGACCTCATCTCCGTCGGGCGCAGTCACCGCGCGTGTCCACTTGTCACCCTATGGGGGAAGTGGGCGGATGATCCATCCCGCGGGAGTCGGCTCCCCGTTACAGCTGCGCGTCGAGCCGCAACAGCGCTGCCGCGAGCAGCTCCGCCCCACGCCGCAGGTCGTCGCTGTCGCTGTGCTCCTCCGGCGCGTGGCTGACCCCGCCGTTGCGGCTGGGCACGAACAGCATCCCGACCGGGCAGACCGTCCCGATCATCTGCGTGTCGTGGCTGGCGCCGCTGGGCAGCACCCGCGGTTCGACGCCGGCGTCGCGGCACACGTCGATCAGCGCCGACCGGATCTGCGGGGACAGCTCCTCCGGCAGGGTCTCGGCCATCGCGCGGCTCTGCAGCCCGACGCCGCGGCGCTCGGCGATCCGGGCCGCGCGGCTCAGGACGGCGTCGGCGGTGCGGCGCTGCCGCAGCGTCTCGACGTCGCGGATGTCGACGGTCAGCGTCGCCCGCCCCGGGATGGTGGTGATCGAGCCGGGTGACACGTCGAGCCTGCCGACGGTGATGCGGGTGCCGTCGTGCTCGTCGTCGCAGGCCAGTGCCTCGAGGTCGAGCACGATCTCGGCGGCCGCGCACAGGGCGTCGCGGCGCAGGTGCATCGGCATGCCGCCGGAGTGCGCGGCGGTGCCGGTCAGCGTGAGCTCGAGCCGGGTGCTGCCGGAGATGACGTCGACGACGCCGACCGGCACGTCCTCGGCGTGGAGGACAGAGCCCTGCTCGATGTGCAGCTCGACGAACGCGGCCCAGTCGTCGGCGTCCCAGCGTGCGTCACCGGCCGCGGCCGCGTCGAGCCCGAGACCGGTCATGGCCGCGGCGACGCTGATCCCGTCGGCGTCCCGGAGCCGGTGCAGGTCGTCGGGGCCGGTCAGGCCGGCGGCGATGCGGCTTCCGAGGCAGGCCTGCCCGAAGCGGGCGCCCTCCTCGCTCGCGAACGCCACGAACCGGATCGGGCGGCGGTGCGTCGTCCCGGTGCGCACGATCGCCTCGGCGACGACCATCGACGCGACGACCCCGGCGATGCCGTCGAACGCGCCGGCCGCGGGGACGCTGTCCAGGTGCGACCCGGTGCCGACCGCGGCCAGGCCGGGCTCGGTGCCGGGGTGCTCGGCGATCGTGTTGCCTGCGGCGTCGGTCCACACGATCAGGCCGAGGTCGCTCATGAACGCGGCGAACGCGGCGTGCGCCGAGCGCTCCAGCGGGGTGTACGCCAGCCGGGTCACGCCGGGCCCGGAGCCGGGCTCGGTGAGCGCGGCGAACTCGGCGATCCAGGCGTCGAAACGGGCGGCGTCGATCCGCACGTCGAGGTCAGCGGGCTGCATCGGAGGAGCTCCGTCCTGGTCGGGCGTCGTCAGAGGTGGATGCCGGCGCCGGGGCCGACCGGGATGTCCAGGCCGTAGAAGATCGACAGGATCACGATCCACGCCACCAGGAACGGCGCCGCGAACAGCGCGCTGCGGGCGATCAGCGTGCCGAGCTTCGCGTCGGGCTCGTAGCGCTGCAGCATCGTCAGGACCAGGACGAGCATCGGGTTCAGCGGCGACAACGGCTGGGTGATCGAGTCGCCGATCCGGTACGCGGCCTGGGTCACCGCGGGCGAGAGCCCGATCAGCATGAAGCTGGGGACCATCACCGGGGCGAGCAGCGCCCAGAGCGCCGACCCGCTGGTGATCAGGATGTTGAGCAGGCAGGTCAGCAGCACCAGCATGATCAGCGCGGACAGCCCGGTCAGGTGCACCGCGTTGAGCGCGGACGCGAGGTTGACCGCGAGGAACGTGCCGACGTTCGACCAGGTGAACAGGGCCAGCGCCTGGGCCAGCACCAGCGCGAAGACGATGTACGGGGCGATCTCGCGCAGCGACTGGGCCATCATCGACGGCAGCTGGTCACGGGAGGTCAGCGAGCGCGCGGCGACACCGTAGGCGATGCCGGAGATCAGGAACGCGCCGAACAGGATCAGCACCATCGCCGAGAGCAGCGGCGACGGGACGAGCGTGCCGCCCTTGCCCTGCAGCGGGCTGCCCGGCCAGACCCAGGCGACCCCGAGCACCGCCACGTAGATCAGCAGCGCGATGGCGGCCGCGACCAGGGCCCGGCGCTGGATCGCGTGCAGCTCGAGCGAGGTGTCGTCCTCGTCGGAGGGCACCGGCTCGGGGCAGCGGGGCTCGAGGACCTTGTCCAGGATGTAGCCGCCGAGCAGGCCGAGGACGACACCCGAGGTCAGCGCGAAGAAGTAGTTCATGAGCAGCGACGCCTCGACCGGGATACCGGGCAGGATCTGCATGGACTTCTCGGTGATGCCGAACAGCAGCGCGTCGGATGCGCCGACCAGCGCGCCGCCGCCGTAGCCGGCCGCGACGCAGGCGAGCGAGCCGACCAGTCCGGCGATCGGGTTGCGGCCGACCTTCTGGTAGACGACCGCGGCCAGCGCCGGGATGACGACCATGGCGACGTCGCTCATGACGTGGCCCTGGCACGAGATCACCGCGACGGCGTAGGGCACCAGTCCGCGTGGGACGTGGGCGAAGAGCGCGGCGATCGCGGCGTTGATCAGCCCGGTGCGCTCGGCGATCCCGACGCCCACGACGATCAGCATCACCGTCGCGAGCGGCGGGAACTCGATGAAGTTGTCGATGAAGCTGTCGAGCAGCCACAGCACGCCGTCGGCGGAGAGGAAGCCGCGCACGACGGTCGGCTCCGCGCTGCCGGGGACGACGACCGACGCGCCCAGCCAGGCGCCGACGGTCGAGCCGACGGCGATCAGCGCGAACAGGTAGAGGAACAGGTACATCGGGTGGGGCAGGCGGTTGCCCAGCCGCTCCACGCCGGCGATCGCCCGGTCCACGGGACTCGTCGTCGTCAGCACTGGTCCTCCTCCGTCGTGCTCTCGGGAATCCCATGACTGTGGACATATAGGTCGGATCGCGGATGAATCGGCGGGAAAACCGCAGTCCGGCTACGCTCACGCCGTGTCTCCCGCAGGGTTCGACGAGACCGACCTGCTTCTCATCAGCGCGTTGCAGGAGGCGCCGCGTGCCCGGTGGGTCGACCTCGCCGGAGTGCTGGACATCGGCGCGGACGCGCTGGCCCAGCGCTGGGAGCGGCTCAGCTCCGACGGGCTCGCCTGGATCGCCGTCGACGAGGTCCACCCGGGGAGCCGGTCGCTGACCTTCGCCCTCGTCGACGCCGTCGGCGAGGCCCGCACCGAGGTGCTCGGGCGGGCGGCCGCGGAGCCGCGGGTGCGGACGGTGCACCTCACCTCCGGCGCGCGGGCGGTCTGCCTCTACCTGGAGACGCGCGACGCCGCGGAGACCGCCCGCTGCGTGGAGGACACGATCGAGTCCGTCCCAGGCGTCACCGGGCTGACCGTGATCCCGGTGACGACCGCGATCACCTCGGGCGCGGACTGGCGCACCCGGGCGCTGAGCGATCAGCAGACCCGGGAACTACGCGGCCTCGGTGGCACCCCGGGACGTCCGGTCCGCGCACCCGCCGACCCGGTGAGCCTGGCGCTGCAGTCCGAGCTCTCGGTCGACGGCCGGGCCAGCGTCGTCGCGCTGACCCGGCGGCTGAACGACCGGCACGGCCTGGGCACCAGCGAGAGCACCGTGGCGCGGCGGCTGCAGCGCCTCGTCGACGACCCGTCGACCCGGATCCGGTGCGACGTCAGCCCCGCCGACCTCGGCTGGCGCGCGGTGACCATGTTCTGGCTGCGCGTCCCCACCCCGCTCGCCGCGGCGCTGGCCGGCAACGCCACCGCCACCCGGCGCCGGCTGCGTACCGAGCTGCCGGACGTCCGGTCCCTGATGACGACGATGGGCTCGGCGAACCTGCACGTCACGGCCTGGCTGCGCCGGGTGGAGGACGTACCGGGCTTCGAGGCGCAGCTCGTTGAGTGGCTCGGGGCCGGGGAGGTCGTGGACCGGATGCTGTGCCACGACAACCACAAGCGCATGGGGTTCGCGCTGCAGGACGGGCGCCGCGCGGGACCTCAGGACACCGGTTCCAGGAACTCCAGCCGGTTGCCGAACGGGTCGACGGCGTAGACCCGCCGGAACCCCGGGAAGTCGCCGTCCCACACCGCGTCCTGCCCGGACGCCCGCAGCCGGCGGACGATCTCGTCGAGGTCGGTGACCTCGATGCCGGGGTGGCCCTTGCGGGCCGGGGCGAAGTCGTCGTCGACGCCGAGGTGCAGCTCGACGCCGCCGGCTGGAACCAGGCCCCGCCACGGGCCGCGAGCACCGGCGGCTTGGGGATCTCGGCCATCCCGAGCACGTCGACGAAGAAGTGCCGCGCGTCGCCCTCGCGGCCGCGGGGCATGGCGAGCTGCATGTGGTGCAGGCGGGCGAACATGTGCGGAGTATGCGGCGTCAGCCGGTGAGGATCTGCTCGCGCAGGATGTCGGCGTGAGCACGACGACGGGCCGGCTCACGGATGCTGTTTCAGAGCCGGATCGTCATGAGCACGTTCGTCCCGTGAACCGGGTGCGGCTCTGATCGGCCGGTCTCGGTGAACCCGATCTTCGCCAGTACACGACGCGAAGCGACGTTCCAGTCCCAGACCGTGGCCCACAGGCGCTCATAGCCAACCGATCCGGCCCAGCCCAGGACCGCTGTCGAAGCCTCGGTTGCGTACCCCTAACCCCAGACGCGGCGCAGAAACTCGAACGCCAGTTCGGGTCTGCTGCAGCGGGCCTCCCATCACGACCATCTCGGAGCCTGCCCGCCCGGCGGGGGCCTGTCCGGCCCTCTAGATCAAGCGCCGCGCTCCTGAGATAGTACGAGCATGTTCAGCGCGTTTGGGCGGGATTTCTACCACATTGATGATCATCACAAGTCAGAGTTAGAGAGTTTGGAGTTCGATGGAACGATCACCAGTCAGCAGTTTGTTGAGGATCTCGACGATTTTGCATTAGTCCGATTTCGCCTGACCCCCTCCGAAATAATCCGCTATGTGGACGCAATGCAGGCTTACGATGAATGGATTCAGGGCGTCAAAGACGGACTTGACGACGACTCGGCACTTAGCCGAATCGCCAATCGTCAAGTTCGGATTGAGGCTGCCACATACCGACTTCGCAAGGATTTAGGACTTCCACCAGCTGCCTTCCTTGGCGAGGGATTGGAGGATCTCCTATGCTTTGAGGACGGCAACCGGCGCGAAGTGCTGGGCTCCGGTTATGAACGAGACAGGCGGCGGCTCGTCGACGAGGTGATCCAAGGTATACCCGCTGTCGTAGACCACCTAAGCCGACCCGGCGTGCAAGGCCTATCAGGCCAGCAGCTCACAAAAGAAGAGCAGATACGTGATTTACTGTATATCATGCTGCGGGGAGTTTTCCCCGACGTAACTATCGAGGATTCGGTGAGCAAATTCGCAGGGAGCGGAAAGCGAGTCGATCTCTCGATTGCCGGAGTTTCGACGGTAATTGAAGTAAAATTCGCAAGGCGCGAGAATGCGTCACGAATTATTCCTGAGCTGCATGTTGACATTGGAACGTACCATCGGCACAGCAGCTGCGATACTCTTCAATGCGTGATCTGGGATCCGAATCGGGTCGTCCAAGATCGATCTGCAGTGGAACGAGACCTCAGTGGCGCCCGAACCATTGACGGCCGCAAGTTCGTGGTGCGAGTTCACTTTGTCCCATAGCTGCTTGGAGTGGCCGCGCGTACGGCGGGGACCGGCCAGCGGCCGCACGCCCCGCCGTACGCGCGGCGCCACAGGCGCCGCCTTGATATCGAATGGAAGGTCTAGACACAGCGAACGCCGCCGCCGCTGTCGTGTCCCGGCTGATGCTTGACGTTCCGGTCTCACCTGATGCTTGAAGTTCGGGCCTGATCGGCTTTCCTGTCCGCTGTCCGTGCTGGTCAGCGGGAGGTCGGAGGCCGGGATTGGCCCCGGTGGACATGACCGTGGTCGAGCAGCGCTACCGCGCCGTGCTGGCCGTCGAGCAAGGCGAGCCGCGCTGTCATGTGGCGGCCCAGTTCGACGTCTCCCGGCAGACCCTGAGCCGACTACTTCGGCCGGAACGTCGCCCGGGCCGACGCTGCGGACGTACTGGAGCTTTCCGCAATACCCAGGGGTAGACCAGGGGTGGATCTTGACAAGGAGGCGACATCAGGTGCTTGACCTGGGACAATGTGGGCCCCCCGGGGATCGAACCCGGAACCCGCGGATTAAAAGTCCGCTGCTCTGCCAGTTGAGCTAAGGGCCCCTCGACCTGCCCGACGTCGTCGGGACGGTCCGCCACCGGATGCCGACATCCCCCCGGACGGTCTCGGCGGACCGATGGCCAGCCTACCGTCCGCGACCGGCGGGCCCCGTGGAGCGACGCGAGTGACACCGGTTCGGATCAGTCACCGCGGGCCCCGGCCACCGAAGATGATCACGGTGTCGACACGGACGAGTGCCAGCGCGTGCCCGAAATGCGGCGAAGTCCCACAATGCGAACATGATGCTCCGTCACGCAGCCCTGCCCGCAGCCGCACTCGCCCTCGTCGCCTGTGCCGGCTGTTCGAGCTCCGGGGTGCAGACGGCGTCGTCGTCGGGCGAGAACGCCACGCAGGTGTCGGCCACGTTCGCCCAGGGCGGCAACGGCCCGGCGTTCACCTACAACCCCGAGCTGGTCCCCGCCGGGTCGAAGGTGGAGGTCAGCTCCTCGTCGAAGGACGACGCGGTCACCACGACGCTCAAGGTCGAGGGCCTGAAGCCGAACCGCACCTACGGCGCGCACGCCCACGTCAACGCCTGCTCCCCCACCGACGGCGAGGCCGCGGGCCCGCACTTCCAGTTCGAGCAGGACCCGGTGAAGCCGAGCGTCGACCCGGCCTTCGCCAACCCGCAGAACGAGATCTGGCTCGACGTCACCACCGACGCCCAGGGCGCAGGTGAGGCGACCAGCACCGTCAAGGGCAGCTTCCCCGACGACCGCAAGCCCAAGTCCGTCGTCATCCACGAGAAGGCCACCGAGACCCACGCCGGGCACGCCGGCAAGGCCGGCAGCCGGCCGGGCTGTGTGAACGTCGAGTTCTGACCCACGCCCGGGCAGCGGCGGGCGGGGCGCCGGTCGGCGCGGGTACCTGGGACAATGGGGCCCATGACCGTGCAGACCGCCGTCCGTGCCGAGCGGACGGACACCCCCGCTCGCCGCGAGCGCGTGCTGCCACCGCTGCGGATCGGCCCCTACGAGGTCGACACGCCGGTGGTGCTCGCGCCGATGGCGGGCATCACCAACCCGGGCTTCCGCCGACTGTGCCGTGAGCAGGGCGCCGGGTACTACGTCTGCGAGATGATCACCTCGCGCGGGCTGGTCGAGAAGAACCCGCTCACCCTGCGCATGATCGCCTTCGACGGCGACGAGCACCCCCGCTCCATGCAGCTCTACGGCGTCGACCCGGAGTCGATGCGCCTTGCCGCGCAGTCGATCCGCGAGCGCGACCTGGCCGACCACATCGACATGAACTTCGGCTGCCCGGTCCCGAAGGTGACCCGCAAGGGCGGCGGCGCCGCGCTGCCGTTCAAGCGGAAGCTGTTCGAGCGGATAGTGTCCTCGGCCGTCGAGGGCGCCGGGGACCGGCCGGTCACCGTCAAGATGCGCATCGGCATCGACGACGAGCACCACACCTACCTCGACGCCGCGCGGATCGCCGTCGACTCCGGTGCCGTGGCCGTCGCGCTGCACGCCCGCACCGCGGCGCAGCGCTACTCCGGCCAGGCCGACTGGGAGAAGATCGCCCGGCTCCGCGACGCGGTGCCGGCGCACATCCCGGTGCTGGGCAACGGCGACATCTTCTCCGCGCAGGACGCGCTGGACATGGTGTCGCGCACCGCCTGCGACGGCGTCGTCGTCGGCCGGGGCTGCCTGGGCCGCCCGTGGCTGTTCGGCGACCTGGAGGCGGCATTCGCCGGCCGCGAGCTGCCCGCCCCGCCGAACCTGGCGCAGGTGGCCGCGACGCTGCGCCGGCACGCCGTGCTGCTCGGCGAGCACATGGGCCCGGACAAGGGCATCCGCGACGTCCGCAAGCACATCGCCTGGTACCTCAAGGGGTTCCCGGTCGGCTCGGAGCTGCGCCGCAGCCTCGGGCTCGTCGACTCGATCGACGAGCTCGACGAGCTGCTGGCCCAGCTCCCGCTCGACGAGCCGTTCCCGGCCGAGGCCGACGGCCCGCGCGGCCGGCAGGGCTCGCCTGGCAGGGTCACGCTGCCCGAGCACTGGCTCGACGACCCGGACGACCCGTCGGTGCCCTTCGGCGCCGATGTGGATCACTCGGGCGGCTGAGAACCCGTTACCCTGGACGGACCACCTCGTTGAGGCGTTCAGGGCACGTTTCGAGGCCGAACGGGTGCCTGCCGACACACTCATCTCAAGTGTCGCCACGGATCCGCCGATGACCTCTGCGACGATTCGTGGGACGGAGGTGAACGGTGACCGACACGGCGTGGACGGTGCGCAAGCTCGTGCGGTCGGCACGACGCGTCGTCGAGCCGTCCCCCGAGGCCCGCTCCGCCCCGTCCGCGGAACGTCCCTCCGAACCGCTCCCGGAGGTCACCGCCTCCGACGACGTGGTGGCGTCGACGCCGTCGGCGCAGGCGGCACTGCACACCGCCGCGGCCGAGCGCCTCGCCGGGAACGGCCGTTACGAGCAGGCCTACCTGCACCTGCGTGAGGCCGTACGGCTGCTGAACGGACTGCCGGACGGCCCGGCCGCGCCGAGCGAGGCCGAGCTGGACCGGCTGCGCCGCGAGCACGCGGAGGCCCACGAGCAGAGCCGGCGGGACAGCCTGACGTCGTCGTACAACCGGCGCTATCTCGACGAGCGCCTCGCCGACCTGCTGTCGGGTACCGACGGCCGCCCGGTCTGCCTCGCGCTGGCCGACATCGACCACTTCAAGCAGGTCAACGACACCCACGGGCACCCGTTCGGCGACCGGGTCCTGCAGCGCATGGTCGACGAGCTCGACGACGCGCTGCCCCGTGGCGCGTTCTGCGCCCGCTACGGCGGCGAGGAGTTCGCGCTCGTCCTGCCCGGTCTCGACTCCGACGCCGGGGTCGCGGCGTGCGAGGCGGCCCGGGAGCGCGTCGCATCACACGACTGGTCGGCGCTGCACCCCGAGCTGCGGGTGACGATCAGCATCGGGATCGCGCACACCGGTTCCGCCGACGGCGTCGACCCGCTGGTGGCCGAGGCCGACGTGCTGCTCTACACCGCGAAGCAGGCCGGGCGGAACGCGGTCGCCTACCGGTCCGGCGAGGGCCGGGTCGTCCTCGCCGGGGCGGCGGCCGGTCGTCGATCGGTCCCCCAGCCGGACCCGGCCCCGTACCGCCCCGGCCCCCGGCCGCACCTGCCCGCTTCGTAGACTCCCGGCCGGACCACGGTCGCCGGCGACCACGCGTGTGCCGGGCCGACACCGCGCACGACCAGCGCATGTGTGGTGCACGACGAGGAGGACGCGGTGCAGGACGGCGAGGACGGGGACGACGCGCGCTCGCACGGCGCCCGCCGGGCCGCGTCCGGTCCGGAGCAGCCGCCGCTCCCGCCCGGTGTACGACGCGTGCGGGGCGGCCGGGTGCCGCGCCGTCCCGGCGACCCCGTCCCCCAGGATCCCGCTCCCGGCCCGTCGAGCGGGCGGTACCCGATGGGGCCGCCGCAGCGGCCCGGTCCCGGTGCGGCTCCGTCCGGGCCGCATCGCGTCCCCGGGCCGCCGACCAGCACGAACTCCGGTGGCGTGGCACGACCCGCACCCCCGCAGGGCACCCACTCCGGTGGCGTGGCACGGCCCGCGCCTCCCCATGGCACCCACTCCGGTGGCGTGGCACGACCCGCACCCCCGCAGGGCACCCACTCCGGTGGCGTGGCACGGCCCGCGCCTCCCCATGGCACCCACTCCGGTGGCGTGGCACGACCGGCGCCGCCGCAGGGCACCAACTCCGGTGGCGTGGCACGGCCCGCACCCCCGCAGGGCACCGACTCCGGCGGCGTCGCACGGCCGGCGTCCGCGGCGCACCGCAGTGCCGCGGACTCCCGCGTCACCGAGGTCTTCGACGCGATCGTCCCCCGCCGCCTGCGCCGCCGGTACGCCGACGAGCTCAACGGCGCGACCCCGGACACGCAGGACGAGCCCGAGCCCGAGGCGGGCTCCGCCGCGGACACCGAGGCCCCCGTGCCGGAGCCCGGGAAGCCCGAGACCGGGGAGCCCGAGACCGAGCCCGACAACCCCATCCGTCGTCGCCTGCGCGTCGGCGCCGGGATCCTGGCGCTGGTCGTTCTCGCCGTCACCGCGTGGGGCTTTGTCGGCCGCAGCCGGATCGACGACGCCGTGCGCACCGTCCCCGCACTCGCCCCCACCTCGGACGCGATCCTCGACGCCGCGGCGCAGGCCGGCGACCGGAACGTGCTGGTCCTGGGCCTGGCGGCCGACCGCGCGAACAACGTCCCGGACGCCGCCCGCACCGACACCGCCGTCCTCGTGCACCAGCCCGCCGACGGCCAGGCCGTCGCCCTGACCATCCCCGGCACGCTCGAGGTCGCCCGGCCGCCGTGCCGGAGGTTCGACCCGGCTCCCGCCGCCTACGGCGACACCGTGCCCGCCGAGTCCCGCGTCGCCCTGGCGACCACCTACGACGTCGGCGGCCCGGAGTGCGCGGTCGGCGCCGTCCAGCAGCTCACCGGCATCCCGGTCACCGGGTTCGTCGCCTTCGACGTCGCCGGGGCCGACGGTCTGGTCCACTCGGTCGACGGCGTCGACGTCTGTGCCGCCGCGCCGGTCGACGACCCGGCCCACGGTGCGAGCGTCCCGGCCGGACGCACCGAGCTCGACGGTGCGGGCGCCCGCGGGTTCGCCTCGGCCGTCACCCCCGCGGACGCGGCCTCGCCCGCGGACCGCATCGCACGCCAGCAGCAGGTCCTCGCCGGCGCGCTGGGCTCGGCGCTGTCGACGTCGTCGCTGCTCACCCCGGGCGCCCCCGGGCAGGCCGCGCAGGGTGTGGCGGGCTCGCTCGTCGCCGACGGCGTGTCCGCCGGTGAGATCCTGAGCCTCGCCCGGCAGCTCGCCGGCACCGACGGCCCCGGCGACCTGATCTTCAGCCAGGCCCCGGTCTCCCCCGCCCCGAACACCCGCGGTCATCTCGACCTGCAACGATCCGACGCGCGGAAGCTGTTCGCCGCGCTGCGCGAGCACACTCCGCTGCCCGAGGGATCCGTCGCACCCGCGCCCCCGGCGGCCTGCGGCTGAACGGCACTCGACCGTTCGGCAGCCGGGTCGTCCACCGTTCACCCTCGGTTCACCGACCGCGGCTGCTGCTGCGACCCCGTCCCACTAGGCTCGGGGCATGCGGGACGCCTACCAGGAACAACTCGAGGAGCTCGCCGGCGATCTGGCGAAGATGTGCGACGACGCGGCACGCGCCCTCGAACTCGGTACCCGCGCACTGCTCGAGGCCGACCTCCACCTCGCCGAGCAGGTGATCTCCGAGGACATGCGGATCGACGGCATCCGCGCCACGGCCGAGCACCGCGCGTTCGGTCTCCTCGCCCTGCAGGCCCCGGTCGCGACCGACCTGCGCATCGTCGTCGCCGCGATCCACGGTGCCGCCGACATCGAGCGCATGGGCGACCTCGCGCTGCACGTCGCGCAGGCCGCCCGCCGCAGGCACCCGCAGGACGTGGTGCCCGACGAGATCAAGCCGTACTTCGCCGAGATGGGCCGGGTCGGCGTCGAGCTCGCCCAGAAGGCAGGCCGGGTGATCCGCAGCCGCGACCTGGAGGCCGCCGCCCAGCTCGAGTCCGACGACGACGCCATGGACGACCTGCACAAACACATGTTCACGGTGCTGATGGACCGGAACTGGACGCACGGGGTCTCCGCCGCCGTCGACGTCGCCCTGCTGGCCCGCTTCTACGAGCGCTACGCCGACCATGCCGTCGCCGTCGCCCGCCGGATCGTCTACGTCGTGACCGGTCAGATGCCGGGTCCGCTCGCCGTCTGAACCACACCGGTGTCACGTGCGTCGCACTCGTGCGTTTGGCCGGGAAACCGTCGGGGCACCCTCGGTCCATGGAACCGGCTGGCTGTGTCGTGACCGAGGTCGTCGGCACGTCCGACGAGAGCGTCGAGCAGGCGATCCGCGACGGCATGCACCGTGCCGGGCGGTCCCTCGACTGGTTCGAGGTGACCGGCGTCCGCTCCACGGTCTCGGGTACGGGCGGCCGTTACCAGGTCGACCTGCGGGTCGGCGTCCGCGAAGCCGCCTGAACGGGGCGCGCACCGAGGCGTGCCACCGGACGGGTGACAGGTCCGTTCATCGTTCGTTCACCGCTCCCGGGCCGCTGCTCGGGGCGCTCGGCTCCTAAGGTCGTCCCATGCGCAGGGAGACGCTCGACGACAACCTGACGCAGCTGCAGGCCATGCTCGACGAGATGGCCCCGCTGGTCGTCACCGCGTTCCGCAACGCCTCCACCGCTCTGCTGGAGGACCGCAGGCGGCTCGCACAGCAGGTCGTCGCCCGTGACCCGATCATCGACGGTCACCGCGCCGCGATCGAGCTGCTCGCCGTGGAGACGATGGCAGTCCACCAGCCGGTGGTCGGACCGCTCCGGTCGGTGGTGACCGCGCTGCGCTGCTCGCAGGTACTCGAACGGATGGGGGACCTCGCCCGGCACGTCGCCGAGGTCGTCGCCCGTGCCCCCGAGGACGCGCACCCGCTTCCCGACCAGGCGCACCCGCTGTTCGTCACCTACGGCGCCCGCGTCGCGGACGTGGCCGAGAAGGCGGCCTCGGTGCTGCGCACCCGCAACGTCGTGCTCGCCGTCGAGCTGGACGCCGACGACGACCTGGTCGACGCGGCTCACCGCGAGGTGTTCGAGCTGATGTTCGGCCCGGACTGGACGGCCGGGGTACCCGCCGCCGTCGACACCGCCCTGCTCGCCCGGTTCTACGAGCGCTACGCCGACCAGGCCGTCCGGCTGGCCGAGCACGTCGTCTACGCCGTCACCGGCGGGACCCCGGACCAGGTGCCGATCTGACCGACCGGCGGGGCCGGCCCGGGGTGCGACGGGAGATCAGCCGAAGCGACCGGAGACGTAGTCCTCGGTCTCCTTCTCCTTCGGCTGGGAGAAGATCGTCTTGGTGTCGTCGAACTCGATGAGCTTGCCCGGCTTGCCGGTGCCCTCGATGTTGAAGAACCCGGTCATGTCGCTGACCCGCGCGGCCTGCTGCATGTTGTGGGTGACGATGACGATCGTGTACTCGTGCTTGAGCTCGTTCATCAGGTCCTCGATCGCCAGGGTGGAGATCGGGTCCAGCGCCGAGCACGGCTCGTCCATCAGCAGCACGTCCGGCTGGACGGCGATGGCGCGGGCGATGCAGAGCCGCTGCTGCTGACCACCGGAGAGGCCCGAACCGGGCTTGTCGAGCCGGTCCTTGACCTCGTTCCACAGGTTCGAGCCGCGCAGCGAGCGCTCGACGGTCTCGTCGAGCTCGGACTTCGGCGCCTTCTTGTTGTTGAGCTTCAGGCCCGCGATGACGTTGTCGTAGATCGACATCGTCGGGAACGGATTCGGCCGCTGGAAGACCATGCCGATCTGCCGGCGCACCCCGACCGGGTCGACGCCCGGCGCGTAGAGGTCCTCGCCGTCGAGCTCGACCTTGCCCTCGACGCTCGCGCCCGGGACGACCTCGTGCATCCGGTTGATCGACCGCAGGAAGGTCGACTTGCCACAGCCGGACGGCCCGATCAGAGCCGTCACCGTCTTCGGCTTGATCGTCATGTTGACGTCCTCGACCGCGAGGAACGACCCGTAGAAGATGTTCAGGTCCTTGGTTTCGACGCTCTTGCCCATGTCTCGGAAATCCTTATCGGGTCTTCGGGGCGAAAATGTGGGAGATGATCCGAGCGACGATGTTCAGGATCATGACGATCACCATCAGGACCAGTGCGGCGGTCCAGCAGCGCTCGATGAACGCGCTCAGCGGGATGCCCGGCGTCGCGTAGGAGAAGTAGGAGAACACCGGCAGTGCGGCCATCGGCCCGGAGAACGGGTTGCCGTTGACGCCCTGGGTGAAGCCGATGGTGACCAGCAGCGGTGCCGTCTCGCCGATGACGCGGGCGATCGCGAGCGTGATGCCGGTGGCGATACCACCCGCGGTCGTCGGGATGACGACCTTGAGGATCGTGCGCCACTTCGGCACGCCCAGCGCGGCCGAGGCCTCGCGCAGGTCGTTCGGGACGATCTTGAGCATCTCCTCGGTGGAGCGCACGACGATCGGGATCATCAGCACGGTCAGCGCGACCGCACCGGCGAAGCCGAGCCGCACACCCGGGCCGACGAACAGCGCGAACAGCGCGTAGGCGAACAGGCCGGCGACGATCGACGGGATACCCGTCATGACGTCGACGAAGAAGGTGATCGCCCGGGCGAGCTTGTTCTGGTTGCCGTACTCGACCAGGTAGACCGCGGTGAGCACACCGACCGGGATCGACATGAGCGCGGCCAGCGCGGTGATGATCAGGGTGCCCTGGATGGCGTGCGACGCACCGCCGCCCACACCGACGACGCCGCGCATCGAGTTGGTGAAGAACGTGACGTCGAAGCGCGCCCAGCCCTCGGAGATCACCGTCCAGAGCACCGACACCAGCGGGATCATCGCGACCAGGAAGGCGCCGGTGACCACGGCGGTGACCAGCCGGTCCAGTGCCTTGCGCGGTCCCTCGATGGCCCGCGACCCCAGGTAGGTCACCACCAGGAACGCGAGCGCGGTCAGGACGACCCACAGGCCGATGCTGAACCCGCCGAGCAGGGCGACGAAGACGGCCATGACCACGGCGGAGCCGCCGAGGACGGCCCACGGCGCCCAGTTCGGGAGCGAGCCCTCCTTCTTCGGCAGCGGCGCGGAGGTGGCCGGGGCGTCGAGGCCCGGGCTCGCGGTGCGTGCGGCGACGGCGCCGGTGCTCTCGCGCCCGGACTCGTCGTGTTCGGTTCCGGTCGACATGTCAGTTCGCTCCCGAGAAGTCGCGGCGGCGCTCGACGATGAACCGGGCGAGCATGTTGACCAGCAGGGTGATCACGAACAGCACGAGGCCGGAGGCGATCAGCACGCTGACGTCGATCCCGGAGGCCTCCGGGAACTGCAGCGCGATGTTGGCGGCGATCGTCGAGGGGTTCGCCGAGCCGATCAGGTCGAAGGTGACGCCGCCGGAGACCGACAGCACGATCGCGACGGCCATGGTCTCGCCGAGCGCGCGGCCGAGGCCGAGCATCGCGCCGGAGACGACTCCGGACCGGCCGAACGGCAGGACCGCGAGCCGGATCGTCTCCCAGCGGGTCGCGCCGAGGGCCAGCGCCGCCTCGATGTGCAGGCGCGGGACGTGCAGGAAGACCTCGCGGGAGACCGCGGTGATGATCGGCATGATCATCACCGCCAGCACCACGCCGACGATGAGCATCGTGCGGCCGGTGGCCGAGGGCGGGCCGGCGAAGAACGGCAGCCAGCCGAAGTAGGTGTTGAGCCAGACCAGCAGCCCGGCCGACGCCGGCGCGAGGGTCAGCGCGCCCCACAGGCCGTAGACGATCGAGGGGACCGCGGCCAGCAGGTCGACCAGGTAGCTGAGGATCTGCGCGACGCGGCGCGGGGCGTAGTGGCTGATGAACAGGGCCACCGCGACCGCGAGCGGCGTCGCGATGATCAGCGCGAGGACCGCGCTGAGCAGCGTGCCGAACACCAGGGGGGCGATGTAGACGACCAACCCGTCGGGGGCCGAGGGGGCCGACGCCGTCAGCGCCGGGAACGTCTTGCTCACCAGGAAGGCGGCGACGCCGGCCAGGACGACGAGGATGAGGATGCCCGCGCCCTTCGCGGCGCCCGCGAAGATGCGGTCACCCGGCTGGGTGACGGGTTTGCGCGCCGTGGTCTCAGGCGCGGATTGCGTGGTGGTCACAGTTGTCCCTGGTGATGCGGTGGTTGCTGGACAGGGGGGAGAGCGGCCGTGAGCCCCGGCCGGGCGTCTCGATGATGACGACCGACCGGGGCCCGTGGCTAGTGCTCGTTCCGTCGCGGACGGCTCAGCCCGCTGCCTTGATCTTCTCGATCACCGGGGTGATCTGGCTGCGCAGCGAGTCCGGCAGCGGGGCGGAGCCCGCCGCCTCGGCCGCCTTCTGCTGCCCCTCCGGGCTGACGACGTACTGCAGGAACGCCTTGGTCGCGTCGGCCTGCGACTGGTCCTGGTACTGCGGGCAGGCCAGCAGGTAGGACACCAGCACCGCCGGGTAGGCACCGCCGGTGGCGGTCCGGTTCAGGTCGTAGGCGAACGCGCTGTCGCCCTGCCCCTCCTTGCGCTTCGACTCCTCGAAGATCTTGACCGCGGCCTCGGCGCTCGGCTCGACGGCCTTGTCGCCCAGCTTCAGCTTGGCCTTGCCGAGGTCCTTGGCCTGGCTGGCGTCGGCGTAGCCGATCGTGCCGTCGCCGCCACTGACCGAGTTCACGACACCCGAGGTGCCCTGCGCGGCCTCACCACCCTGGACCGGCCACTCCTCGGCGGCCTTGGAGGTCCACACCTTCGGCGCGGCCTTGTTCAGGAAGTCGGTGAAGTTCTGCGTGGTGCCCGACTTGTCGGAGCGGTGCACCGGGGAGACCTTGGTCGCCGGGAGCTGCTTGCCGGGGTTGTCGGCAGCGACCTTCGGGTCGTTCCAGGTCTTGATGTCGCCCTTGAAGAGCCCCGCAACGGTGGCCGGCGACAGGGTGAGGTCGTCGACGCCGTTGAGCTTGTAGACCACGGCGATCGGGGAGATGTAGTCCGGGATCTCGATGACGTCGCCGCCGCACTTTGCCTTGGCGTCGGTCAGCTCCTTGTCCTTCAGCGAGGAGTCGGTGCCGGCGAACTGCACGCCGCCCTGGATGAACTGGGTGCGGCCACCGCCCGAACCGACCGGCTGGTAGTTCACCTGAGCGCCGGGGTTGGCCTCGGAGAAGCCGGCGTTCCAGGCCTGCATCGCGGCCTGCTGCGAGCTCGCGCCCGCGCCGTTGATCGTGCCGTTGACGCCGCCACCCTGGGCGCCGCCTCCGCCGCCCTCGTTCGCCGCGCCACAACCGGCGACGACGAACAGCGCACAGGACGCCGCGACCCCGGCGGCCGCCAGGCGCGCTCGGGGCGCGCGCCGATTGGTCTTCACTACAGGTTCCTCCGTGATCGGCTCGTGCCGTTGGACGACCCCTCGGCCGCCGGCCGATGACGCTAAAGAGGGGGGTTGGCCGCCTGACCCACGGAAGATGAACACGAGCTGAACACGACGCCCGAACGGGTGGATCCATATCACACCGCGAACACCCCGTGAGGACGCTGTCGCGCGCGGTGACTATGTCCGGTTCATGTCAGCATGACGCAATGGTCAACGCGCGTAGTTCACGTCCGCGGCATGCACGGTGAACCCGAGGCGCTCGTAGACCTTCACGGCGGGCGCGTTGTCCGCCTCGACGTAGAGCAGGACCGTCTCCAGGCCGCGGTCGTCGTGCAGGTGGTGCAGACCCGCGAGAGTCAGGACGCCGCCGAGTCCGCGGCCGTGCGCGGCCGGGTCGACGCCGAGGACGTAGACCTCGCCCATCGCTCCCTCGCCGGTCTCCTCGGCGGGATGGACCTTGGTCCAGTGGTAGCCGAGCAGCGCCCCGGAGGCGTCGTCGAGGGCGAGCAGGAACCCGGCCGGGTCGAACCAGTCCTCGCCCTCGCGGGCAGCCAGCTCGTCCCCGGTCCAGCCGCCCTGCTCGGGGTGCCAGTCGAAGGCGGCGTTGTTGACGCGGAGGAACTCGGCGTCGTCGGTCCCGGGGACGAATGCGCGGAGGGTGACGCCGTCCGGGACGGTGAGCGCGGGCAGGTCGCCGGCGTCGGCGGTGCGCCGCATCTGCCAGAGCACCCGGTCGCGCCGGTAGCCGCGCTTCTCCGCCAGCGCGCGGGCGGCATCGAGATCGCCGTGCGCCCAGACGTGCGGGGCGGCGGTGAGCTTCTCCAGCGCGTCGACCAGCGCGGATCCGTGACCGGCGCGGCGCTCGTCCGGGTGCACGACGAGCTCGGCGTACTCGCCGTCGAGCTGGGCGTAGGCCGGGACCGGGCCGTCGTGCCTGCCGGATTCGCCGGAGCCGCCGAGCAGGACGTGCCGGACGCCGTCGCGCGGCGCGTCCGGGCGCAGGTTTAGCAGGAACTGCTCGGACAGCGGCTCCGCACCGTCGGCCGCGGAGGCGGCGGCGAGCGTCGCACGGACGCCCGCGACGGTGTCGGCGTCGATCTCGGTCAGCACGCGCGGGTCCACGGTGCGGACCCTAACCGGGCCCGCCGCACCCCGCCGCCGGGCTCACCCCGGACGGCCCGGCGCGAGACCCTGCGCGATGGACCCTGCGCGATGGACCCTGCGGGAGGACTCAGCGGGAGGAGAGAGATCCCGGCTGCTGCCGGGTCGACGGGCGCAGGCCCGCCGGACGCTCCCCGTTCGCACGCTCCTCGGCACGGGCGGGCGCGGACTCGTCGTCCTCGTCCTCCGGCTCCGGCGGCGCGGCGATCCCGCCCCGGGACGGGCGGACGAACTTGTAGCCCACGTTGCGCACGGTGCCGATCATCTGCTCGTGCTCGCCGCCGAGTTTGGCGCGCAGCCGCCGCACGTGGACGTCGACGGTGCGGGTGCCACCGAAGAAGTCGTAGCCCCAGACCTCCTGCAGCAGCTGGGCGCGGGTGAAGACCCGGCCCGCGTGCTGCGCGAGGTACTTGAGCAGCTCGAACTCCTTGTAGGTGAGTTCGAGCAGGCGGCCCTTGAGCCGAGCCGAGTAGGTGGCCTCGTCGATGACCAGCTCACCGAGGACGAGCGCACCGCCGCCGGAGGAGGACTCGGCCCCGGGGCGTGCGCGCAGCAGGCGCAGCCGGGCGTCGACCTCGGCGGGGCCGGTGGCGGGAAGCAGGATCTCGTCGACCACCCACTCCCCGGACACGGCGACCAGCCCGCCCTCGTTGAGGACGGCGATCACCGGCACGTCGGTCCCGGTGCTGCCGAGCAACCGGCACAGGGAGCGGGCCGCCACCAGGTCGCTGCGGGCGTCGACGAGGACCGCGTCGTGCGGGCCGGCGTCGAGCAACGCCGCGACCTCGGGGGCCGCGGTCCGCACGTTGTGCGGCAGCAGGGACAGGGCAGGCAGCACGGCGGCCGCTTCCGGAGCCGTGGTCAGCAGGAGCAGTTCCATGGACTCCTCCTCTCGCGATACGTGGACGATACCCGGGCGTCACGCATGAGTCAGCACGATCGCGACCCGCCTCACGCAGGAACCGTTCCGGTCCCGTCGGCGCCGATGATCTCATCCGGCCCCGGCGGGGGTCGCGGACGCTCCCGGACGGGAGCGCCTACCGTGCAGGTCAGCGGCGGTACGGCCGGGCACCGCCGGGAACTCGGAGGTGCAGGGACATGGACGTGACCGGGCTGGTCGTCCTGCTCGTGGCGCTCGCAGCGCTGAGTCTCTACGGCCTGTGGCTGCGCCGCCGGGACGGGCGCGTCCGGGCCGCGGAGCCCGGGTCCGGGCCCTCGGGCTGGGATCTCGCGGACACCGAGCCGCAGGGACGGCGAGCCCTGCTGCTGCAGCTGTCGTCGCCGGCCTGCGCCCCGTGCAGGCAGACCGCCGAGGTGCTCGGCTCGCTCGTCGCGGCCGACGCGGGGCTCGCGCACGTCGAGGTGGACGTCGCCGAGCATCAGGACGTCGCCCGCACGCTGGGCGTCCTGCGGACCCCGACCACCGTGGTCTTCGACGCCGAGGGGGCCGAGGTCCTGCGGGTCTCCGGGGTGCCCCGGGTGGACGAGCTGACCCCGGCACTCCCACATCCTGGAACCTGACCGGACAGGTGTGAGCGGTTCGGGGTGTGCGGACCGCGCACCGTCGGCTACGCTCGCCCCCGTGAACTGGCCGCTGACCCGACGCCGCGCAGTCGATCTGTGCCGCCTCGCCGGCTGCCTCTGTCTGGCCTCCTGACCCGAGTGCCCGGGCCGGCTCGTCACCTCTGACGCGTCCGGCCGTCATCCGGAAAGCTCCGCAGGAGTTCCATCATGTCCGTGACGGACATCCCTGTCGCGCGCGCCGAGCCGAGGCTCGACCCGCGTGGCGTCCGGTTCGCCGCCGCACTCACCACCGTCGTCCTGGCGCTGGTGCTGGTCAGCGGCAGCGGATGGCTGGCCGCCGCCCAGGCGGCGGTGTTCGCCGTCGGCAGGTTCGCCGGCATGCAGTTCGCTCCCTACGGCGAGCTGTACCGCCGGCTCGTCGCACGCAGGCTCGGCCCGGCCACCGCATGGGAGGACGCCGCCCCGGTCCGTTTCTCGCAGACCGTCGGCCTCGTCTTCACCGCGGTCGCCGCGGCCGGCTACCTGGGCGGCCTGCCGCTGCTCGGCGTCGTCGCCACGGCGGCGGCGCTCGCGGCGGCCTTCCTCAACGCGGCCTTCGGCTTCTGCCTGGGCTGCGAGATGTACGGGCTCCTCGCCCGCCTGCGCGGCAGCGGCTCGCTGCCCGCGCGTTCCTGAGTCCCACCGAACACGTAACGGGAGAGATCGAACATGAGCCGCGAGGACGTCCTCGTCACCGCCGACTGGGCGGAAGAGAACCTGGACAGCGACGGGGTGGTGTTCCTCGAGGTCGACGAGGACACCACCGCCTACGACGGGGGCCACATCCCCGGTGCGGTCAAGGTCAACTGGACCGACGAGCTGCAGGACGAGGTCCGCCGCGACATCGTCACCAAGGAGCAGTTCGAGCAGCTCCTCTCGGCCAAGGGCGTCGGCAACGACGACCTGGTCGTGCTCTACGGCGGCAACAACAACTGGTTCGCCGCGTACGCGTACTGGGAGTTCAAGCTCTACGGCCACGACAAGGTCGTGCTGCTCGACGGCGGCCGCAAGAAGTGGGAGCTCGACGGCCGGACCCTGACCAGCGAGGTCAAGGACCGCCCCGCCACCTCCTACACCGCCAAGGACGCCGACAACTCGATCCGCGCGTTCCGCGACGAGGTCGTCGACGCGATCGACACGAAGAACCTGGTCGACGTGCGCTCGCCCGACGAGTTCTCCGGCAAGATCCTGGCCCCGGCCCACCTGCCGCAGGAGCAGAGCCAGCGCCCGGGCCACGTGCCGTCGGCGGTGAACATCCCGTGGTCGAAGGCGGCCAACGAGGACGGCACCTTCAAGTCCAACGACGACCTGGCCGCCCTCTACTCCGAGGCCGGCTACGACGGTAGCAAGGCGACCATCGCCTACTGCCGCATCGGCGAGCGCTCGAGCCACACCTGGGTGGTGCTGCACGAGCTGCTGGGCCACTCCGACGTCAAGAACTACGACGGCAGCTGGACCGAGTACGGCTCGCTGATCGGCGTCCCGATCGAGCTGGGAGCGAAGTAAGCATGTGCGGAGCACCTGACCAGTCCCTGACCCTGCCCCCGAACACGGACCTGTCCAAGGAGACCGTGGTCGCCGGCCGCGTCGTGGCCGGTGGCGAGCCGGTCGCCGGGGCCTTCGTGCGGCTGCTGGACGGCACCGGCGAGTTCACCGCGGAGGTCGTGTCCTCGGCCTCGGGTGACTTCCGGTTCTTCGCCGCGCCGGGCACCTGGACCGTCCGGGCGCTGTCGCGCTCGGGCAACGGCGACGCCGAGCTCGTCGCCGACGGGCCGGGCCTGCACCAGGCGGAGATTGCCGTCGCCTGAGCTCGCGAAGGCGCGAGACAACACCGTCGCCTGAGCTCGCGAAGGCGCGAGACAACACCGTCGCCTGAGCTCGCGAAGGCGCGCATCAGTACCGTCGCCTGAGCTCGCGAAGGCGCGCATCGGTACCGCGCCTGAGTGTTCTTCGGAACCGCCGAACGCCGCTCCGGGAATCTCCGGGGCGGCGTTCGGCGTTACCGGTACGTCCCCGAGTACGCTGGCGCGCCGTGCACTGGTTCTCCACCGGGCTGCTGATCGCCCTCACCGCGGGGACCGCCGCCTGGTCCGGCTGGTTGCTCCGGCGTCTGTTCGTCGTCGAGCCCGCGGTTCCCGGAGGCGACCTGCCCACCCCCGACCTCTCCGACCACGAGGAGCCCCAGACGTGACCGAGCCCGACTCCGGCTCCGAAGAGCTGCAGACCACCATCACCGGCCCGGAGAACGCCGCGCCGGACTCCCCGCAGCGCAACCTGCCGCTGTGGGAGGACCTGCCCGTCACCGACGACACCGCGAACCTGCGGCACGGACCCGACCTGCACCAGAACAACCTCGGTGTGCTGCCGCTGGTCGGCGTGTGGCGCGGCGAGGGCGAGCTGGTCGACCCGACGTCGGAGGAGCCGAAGCGCTTCGGCCAGCAGCTGGTGTTCGCCCACGACGGCAGGCCGTTCCTGTCCTACGAGGCACGCGCCTGGCTGCTCGACGACAACGGCGAGCCCGGCGAGTCGATCGAGCGCGAGACCGGTTTCTGGCGTCCGCAGGAGGACGGCTCGCTCGAGGTCCTGCTGGCCGACAGCAACGGCCTCGTCGAGGTGTTCTACGGCCCCAAGGGCGACATGCGCTCCTGGGAGATCCAGTCCGACGCCGTCGCCCGCACCGCGACCGCCCGCGAGACCGTCGCCTCCAAGCGGCTCTACGGCCTGGTCAACCAGGGTGATCTGGCCTATGTGGACGAGCGCGCGCTGGACGGCGGCGAGATGAAGCCGTACATGTCCGCGGTGCTGCACCGCGTCGTCGGCTGAGCTTGCCGACACCCTCCGCCCGGGACCGTTCGGGCGCGCCGACCGCGCGTCCGAACGGGGCCCGGGCGTTGTTGTTCGAGGCCGCGTCGGCCGCGGAGGTCGCGGCGATCGCCGCCGCCGTCCGCGACGCCGCGCTGCCCGAGGTGACCGAGCTGGTCCCGGCCGCCCGCACGGTGCTGGTCGAGGTCGCTCCCGGCGCCACGCTCGACCGCGTACGCGCCGCCGCGGCCGGCGCGGGGGACGCCGGTGCCGCACCCGAACCGGGGGCCCGGCACACGATCCCGGTGATCTACGACGGCGCGGACCTGGACCTGGTCGCGCACACCGCCGGGGTGTCCGCCGACGAGGTCGTCGCGCTGCACTCCGGCGCCGAGTACACGGTGGACTTCTGCGGGTTCGCGCCCGGTTTCGGCTACCTGTCCGGACTGCCGGGGCCGCTGCGCCAGCCGCGGCTGGAGAGCTCCCGTTCCGCGGTGCCGCCGTGCTCGGTGGGCGTCGCGGACGTCTACTCCTGTGTGTACCCGCGCCGCTCCCCCGGCGGCTGGCGGCTCGTCGGGCGCGCCGATGTGGACCCGCGGGAGCTGTTCGACCCGTCCGCGGAGCGGCCCGCCCTGCTCGCCCCGGGAGACCGGGTGCGGTTCGAGCCGCGATGACCGGGCAGGACGGCGGGTTCGAGGTCCTCGCGACGGGGCCGCAGGCGCTGGTCACCGACCGCGGGCGGCCCGGGTTCGCCCACCTCGGTGTGCCTCCGTCGGGATCGCTGGACCGGCCGTCGTACGAGCTGGGGAACCGGCTGGTGGGCAACGGTTCCGGTGCCGCCGGGCTGGAGCTGCTCGGCGGTGGGTTGCGGCTGCGGGCCCGCGGCGCCCGGATCGTCGCGGTGACCGGCGCACCGGCCCCGGTACGGGCCGGCGGGCGCCCGGCCGCGAGTCACACTGCGCTGCGGGTGCCCGACGGCGCCGTCCTGGAGATCGGGACGCCGGTGGCCGGGCTGCGGATGTACCTCGCGGTCGCGGGCGGCCTGGCCGCCGAACCGGAGCTGGGCAGCCGCAGCACCGACGTGCTGTCCGGGCTGGGCCCGGACCCGGTCGCGGCCGGCGATGTCCTGCAGGTCGGCCCGTGGGCCGGGCCGGTGCCGCCCGCGGGCCCGGTGCCGTTCCCGGCGGTGCCCACGCAGCTCCGGCTGCGGGTGCGGCCCGGCCCGCGCGACGACTGGTTCACCGACCCGCGCGCTGCCCTGACCGGTCCGGTATGGACGGTGTCGCCGACGGGCAACCGGATCGGCGTCCGGCTCGACGGGCCACCCCCGCCGCGACGTACGTCCACGCTCGGCCGGGAGCTGCCGAGCGAGGGGATGGTGACCGGCGCGGTGCAGGCCCCGCCGGACGGACCGCCGGTGGTGTTCCTCGCCGACCACCCGACGACCGGCGGCTATCCGGTGATCGGTGTCGTCGACGACGCCGACCTGCCGCTGCTGGCGCAGGCGGCTCCGGCCAGCACGGTGCGGTTCACCGTCCTCGGCTGAGCGTCCCGCTGCTCAGCGGGCGCCCTCGCCGTCGAGCATGGTGCGGACGTCGTCGACGGGCATGCCGGCCAGCCGGCCGATCTGCTCGGGCGCGAGACCGCAGTCACGCAGCCGCCGGACGGCGCGCTCCAGCTCGGCCCGGCTGCGGCGCATCTGGTCGCCGAGCTCGTCGAGATGGTCGCGGGAGTCGTCGATCCGGCGCGTCGCGTCGAGGGCACGGTCCGGGTCGCTGATCAGCACCGACAGCAGCCGGTCGCGGACATCGGCACCCGCGGGCTCGTCGGCCTCGGCGTCCTGGGTCGCGGAGACCGGCTGGAGGGTGCCGTCGGCGTCGCGGCGCAGGCGGGCCTGCTGCACCGCGCGGGCGGCGAGGGCCTGCTGGACCGCGCGGGACACCGACACCGAGGTACCGCGCTCGGCCGGGTCGTCGTCGTGGTCGCGCGGTTCCGGCGACCGGGACGGCTCCGGCTGCGGCTCGTGGTGGGCGGCGGCCGGGGCGTCGGGCGTCGGGGGGTCGGTGCGCTCGGTCGACCACGGCGGCACCGGGGTGCCCGTGGGCTCCGGCGCCGGGCCGGGGTCGGGGACCTGCGGCGCCGTACGGCCGGGGTCCCCGACGACGCGCAGCCGCGACAGCGGGCGCGGGGCCGGGGTGCCGGCGTCCTCGTCCGCGGGGCCGAACATCGGGTCGTCCGGGTCGTCGGTGGCGGTGTCGGACGAGGCGGTGCCGGACTCGGCGGTGTCGGACACGGCGGGGGTCTCGGCGACACCGGCCGCGTCACCGGTGGCGGGGACGTCCGTGTCCTCGCCGGTGCCGTCCCCGGACGGGGCGGCAGCTGGTGTGTCGCCGGGAGAATCGACAGCGCCGGGGGAACTGTCCTGACCGGACTCCGGGGTCCGGGCGGCCGGGGGCTCCGGGGTGGCGGCCCGCTCGTCGCGGGCCGACGCGTCGGTGCGAACCGGCATCGCCCGTCCGGCCCGCTCGACAGTGCCGAGGTCCGGGCGCTCGTCGGCCGGGGCGATGACGTCGTCGCGGTCGTTCTCCGGGTTCCGGGTCCGGGGCACCGGACGGCGCCGGCGCCAGGCCGCGGTCGCCGCCGCGGCGAGGCCGGCGGCCGGTACGGCCGCGACCGCAGCGGTGCGGGTGGCGGAGTCGTGCCCCGATTCCTGCGCTGCCGATTCCTGCGCCGCGGAGTCCTGCGCTGTGGAGGCGGTCGCGCCGGGGGTGGCCGGGGCGGCTGCATACTGCGGGCCCGGCGCGTGCCCGGTGTCCGGTGAGTGCGCCACGTCCGGGGTGTGCTCCGCGGCCACCGCGTCCTGCCCCACCGGGGCGGCCTGCGCGGCCGGGACCTGCTGCGCCGCCGGGGCGTGCTGCGGGGCCGGGGCGTGCTGCGGCGCCGGGTAGTGGCGCTGCGGCTGCGCGTACTGCCGCGGCTGTCCGTCACGGGCCGCGCTGCGGGACGCGGAGCCGTCGGCGTTCAGCGGCAGGCCCGGGAGCGGGCCGGTGTCGGCGTCGCGCGCGGCGACCATGTCGGCCACCGTCCGCGTCGGAGCCGGCCTCGGCGGGTCGGCCGGGCCACCGGCGTTCTCACCGGTCCAGTCCTCCGCGCACGGCACCGGAGCCGGCCGCGCCTCGGGACGCTCGACCGGCAGCGGCGCGGTGGCCGGGCTGCGGCGCGCGCGCCACACCCCCCACAGCACGAGAAGGACGAGCACGCCCACACCCAGCACCGCGACGAGCGGCAGGAACGGGACCGTCCACGAGCCCAACTGCATGATCGGGACCATATTCCGGTCCGGCCCCGATCACCGGGAACCTCAGCCGCTGCGCGTCCCCGTCGACGGCCGCCCGGCGGCGGAGCGCTCCGCCTTCCCGGAGCCGGCGTCGCCGCCCTCTCCCCCGGTGTCCGACGAGCTGTCGTCGCCGTTGCCGGACCTGCCACCGGAGCGCTTCGACGAGCCGCCGTTGCGGCCGGCCTGCCCGTTTCCGCCCTGGCCGGGCCCCGGACGGCGCCCGTTCGGGGCGTCGCCGTCGTCGTCGCGGGCGGGGGTGGGGTTCGCGGTAGTCGGCTGCTCCGCCGCGTCGCCGGTGGACGCAGCTGCCCCCTTCTTCGGGGCGCCGGAACCCTTCTTCGAACCATCCGATGGTGTGTCACCGGAACGGCGGACGGCGCCGACCGCGACGGTCCGCTCCGGGTCCTCGCCGTCCTCGGCCGGAGGGTGCGCGGTGTCCTGGCGGGGCACCGCCGTCGTCGCGGGCTCGGCGTCCGACGCCGGCCGGAACAGGTCGGCGGCACCGGAGTCGGCCGGGCCGCCACCCCGGTTCGCGTCCTGCTTCCCGGACGGCTGCGGGCCCGGCCGCGGCGACGGCGACGGCCGCCCGCCCGGCCCGGGGCGCGGGCCGTCCGGCTTCGACGTGCCCTGCTCGGCGGCGCCGTCCTTCGTCGCCGTGTCCGCGCTGTCCGCGGCGGCCTTCCCGGCGGCGGGCTCCGCCGCTGCGTCCACGCAGGAGCCTGCCGGCTTCGGCGTGGGGCCGGGCTTCGGCGACGGTCCCGGCTTCGGACCGGGTTTCGGCGCGGGCCCGGGCTTCGGCGCCGCGGAGGCCGGCGACGCCTCGTCGGCCCCGGCCTTCACCTCGCTGCCGTTCCGGCCGTCCTGTGCGGCGGAGGCACCGTTCTGCGCACCCGCGGGCGCCGGACCGGGCTGCGACGCGAGCGGCCGGCTGCCGGACCTGGCGGACTGCGGCCCACCGGCCGGGCGACCGGGCTGCGGACCCCGCGGGCCCGGCTGCGGGCCGTGCTGCGAGGCACCCTGCTTGGGCCGGTTCGGCCCGGATCCCTGCGCGCCGCCCTGGCCCTGCTGGTTCTGCTGCCGGCCCTGCTGGTTCGAGTTCTGCTGGTTCGCGTTCTGACCCGGCTGGTTCGGGCGCCCCTGCGGCGACGGCGCACCGGCGCGGCCCCCGGCCTCGGTACGCAGCTCGTCCCGCCGCCGGGTCAGCTCACCGACCTCGGCGCGGAGCTTGTCGCCCTGCTCACGGGCACGGTCGGCATCGGCGCGGGCCCGGTCGACCTGCTTGCGGGCCTCCCCGGCGACACGCTCAGCGTCGGCGCGGGCCTTGGCGCGGATCTCCTCCGCCTCCTCCTCGGCCTTCGCCAGTATCGACTGCATCCGGTCCGAGAAGTCGTCCGCGGACGACCCGGCCGCCACGGCTCCGGCGGACCCGGGCGGCCCGGGGTGCGGCGCCGGCCGCGGCGGACCGGGCGGCGGGCCCATCGGCCCCCCGGGCACCGGAGCGCCGGGCGGCGGCATCGGACGGCTGCGGAGCGCGTCGATGTCCGCGCGCATCCGGCCCATGACCCGCTGCATCTGGACGATGTGCTCGTCGACCTGCTTGCGGTCGTAACCGCGGAGCACGACGTCGAACCGCGGGGAACCGCCCGGGCGGTCCGCCCCGTCTGCCGTCATCGTCTCTCCTCGCGTCGTCCGGCACGGTGCGCCGAGGCCGGACCGGAAGTGTCCGGTCCGACTTCGACGATCAGGGTAGCGATCCGCGCGGCCCCTCGGCGACCTCCGCAGGCCACGCGGGCGATCACCCCGGCGTGGCGCTTCCCGCCGCACCGCTCGCCGTGGCACCATGCCCGGCTGCCGCGTCGCCGGTCGAGGTCCGGCGGCACACGGAATACCATCGTGGGTGTGGACACCTCGCTGAAGGGCACGCTGCACAAGCGCGGCCTGCGGATGACGCCGCAGCGCCAGCTCGTCCTCGACGCCGTCCGGACCCTCGGGCACGCGACGCCCGAGCAGGTGTGCACCCGCGTGCAGGAGACCGCTCCGGCGGTCAACATCACCACCGTCTACCGGACGCTGGACCTGCTCGAGGAGCTCGGCGTCGTCCGGCACGCGCACCTCGGGCACGGCGCGCCGACCTACTCCGAGCACCAGCACCGGCACGTCCACCTGGTCTGCCACCGGTGCGGACGGGTGGACGAGGCCCCGACCGAGCTGATGGCCGAGGTCGAGCGCCGTACCCGGTCCGAGTACGGCTTCCGGCTCGACGCCACCCACGTCGCGCTGTCGGGGACGTGCACCGACTGCGTCGCCGAGCACGGCGCCCCCGGCGACACGAACGACACGGACGACACAGGCGACACGGGCGAGAGCACCGGCGAGGTCCACGCACACCAGCACGTCGCCGCGGAGGGAGACCGTTGACCACACCCGCAGCCCAGAACCCCGCCACCCCCGAGACCGACGACGCCGGACCGGCCGACCCGGACGCCGCCGTCGCCGCACACCACGGTGACCCGCCTGCCGAGCAGCGCGCGATGGCCCGCGCCGCCGCCGTCGTCGACCGGGGGCACCGCGACGTCCTGGCCGTCACCGGCGAGGAGCGCCTCGCCTGGCTGCACCTGCTGCTCACCCAGCACATGAGCGAGCTGGGCGACGACACCGGCACCGAGGCCCTGATCCTCGACGCCCAGGGCCGGGTCCTGCACCACGCCGCGGTCGCGCACACCGCGGGGGCCGTCTACCTCGACACCGAGGCCGGTGACGGCGCCGCGCTGCTCGACTACCTCACCAAGATGGTCTTCTGGTCCAAGGTCGAGCCGCGGGACGCGACGGCGGAGCTGACCGTGCTGACCGTCGTCGGCCCGGACACGCCGTCGGTGCTGGAGTCCGCGGGCCTGCCCGTGCCTGCCGCCCCGCACGGCGTCGCCCCGCTGTCCGGGGGCGGGTTCGTCCGGCGCACCCCGTGGCCGGGCAAGGACGCCGCGGACGTCGTCGTGCCCCGCGAGGAGGCCGACCGCTGGTGGTCCACGCTGACCGGCGCGGGCGCCCGCGCGGCCGGCTCGATCGCGTTCGAGGCACTGCGCGTGGAGTCGCGGGCGCCGCGGCTGCACCTCGACACCGACGAGCGCACGATCCCGCACGAGGTCGGCTGGATCGGCCCCGCCGTGCACCTGACCAAGGGCTGCTACCGCGGCCAGGAGACGGTCGCGCGGGTCGCGAACCTGGGCCGTCCGCCGCGCCGCCTGGTCCAGCTGCTGCTCGACGCCGGCGACGAGGACCTCCCCCGCACCGGCGACCCCGTCGTGCGCGACGGCCGCACGGTCGGCCGGGTGGGCACCGTCGTCCAGCACCACGAGCTGGGCCCGATCGCGCTGGCGCTGGTCAAGCGGTCCGTCCCGGCCGACGCCGAGCTGACCGCCGGGGACGAGGACCGCGTGTCCCCCGCCACGATCGACCCGAATTCCTACGAGGCCGACTCCGCCACCCCGCCGCCAGGGCGAGCGGCCCGGGCACGGGCCAAGGGCGGCCCCGGCGCCGGATCCTGAGGGTCGTCGCACCCGGGGTGACCTGCGGCGGAACGCTCCGTCGCGGTCACCTCGCCCGCGGATGACGCGGGAGTGTCCGACAGGTGTCGGGCGAGGGGCCTGCGGCGGGTCGGGCTGTGACGGAGGCGGAACGACCGCGGAGCCGCGTCGCACGTTCCGGCCGGAGCAAGGTACGGTAGCTGTCACGACATTGATGAGAAGAGAGGGGCCGCCGGGTCGTGTCAGCTGACCGGGCCGCCCCTTCCCTGTTGTAAGGGGGACCAGCCATGGGGCGCGGACGAGCCAAGGCCAAGCAGACGAAGGTGGCCCGCGAGCTCAAGTACAGCTCCCCTTCTATGGATCTCGACGCGCTCCAGCGCGAGATCGGTAGTGGGACGGCGGTTACTACCGACTCCGGCGACGACGAGTACGGCGAGTACGCCGACCTCGCGGCCAAGTACAACGACGAGGACGACGAGCCCCGTCGCTGACGGTGCCGCGGACGCCGTACGCCGGGCCTCGACGGCCGGGTACGGCGAACCGCGGCCACTCTCACATCGCGCCCGCAGGCGCTCTCCCGTGACACCGTTCGACGACCTGCCGTGACCGGCTGGTGGCGGGTGGTGTCGTTCGCTCGGGACGGATGAGGCAAGATCGGGTGCGCGCCCCCGCGGCGCCGGCCCGGTCCCCGTCGTCCCCCGAGGTGTTCACGTCATGCGCGGCAACCTGTTCGCCGTCGCGGTGAACCTCGTCGTGCTCACGGTCCGCTCGGACCGGCTCCACGTGCTGCTCATCGAGCGCGGTGAGCCGCCGTTCGTCGGCGAGTGGGCGCTCCCCGGCGGTTTCGTGCGCCCGGACGAGGACCTGGTCCACACGGCCGGACGACGGCTCGGTGAGGAGACCGGGGCGGACACCGGCGACGCCGTCGTCGGGCACCTGGAGCAGCTCGCCAGCTACGCGGCCCCGGACCGGGACCCGCGCGGGCGCGTGTTGTCGGTGGGCTACCTGGCGTTCGTGCCGGACATGCCCGAGCCGACCCCGGGTGGCGGTGCGGTCAAGTCGGCCTGGTTCCCGGTCGACACCGTGCTCGCCGGTGGCACCGAACTCTCCGGCAGCACCGAATTTTCCGACAGCACCGAACTCGCCAGCAGCACCGAGCTTTCCGGCGGCACCGAACTCTCCGGCCGCACCGTCCCCGCGCTGGCCTTCGACCACGACATGATCCTCGCCGACGGCGTGGAGCGGGCCCGGTCGAAGCTGGAGTACACGACGCTGGCCGCGTCGTTCTGCCCGGACGAGTTCACCGTGTCCGATCTGCGCCGGATCTACGAGGCCGTCTGGGAGACGGCCCTGGACCCGCGCAACTTCCAGCGCAAGGTCACCTCGACCGAGGGCTTCCTCGTGCCGACACCGACGCTGGTCACCGGCGGCCGCGGCCGCCCGCCCCGGCTGTTCCGGCGCGGCGCGGCGCAGGCGCTGCACCCGCCGATGCTGCGGGAGTCCCACCGGGCCGCCGAGCAGCAGACCGCCGCGTCGTAGCGGGTTCCCGGCCGGCGCTCAGAAGCGCGGGTGCTCCCCGCGCAGCAGGACGCGACCCCCGAGCTCGCCGGAGTCGGCGCCCTCGACGTCGTCGGCCTTCTCGACCTCGCCCAGGATCCAGGCCGGCACGTGCCGGGCGGTCAGGATCGCCAGCGCACGGTCGACGTCCTCCGGCGGCAGCACGGCGACCATGCCGACGCCCATGTTGAACGTCTTCTCCATCTCGGTCCGGTCGACCCGGCCCCGGGACTGGATGAGCTTGAAGATCGGGGCGGGGGTCCAGGAGCCGCGCTCGACGGTGGCGGCGAGCCCCTCGGGCAGCACCCGCTCCAGGTTGCGGGCCAGCCCACCGCCGGTGACGTGCGAGAACGTCCGCACCCCGGTCTCGGCGGCCAGGGCAAGGCAGTCCTTGGCGTAGATCCGGGTCGGGACGAGCAGCTCCTCGCCGAGGGACTGGTCGAACTCCTCCAGCTCCCCGGCCAGTGGGAGCCGGGCGATGTCGAGCAGCACGTGCCGGGCCAGCGAGTAGCCGTTGGAGTGCAGGCCCGACGAGCCCATCGCGACGAGCACGTCGCCGCGGCGGACCCGGTCCGGGCGCAGCATCTTGTCCGCGTCCACGACGCCGACGCCGGTCGCGGACAGGTCGTAGCCGCCGGCGTCCATCAGGCCCGGGTGCTCGGCGGTCTCGCCGCCCAGCAGCGCGCAGCCGGCCTGCTCGCAGCCCTCGGCGATGCCGCGCACGATCGTCGCGACCTGCTCGGGCACCAGCTTCCCGACGGCGATGTAGTCCTGCAGGAACAGCGGCTCGGCCCCGCACACCACGAGGTCGTCGACGACCATCGCGACCAGGTCCTGGCCGATGGTGTCGTGCTTGTCGATGGCCTGGGCGATCGCGACCTTGGTGCCGACGCCGTCGGTGGAGGCCGCCAGCACCGGCTCGGTGTACTTGCCGAACTTCGCGGCGAACAGCCCGGCGAACCCGCCGATACCGCCCATCACCTCGGGCCGGGTGGCCTTCTCGGCGAACGGCTTGAACTGCTCGACCGCCCGCTCGCCCGCGTCGATGTCCACCCCCGCGGAGGCGTAGCTGGCGGAGCCGGACTCGGTCGAGGGCATGGGTCGGTTCTCCAGGTCACTGTCAGTGCCGATCATGGCTGTACTGATCATCGCGGTGCTGCTTCGTGGCGTGCCGCAGCCCGGGCCCCGGCCGTGTGGCCGGTCCCGGAGCGGCGATCCGGCTCAGGGCCGGGTCAGTGCTTCCCCGGCACCGTATCCGACGGACAGCGGGCCCGGGTCCCCCGATGCGGCACCGGACGTCGTCGGGGTGGGGAGGTCCTCCAGGAGGTGCTTGCCCAGCTGGGCCTCCTCCGGGAGCGGGATCGGGTACTCGCCGTCGAAACAGGCGCAGCACAGCCGGGAACGGGGCTGCTCGGAGGCCGCCACCATCTCCTCGACCGAGACGTAGCCCAGCGAGTCGGCGCCGATCGAGCGGCGGACGCCCTCGGTGTCGGCGCCGTTGGCGATCAGCTCGGCGCGGCTGGCGAAGTCGATGCCGTAGAAGCAGGGCCAGCGCACCGGCGGCGACGCGATCCGGACGTGCACCTCGACCGCACCGGCCTCGCGCAGCATCCGGACGAGCGCGCGCTGGGTGTTGCCGCGGACGATCGAGTCGTCGACCACGACCAGGCGCTTGCCCCGGATGACCGAGCGCAGCGGGTTCAGCTTCAGCCGGATGCCGAGCTGGCGGATCGTCTGGCTGGGCTGGATGAAGGTGCGGCCGACGTAGGCGTTCTTCACCAGGCCCTGGCCGTAGGGGACGCCGGAGCCCTGGGCGTAGCCGATCGCGGCCGGGGTGCCGGACTCCGGGACCGGGATGACCAGGTCGGCGTCGACGGGATGCTCCTCGGCCAGCCGGCGGCCGATGTCGACGCGGGCGTCGTAGACCGAGCGGCCCGCGATCTGGGTGTCCGGGCGGGCCAGGTAGACGTACTCGAACACGCAGCCCTTGGGCTCGGGCGCGGCGAAGCGGGTGCTGCGGATGCCGTCGGCGTCGATCGCGACGAGCTCGCCGGGCTCGACCTCGCGGACGAACGAGGCGCCCACGATGTCCAGCGCCGCGGTCTCGGAGGCGACGACCCAGCCGCGCTCGAGCCTGCCCAGCACCAGCGGCCGGACGCCGTGCGGGTCCCGGGCGGCGTAGAGGGTGGTCTCGTCGGCGAACACCAGGGAGAACGCGCCGCGCAGCGTCGGCAGCAGCCGCAGCGCGGCCTCGAACAGGCCGAGGTCGGCGGTGGTGGCGGCGAGCAGCTCGGTGACCAGGTCCGAGTCGGTCGTCGCGCGCAGGCCGGAGCGCTTGCGGTTCTCCAGCGTCGCGACGTTCTCCCGCAGCTCCGCGGTGTTGACCAGGTTGCCGTTGTGCCCCAGCGCGAGGCCGGAGCCGGTCTCGGTGGTCCGGAAGGTCGGCTGCGCGTTCTCCCAGGTGGTCGCGCCGGTCGTGGAGTAGCGGCAGTGCCCGACGGCGAGGCTGCCGCGCAGCGAGGACAGCGTCTGCTCGTCGAAGACCTGGCTGACCAGGCCGAGGTCCTTGAACACGACCATGCGGTTGCCGTCGGAGACGGCGATGCCGCAGGCCTCCTGCCCGCGGTGCTGCAGGGCGTAGAGGCCGTAGTAGGTCATCTTGGCGACGTCCTCGCCCGGAGCCCAGACGCCGAAGACGCCGCACTCCTCCCGGGGGCCCTCCTCGGGCTGGAGGGCCGCGAGGGGGTCGGCGCCGTCGCTCGGGACGGAGGTGGCGGAGTCGGTGGTGGGCGGGGTGACTGCGGTGTTCCGGACGGAACTCAACGCGGCTGCTCCTCGACGGGCGACGGACCGGACCGGGGGCCGACTGTACGCGGGACCGGACGTGATCTCCCAGGTCCCGGGACCGGCGTCACGTCGCAGTCACCTGTGTGCCACGTCCGTGTCACGGCCCGCAGCGGGCCCGGAACCCTCCGGCGTCCCGGACGATTCAGGCGAGCGGGAGGAACCCGGCGATCTCCCCGGCCCGGCTGCCGGACGCCCGTACCGCCCCGTCGGCGACGGCGTCGTCCCAGGACCGGCGGCCCAGCGCGAGCGCCAGCCAGGTCCGCGGGTCGGTCTCGACGACGTTCGGCGGGGTCCCGCGGGTGTGCCGCGGCCCCTCGACGCACTGCACCGCACCGAACGGCGGGACCCGCACCTCGACGCTGTGCCCGGGCGCGCGGGCGGCCAGCTCGGCCAGCGACTCCTTCACCGCGGCCTTGCGGGTGGCCCGGTCGGGTTCCGGGCCACCGTCGAGCCACGCGTGCAGGGGCTCGCTCACGCTCGGACCGGGACCCTCAGACCGAGACGGCGCCGAACCGGGCGGGCAGGGTGCCCTCCCAGGCGCTCCGGAGCTCGTCGAGGCCCAGCTCGCCGACGTTGCCGATGGTCAGCGCGGTGCCACCGGCGACGCCGATCCGGGCGGCGGGGACGCCTGCCGCGGCCGCCCGGGTCAGCAGGTCGTCGGCACCGGCGGCCGGCACGGTGACCAGCACGCGTCCGGCGGACTCGGCGAACAGCGCGGTGAAGACGTCCTCGTGCACCGCCGACAGGTCGATCTCCGCGCCCCGGTCCCCCGCCAGCGCGGCCTCGACCAGGCCCTGCGCGAGCCCGCCGTCGGACAGGTCGTGGGTGCCGGTCAGCGCGCGGTCGGCCGCCGCGGCGGCCAGCAGCCCGGCCAGGCGCCGCTCGTGGGCCAGGTCGACCTCCGGCGGGACGCCGCCGAGGTGGCCGTGCACCTCGTGCGCCCACTCCGAGCCGCCCAGCTCCGCGCGGGTCTCCCCCAGCAGCAGGACGGCGTCGCCGTCGGCGCCGGCGAACCCGGACGGGACGGCGTCGGCGACGTCGTCGATCACGCCGAGCACGCCGACGACCGGGGTCGGCAGGATCGCCGTCGAGCCGGTCTGGTTGTAGAAGCTGACGTTCCCGCCGGTCACCGGGGTGCCGAGCACCGCGCAGCCGTCGGCGAGGCCGCGGACGGCCTGCTGGAACTGCCACATGACGTGCGGGTCCTCCGGCGAGCCGAAGTTCAGGCAGTCGGTGACGGCCAGCGGCACCGCGCCGGAGGTGGCGACGTTGCGGTAGGCCTCGGCCAGCGCCAGCTGCGCCCCGCGGTACGGGTCGAGCGCGACGAAGCGGGAGTTGCAGTCGGTGGCGACGGCGATGCCGCGGCCGGTCTCCTCGTCGACCTGCACGACACCGGAGTCGGCGCCGTGCGCGGCCACGGTGTTGCCGCGCACGTAGCGGTCGTACTGGTCGGTGACCCAGGCCCGCGAGGACAGGTTCGGCGCGGCGGCCATCCGCAGGATCTCCGCGCGCAGCTCCGACGGGGTCTCCGGGCGCGGCAGCCGCTCCGGGGTGTCGGCGGTCAGCGCGTCCTGCCTGTCGTCGTCGCGGGCGACGGGGCGCTCGTAGACCGGGCCCTCGTGGGCGACGGTGCGCGGCGGGACGTCGACGACGGTCTCCCCCTGGGAGGTGATCACCAGCCGGTCGCCCTCGGTGACCTCACCGATCACCGTGGCGATCGTGTCCCACTTGCGGCAGACCTCGAGGAACGCGTCGACGTCCTCGGGCTTCACGACCGCGCACATCCGCTCCTGGGACTCCGAGGAGAGGATCTCCGCGGCGGTCATCCCGGTGGCGCGCAGCGGGACCGCGTCCAGGTCGACGTGCATGCCGCCGTCCCCGGCGCTGGCCAGCTCCGAGGTCGCGCAGGACAGCCCGGCGCCGCCGAGGTCCTGGATGCCGACGACGAGCCCGGCGGAGAACAGCTCCAGGCAGCACTCGATGAGGACCTTCTCGGTGAACGGGTCCCCGACCTGCACCGACGGGAGCTTCTTGCGGCCCGCGCCGTCGCCGCCCTCGGCGTCGTCGTCGCCGAAGGTCTCCGAGGCCAGCACGGAGACGCCGCCGATGCCGTCGAGGCCGGTCGTCGCACCGAACAGGATGATCTTGTTGCCGGCGCCGGAGGCGAACGCGAGGTGCAGGTCCTCGGCCTTCAGCGCGCCGACGCACAGCGCGTTGACCAGCGGGTTGCCCGCGTAGGTGGGATCGAAGACGACCTCACCGGCCACGTTCGGCAGACCCAGGCAGTTGCCGTAGCCGCCCACCCCGGCGACGATCCCGGGCAGCACCCGGGCGGTGTCGTCGGCGTCGGCCGGGCCGAAGCGCAGCGGGTCGCCGACGGCGATCGGGCGCGCACCCATCGCCATGATGTCGCGGACGATGCCGCCGACACCGGTCGCGGCGCCCTGGTAGGGCTCCACGTACGACGGGTGGTTGTGCGACTCGACCTTGAAGGTCACCGCCCAGCCGTCGCCGATCGAGACGACGCCGGCGTTCTCGCCGATCCCGGCGAGCATCGCCTGCTTCATCTCGTCGGTGGTGGTCTCGCCGAAGTAGCGCAGATGCACCTTCGAGGACTTGTACGAGCAGTGCTCGCTCCACATCACCGAGTACATCGCGAGCTCGGCGTCGGTGGGACGGCGCCCGAGGATCTCGCGGATCCGGGCGTACTCGTCGTCCTTGAGCCCCAGCTCCCGGTAGGGCTGCGGCGCCTCCGGCGTCGCCTCGGCGTGCTTGACGGAGTCGGCCTGCGGCATCGTCACGGCGTCAGGGTAGACGCCCGGGTGCCGGGTCCGGCGGGGGCCGAGACCCGGCTCACCGGGTCAGGCCGTGACCTGCGCCAGCGCGGAGGTGAACAGCCCCAGCCCATCGGCGGACGGGCCGGTACGCGGGCTGGTCGCGTGCTCGGGGTGCGGCATGAGCCCCACCACGTTGCCCGCGGCGTTGGTGATGCCCGCGATGTCGCGCGAGGATCCGTTCGGGGCGGCGTCGCGGTAGCGGAACACCACGCGGCCCTCCCCCTCGAGCTCGTCGAGGGTGCCCGCGTCGGCGACGTAGCGGCCCTCCTGCGACTTCAGCGGGATCAGCAGCTCGTCGCCCGCGGTGTAGTCGCGGGTCCACGCGGTGTCCGCGTTCTCCACGGTCAGCACCAGGTCCCGGCACAGGAAGTGCATGCCGGCGTTCGCGATCAGCGCGCCGGGCAGCAGGTGGGCCTCGCAGAGGATCTGGAAGCCGTTGCAGATGCCGAGCACCGGCAGGCCGCGCCCGGCCGCGTCGACGACCTCGCGCATGATCGGTGCGAGGCTCGCGATCGCGCCGGCGCGCAGGTAGTCGCCGTAGGAGAACCCGCCGGGGACGACGACGGCGTCCACACCCTGCAGGTCGTGGTCGCCGTGCCACAGCGGCACCGCCTCGGCGCCGGCGCGGCGCACCGCGCGGGCGGCGTCGACGTCGTCGAGGGTGCCCGGGAAGGTGATCACACCGACCCGGGACGCGGCGGCGCTCACAGCCTGGTCACCGTCCAGTCCTCGATCACCGGGTTCGCCAGCAGCGAGCCGGCGAGCCGGTGCAGGGTCTCGTCGTCGATCGCGTCGTCGACCTCGAGCTCGAAGTGCTTGCCCTGTCGTACGCCGCTGACGCCGGAGACACCGATCCGCCCGAGTGCCCGGGTCACGGCCTGACCCTGGACATCGAGGATCTCGGGCTTGGGCATCACGTCCACCACCACTCTGGCCACGTGCGCAGCCTACGGTGAACGTCCCCGCCCGCTCGACGTGCGTGCGCTCACCCCGCCGGAGTGGCCGACGTCGCAGGTCACCCGGGCGGTCGTCGCGCCCCGGGACCGGGGAGACTGAACCGATGCACCACACGCACCACGGCCGGGTGGCCGCCGCCGAGCTCGTGCCGGATCACGGAGCGGCGGTCGGCGTCTGATGGCCATGCGCTGGGAACAGGTCGTCGTCGACGCCACCGACCCGGTACGCCTGGGCCGCTGGTGGGCCGAGGCCCTGGACTGGGTGGTGGTGAACCCGTCGCCGCGTGAGTTCGAGATCCGGCCGCCGGGCGACACCGCCCCCGGCCTGATCTTCGTGGCGGTGCGCGAGCACAAGCGCGGCAAGAACCGGCTGCACATCGACCTGCGGCCGGACGGTGTGCGGGACTCCGAGGTCGCCCGGCTGCTGATGCTCGGGGCGACGCGGCGCGACGTCGGTCAGCGCGCGGGCCGGCACGGCGACGGCCCGGTCACCTGGACCGTGCTCGCCGACCCGGAGGGCAACGAGTTCTGCGTGCTCGGCGAGGAGGAACGCCGCAGCTGACCCGGACCTGTCCACAGGTTCCGGAGTTGTCCACAGGTTGATCCCCTTGTGGACAACCTCACCCGCGGTGACCGTCCGGGCACTCAGGCGGCGGGGACCAGCGAGGCGAGCAGCCCCCGGTGGACGGACGGGACCGCACCGGCGTCACGGGCGGTGTCGATCGCGGTGAGCGCGGCCTCCACCCGGGCGGGCTTGCGGAGGTCCTTGGCGCGCACCGCGATCCGGACGACGCCGTCGGCGCGGGCCGCGGTGCGGCCCGCGGAGGCGACCATCACCCGGGTGCGGCGCCGGTCCCCGGCCGGGCGCTCCGCGGCGCGCAGCCGCGGCTCCGAGGCACGGAACGTGATGATCCGGGCCCGCAGGACCGGTCCGCCGGGAGCGGGCGAGCGCAGCGTGGTCTCGTCGGCGCACAGCGAGAAGCCCTGGTCGGCCAGCGCCTCGAGGGTGCCCTCGGAGGCGACCCAGCGGGGTGCGGCGAACCCGTCGGTGCTCAGGCCGGTCGCGGCCAGCACCCGGCGGGCCGCGGTCAGGCGCAGCCCGGCCTCGTGCCGCGGCAGCGCCCCGAACTCGGTACGCCGCGCGAACCCGCCGACGCCGCCGGTGCCGGTCGGGTACGTCGTGTGGTCGTAGCCGTGCAGCAGGACGTCGTCGCCGGCGCCGACCCGGCCGGCGATCCAGCGCACCAGGTCGTCGCGGCGGCGCAGCGGGCCGTCCGGGCCCTTGGGCTGCACGAGGTGGGTGAGCGGCACGCCGCGCCGGTCCAGCTCGGCGGCGAAGGCGACGGCGTTGGCCCGGTCGGCGTCGTCGGCGTCGGTCAGTCCGGACAGCGACACCAGCAGCGTGCTCATACCGGACATGAACACACGCCGACGTGAACCCCACGTGGAAGCCGTCGGTCGCTGCGGCGACGAACCGGACAAGGCCCCCGGCCGGGGAGCCGTGTGCAACCAGTCGGGTCAGCGGGCCAGGAAACCGCCGTCGACCCGCAGCTCGGTCCCGTTCACCATCGCCGCCTCGCCCGACGCGAGATAGACGACCGCGGCGGCGACCTCCGACGGCTCGGCGAAGCGCCGCGCGGGGATCTCCGCGCGGTGTGCCTCCCCGGCCGGGTTGTCCCAGGCGGCCCGGCCCAGCTCGGTGAGCACGACCGTCGGCGAGACGGCGTTGACCGTCACCCCCGACGGCCCCCACTCGACGGCCAGCGTGCGGGTCAGCCCGAGGATCCCGGCCTTCGACGCGCAGTAGGCCGCGTGCCGTTCCAGGCCGCTGTTCGCGGCCTGCGAGGCCAGGTTCACGATCCGCCCGTACCCCTGCGCGACCATGACCCGCCCGGCCGCCTGCGCCGTCAGCCAGGATCCGGTGAGGTTGACCTCCAGCGTGGTCCGCCAGGCGTCGATCCCCAGCTCCAGGGCCGGTTCGAGCAGCGCGACCCCGGCCGAGTTGACCAGGACGTCGAGCCGTCCGTGCCGGGCGACGACCGCGTCCACGCAGGCGTCGACCGCGGCGGGGTCGGTGACGTCGAGCGCGTGCGCCGAGGCGCTCGTGCCCGGCACTCCGTCCGGGCGCAGGTCCGCACCGGCGACGGTCGCGCCCCGCTCCGCGAGCGCCCGCGCCGTCTCCGCCCCGATGCCCGACGCCGCCCCGGTGACCAGGGCGACGGAGCCGGTGAGGTCGAACATCAGCAGCTCGTCCCCACCCCGGTCGCCTCGGCCTCGCGCCGGTCGCCGGTGTCGTAGGAGTCGAGCACCGCGACCTTCTCCGCGGACGCGCTCGCCGGGTCGAACCGGTGGTCCAGCCACTCCGCGGCCAGGGTGCGGGCCAGCTCGATACCGACGACCCGCTGCCCCATGCACAGCACCTGGGCGTTGTTGGACTTCACCGACCGCTCCACCGAGAACGGGTCGTGCGCGGTGACCGCGCGGATGCCCGGCACCTTGTTCGCCGAGATCGCGACGCCGAGCCCGGTCCCGCAGACGAGCAGGGCCCGGTCGGCCTCGCCGTCGGCGACCTTGCGGGCCGCCGCGACCCCGATGTGTGGGTAGGCGGTGTGCCCGTCCGCACCGACGCCGACGTCGATGACCTCGCCGACCCGGTCGTCGGCCTGCAGGTCGGCCTTGAGGGCCTCCTTGTAGTCGAACCCGGCGTCGTCGGCGCCGACCACGATCCGCAGCTTGTCGCTCACTGGTGCTCCTCGTCGTTCTCGTTCTGCAGCACGCGTCCCACCGCGGTCACGACCAGCGCCATCGACGTCGCTCCCGCGTCGGGCGTGCCGACGCTCTTCTCGGCCAGCGGACGGGCGCGCCCGATCCGGGGCCGCAGGTCCGCGGTCTCCCGCGCCCGCTGCGTCGCGACGTCCGCGGCGGCGGCCCAGGCGTCCGCGAGCTCCGCCCCGTCGCCGACCCGGCGTTCCAGGTCGTCGGCGAAGGGCAGCAACGCGTCGAGCAGGGTCTTGTCGCCGGGCTCGGCCCGGCCGAGCTGCTGGATCGTCGTCGCGAACTCGCGGACACCGGCGGCCACGTCGGCCGCCGGGTAGGCCTCGGCGGTGTCGCCCAGGTGCCTGCCGAGTGCCTCCAGGGCCGCGCCCCACAGCACCCCGGACGTGCCGCCAGCGCGCTCGGCCCAGGCCTGCCCGGCCTGCTGGAGCAGCCAGCCGCCGCCGACGTCGTCGCCGCACTCGGCGACCCGCGCGGTCGCGGCGGTGATGCCCTTGACCATGCCGCGGCCGTGGTCGCCGTCCCCGGCGACGGCATCGATCCGGCCCAGGTCGTGCTCGTGCTCGGCGATCGTCGCCGCGATCGCGTCGAGCGCGGCACGGACGGACACGGCCAACCGGCGTCCGGCCTCGCCCGCCTCCGGCGCGGTGACGACGGCGTCGGCCTCGGCCAGCTCGTCGGCGGTCGGCTCACGCAGCGCCGCGACCGGAGCGGCGGCCTTGCGGTAGGCGGGGGTGTAGGCGTCGGCCCGCCAGAGCGGCTCCAGCTCGTCGTCGAGCCACATCAGGGTGAGCGAGCAGCCGCCCATGTCGAGGCTGGTCACGAGCTCGCCGACCTCCGGGTCGACGATCTCGTAGCCGGCGTCGCGCAGCCGCGGCGCGACGTGGCGCCACAGCAGGAACAGCTCCTCGTACTTGGTGGTGCCGAGCCCGTTGAGGATCACGCCGACCCGGGTGCCCGCGCCGGTGGGCGCGTTCTTCAGGACGTCGTCGACGAGCAGCGCGGCCAGCTCACGGGCGGGCAGCATCTCGACGTCGCGGATGCCGGGCTCGCCGTGGATGCCCAGGCCGAGCCCGAGGTGGCCGTCCGGGACGGTGAACAGCGGGTCGCGCTCGCCGGGCATGGTGCAGCCGGAGAACGCGACGCCGAGGGTGCGGGTGGCGTCGTTGGCGGCGTTGCCGATCCGCTCGACGTCGTCGATGCCCAGCCCCTGCGCGGCGGCGGCGCCCATCGCCTTGAACACGGTGAAGTCCCCGGCGATGCCGCGGCGCTTCCCGATCTCCTCGGCCGAGGCGACGTCGTCGGTGACGACGACGATCCGCGCGTCGATCCCCTCGGCCCGCAGCCGCTCGGCGGCGATCCCGAAGTTCATGACGTCGCCTGCGTAGTTGCCGAAGCTGAAGATCACGCCACGGCCCTGGTCGGCGGCCTTCCCGACCGAGTAGGCCTGGGCCGCCGACGGCGAGGTGAAGATGTTGCCGACCACGGCGCCGGTGGCCAGGCCGGGCCCGACCGTCCCGCAGAACGCCGGGTAGTGCCCGGAGCCGCCGCCGATCACGACGGCGACCTGCGGCTGCTCGCCGCGGTGGGCGACCACGCCGCCGTGCACCCCTCGGACACGGTCGGCGTAGAGGTCGAGGAAGCCGGCGAGCTGGTCGTCGGCGAACTCGGCCGGGTCGTCGAAGATCCTGGTCATGTCCCCTCCTCGGGACGGACCCGGGCGCGCCGGCGTACGGCGGCCCGGGCCGGGGTCACTGGTGGGCTGCCTGCGGGGCGCCGGCCTGCTCGCGCAGGGCCTTCGCGTCCTGGGGGACGTCGAGGAACGAGACCATCACGAACGCGCAGCCGTAGAGGATGACGAAGGCCCAGACGACGCCGACGTTGCCGAGGCCCAGCGCCAGCACCAGGGCGACGACGCCGGTGCCGAGGAAGGCCGCGCCACCGGCGGCGGTCGTGTACATGGCCATCGCGGCGCCCTTATGATCCGGCGCCAGCGCGGGCATGATCGCGCCCATCGGGACGAACCCGGCGAGCAGGCAGCCGAACACGCAGCCCGCGGCGACCGAGACCCAGAAGCCCCAGGTGGAGCCGGCCGGGACGGCGTGCGGGACGTACCACCACAGCAGCAGCCCGACGGCGGAGCCGAACACGCCGCACCACTGGACCGTCCGGCGCCAGCCCCAGCGGTCGCCGACGGCACCGAAGACCGCGTTGACCAGGATGTTCGTGGCGTAGACGAACACCGACATGGTCAGCCAGGCGCTCTGCCCCCAGCCGAGGTCGTCGGCGATGACCGACGGCAGGATGACGAACATCCCGAACTCCGGCGCGGTGTTGATCAACCGGACCAGGAAGCCCATCGCGATCTTCTTGTTCTGGAAGGTCAGCCGGATCCCGGCCGTGACCACCTGCGCGGCGGACTCGTCGACGGGAGCGAGACGGCGGTTGGCGTGCGGCTCCCGCACTCCGAACCGGGCGATCAGGAAACCGATCACGACCAGACCGATCGAGCCGGTCATCGCCGCGGTCTCACCGCCCGTGGACCCACCGAACGCCGGGATCATGCCCAGCGCGAACAGCGAGCCCAGCGTCGGCAGGCCGCCGGTGAACATGACGTAGAACCAGCCGACGGCGACGCCGTTGCGCGAGTACGGCGTGACCACGTTGATCCACACCAGGAACGCGAACGCGAAGAGCGGGTAGCCGAAGCCGCGCAGGAAGTAGGTGATCGCGACCAGCGGCATGCTCCCGAGCTGCAGGCTCAGCAGGAACAGCACCTCGAACACGATCCACACGACGAAGCCGAGGGTCATGACGCGGCGCGGGCCCCACAGGTCGGCGAGCGCACCCGAGAGGTAGCTCGCGATCAGCGCGGCCAGGCTGTACAGCGCGACGATCGTCGCGACGGTCTTCTCCGGCGACCCGAGGACGGCCTCGATGTGCGGGGAGATGAAGTTGGACTCGGTCCCGTTGCCGGTCATGAAGACCAGCACGCCGAGGAAACCCCAGCGCAGGGACTGCGGGATGCCGATGCGGTCGAGAAAGGTCTCGTTCCGCGGCTCGTCGACGGCGGCGTTGCTCATCGTCGGCCCCCTCAGGCGTTCGGCAGGATCGAGACCTTGACCGACGCACCGGAGGTGTCGCCGACGAGGTCGAGGGCCTTCTGGAAGTCGCTGAGCGGCACCTGGTGGGTGCAGATGTCGGCGACCGGGAGCTTCCCGTCCTCCAGCATCTTGATCGCGGCCGGCCAGCAGTGCGGGCCGAGGTGGGCGCCGCGGACGTCGAGCTCCTTGTCGTCGGAGATGATCGACCAGTCGACGGTGACCTCGGAGCCGAACACCGAGTACTCGACGTAGGTGCCCAGCTTGCGCAGCAGGTTCAGGCCCTGCGCGACAGCCGGGACCGCGCCGGACCCCTCCAGGTAGACGTCGGCGCCGTAGCCCTCGGTCAGCTCCTTGACCTTCGCGACCGCGTCCTCGGTGCCGATGTTGATCGTGAGGTCGGCCCCGGTGCGGCGGCCCAGCGCGAGCTTGTCGTCGTCGAGGTCGAGGGCGATCAGCAGCTTCGGGTTCTTCGCGCGGGCGCCGGCGATCAGGCCGAGGCCGATCGGCCCGCAGCCGGCGACGACCACGACGTCGTCGAAGGAGATGGTGGCGCGCTCGACGGCGTGCAGCGCACAGGACAGCGGCTCGGCGAACGCGGCGTGCGCAGGCGGCAGGTCCGGGGAGACCCGGTGCGTGCGGGCGCGGGTGGGGACCAGCATGTACTGGGCCATCGCGCCGTCGAAGTTGCGGAAGCCGAACATGTCGTGCGGCCCGCACATCCAGTACTCGCCGCGCCGGCAGTAGCGGCACTGCTCGCACGGGACGATCTGCTCGCAGACCACGCGGTCGCCGAGCTGCACGTCGTGGTGGGCCAGGCCCTCGGCGTCACCGGCGACGACGCGGCCGACGAACTCGTGGCCCGGCGTACGGCCGGTCTGGGCCCAGGCGGGGCGGTTGGCGTCGCCCCAGAACTTGGCGGCGCCGTGGTAGCACTTCAGGTCGCTCGCGCAGACGCCAACGGCCTCGACCTGCATCAACAGCTCGCCCGGTCCGGGGGTGGGGACGTCCACCTCCTCCAGCCGGTAGTCCTCCGGGCCGTGCACGACGACGGCCTGCATCCGGGTGGGGAGCTCGGTCGAGCTCCCGGTCGACATCTCTGTCGCGACGGTCATGGCGGAACCTCCGTTGGTGCCATGCGGACCTCTGCATGCTCTCGCCGCTGAGCATGCGTTCCGTCGTGAACATCCGTCAACACATCTGTTCCAACGTGAACAAACGTGCAAGGCTTGCGTGCGGCAGGATCCTTCACCGGAGAAGGGAGCAGCGATGGCGGAGACGCCCCCAGCTGCGGCGACGGCTGCGCAGACGTCACCGGCGCCGGCGGCCTCCGGCGACGCGACCCGGCGCGACCTGGGCCTGATGCACCGCGCGGCCCGGCTGTACTACGTCGACGACCTCAACCAGGCCGAGATCGCGGCCCGGTTGTCGGTGTCCCGGCCCACGGTGTCGCGGCTGCTCGCCGAGGCGCGCCGCGTCGGGATCGTGCAGATCACCGTGCACGACCCGGAGTCGCTGGTCACCGGGGGGGTCGACCCCGGCGAGCTGGCCGCCGCACTCGGGCTGGACCGGGTGTGGCTGGCCCCGCAGCACCCCGGCACACGCTCCGGCGGGCCCGACGTCGGCACCCGGCTGGCGGAGCCGGTCGGCGAGGCGCTGCGCGAGGCGGGGCTGCGGAGCGGGGACGTGCTGCTGGTGTCGTCGGGGCGGACGCTGTGGGAGCTGAGCCGTGCGGCGCTGCCCGCGTTCGGCGGCTGCGCGATCGTCCCGACCGTCGGCGGGGTGTCCGAGCCCGAGGCCTGGCACCAGACCAACGAGATCACCCGGGCACTGGCCGAGCGCGTCCGCGGACGCCCGCACTTCCTGTTCGCGCAGGCCATGCCGTCGGAGGCGATGCGCGCGACGCTCGTCGAGGACCCCGAGTTCCGCCGGGTCACCGGCTTCTGGGCCGAGGCGGCCGCCGCGCTCGTCGGCATCGGCGCGCCGCCCGCGCAGCGCGACTCGATCTCCACCTCGGTGCCGCTGGACGACACCGGGCTGCGCGCCGCCGTCGGCGACGTCTGCCTGAACTTCTACCGCGAAGACGGCGGCGAGGTCACCTTCCCCGGCGCGGACCGCATGGTGCGGATCGCGCCGGAGCAGCTGCGGAGGGTGCCGCGCACGATCGGCGTCGCCGTCGGGGAGGAGAAGGTGCCGAGCATCGTCGGCGGGGCCCGCGCGGGGCTGTTCAACCGGCTCGTCACCGATGCCCCGACGGCGCAGGCGCTGCTGGAGTCGCTGGGCGCGGGGCAGTAGGCCCGGGCGGCGCGGGCCCGCAGCGCAGCAGGCCCCGGGCCGAGAGCCCGGAGCGAACAGGCCTCCACCGGCGAACTACGTCAGCAGGTGAAGCATCTCCCGGGATTACCTCAGGAGGTGAAGCATCTCCCGGAACGCCTCATCCGGTGAGGCATTTCCGCCGGTTGCCCGTCGCCCGGCATCAGCGTCCACCCGGACTCCGGCCGGGTGTCCGTCGTCCGGCAGCGTCCACCGGACCCGGCCATCGTCGCGCAGCCGCGCCGCGCCGGCCGCGCGGACGACCTCAGCCCGGCGACACCCAGGGCGTCCCGGTGATCCGCCGGTACACCTCGGCGTAGCGGTCGTGCACGACCTTCACCACGTCGTCGGGGACCTCGGGGCCGGGCGCGGTGCGATCCCAGTCGAGCGCGCTCGACCAGTCCCGCACGTACTGCTTGTCGAACGAGAACTGCGGGCGGCCGGGCTCGTAGGAGTCGGCGGGCCAGAAGCGCGAGGAATCCGGGGTGAGCACCTCGTCGCCCAGGACGATCTCGCCTGCGGTGTCGCGGCCGAACTCCAGCTTGGTGTCGGCGACGAGGATGCCGCCGGACGCCGCGGACTCCGCGCCGCGCCGGTAGACCTCCAGCGTCAGGTCGCGCAGCCGCTCGGCGGTGTCGGCACCGACGAGCGCGACCACGTCGTCGAAGGTCATGAACTCGTCGTGCTCGCCGACCGGCGCCTTCGTCGTCGGCGTGAAGATCGGCTCGGGGAGCTTCGAACCCTCGACGAAGCCGTCGGGCAGCGCGACACCGGAGACGGCGCCGGTGCGCTGGTACTCCTTGAGTCCGAGCCCGGTGAGGTAGCCGCGGGCGATGCACTCGACCGGCAGCATCTCCAGCGGACGGCAGCGCACGGCGCGCCCGGCGAACTCGGCGGGGACGTCGTCGGTGCCGATGACGTGGTTCGGCACGAGGTCGCGGGTCCGCTCGAACCAGTAGAGCGAGAGCGCGGTGAGGATCGCGCCCTTGTCCGGGATCGGCGTCGGGAGCACGACGTCGTAGATCGAGAGCCGGTCGGAGGCGACGAGCAGCAGCTCGGCCGGGTCGACGGCCTCGTCGAGGTAGAGCTCGCGGACCTTGCCCGAGTGGACGAGCCTCACAGGATTCCTCCGGGGGTGTACGACGCGGCCTCGGGGTTCTTGGCGGTGAGCGTCGCGATCTTCTCGTTGACCGCGCCCACCTGCGACGACGCCGCTCCGGTGAACCGCAGCGGGTTCTCCAGCAGCCCGTCGAGGGTGCCATCGGGCAGTCCTAGCCGGGAGTCACCGGCCAGGCGCTGCAGCAGGTCGTTGTCGGACTGGCCCTGCTCACGCATGGCGAGCGCGACGGCCACCGCGTGCTCCTTGATGACCTCGTGCGCGGTCTCCCGGCCGACACCGGCACGGACGGCGGCCATCAGCACCGCGGTCGTCGCGAGGAACGGCAGGTAGCGGTCCAGCTCCTTGGCGATCACCGCGGGGTAGGCGCCGAACTCGTCGAGCACGGTCATCGCGGTCTCGTAGAGCCCGTCGAGCGCGAAGAACGCGTCCGGCAGCGCGACCCGGCGCACCACCGAGCAGGACACGTCGCCCTCGTTCCACTGCGCCCCGGCGAGGTCGGCGGTCATCACCGACAGCCCGCGCAGGATCACCATGAGGCCGTTGATGCGTTCCGCGGAACGCGCGTTCATCTTGTGCGGCATGGCGCTGGACCCGACCTGGCCGGGAGCGAAGCCCTCGGTGGCGAGCTCCGCGCCCGCCATCAGCCGGATCGTGGTGGCCAGCGACGACGGCGCCGCGGCCAGCTGCACCAGCGCGGAGACGACGTCGTGGTCCAGCGAGCGCGGGTAGACCTGCCCGACGCTGGTGAACGCCTCGGCGAACCCGAGGTGCTCGGCGACGCGGCGCTCCAGGTCGTCGAGCTTGCCCGCGGCCTCGGCATCGCCGCCGAGCAGGTCGAGCATGTCCTGGCTGGTGCCCATCGGGCCCTTGATCCCGCGCAGCGGGTAGCGCGAGCGCAGGTCCTCCAGGCGGGCGTGCGCGACGAGCAGCTCGTCGGCGGCGGAGGCGAAGCGCTTGCCCAGGGTGGTGGTCTGCGCGGCGACGTTGTGGCTGCGCCCGGCCATGACCAGCTCGGCGTACTCCCCCGCGCGGCGGCCGAGGCGGGCCAGCAGCGCGACGGTCCGGTCCGCGACGAGCTCCAGCGACAGCCGGATCTGCAGCTGCTCGACGTTCTCGGTGAGGTCGCGGCTGGTCATGCCCTTGTGCACGTGCTCGTGGCCGGCGAGGGCGTTGAACTCCTCGATCCGGGCCTTCACGTCGTGCCGGGTCACCCGCTCCCGTGCGGCGATCGAGTCGAGGTCGACCTGCTCGACGACGGCCTCGTAGTCGGCGATCGCCTGCTCGGGCACCTCGATGCCGAGGTCGCGCTGGGCGCGGAGGACCGCGATCCACAGCCGTCGCTCCAGCTGGATCTTGTACTCCGGGGACCAGAGGCGGACCAGCTCGGGGCTCGCGTAGCGCGCGGCCAGCACGTTGGGAATCACGTCGTGCGATGGTAATCGCTGCTCAGGACCACTCGGCGATGGCCTCGCGCAGCGCACCCCTGGCGACCTCCCGCGGGTCCGGGTCGGCCTCGATCAGCGCGGTGAGCACGACGCCGTCGACCAGCGCGGTCACCCGGCGCACCTCCCCCGGGCGGGGCCTGCGTCCGGCGGCCCGGGTGAGGGCCTCGTCGAGCTGGGCGTCGAACTCGACGCGCTGGGCGCGCAGCAGCCCGGCCAGATACGGACGGCGCCCGGAGCCGATCAGCCGCTCGAAGCGCAGCAGCACCGGGTCGAGGCCGCCGGTGCGCGAACGGGGCCCGAGCAGCAGGTCCAGGACGATCTCCGACGGGTCGTCGTGCTCGTCGAGGCAGGTCCGGGACATCGCGAGCTCCTCGCCGCCGAGGTGGTCCAGCGCGGCGGCGACGAGATCGTCGAGCGAGGAGAAGTAGTACGTCGTGGCCGCCAGCGGTACCCCGGCGCGCTCGGCGACGGCGCGGTGCCGGACGGCATCGAAACCGTTCTCCTCCAGCAGATCCGCCGCCGCGGCGACGAGCTGCGCACGGCGGCGCTCGCCCTTCTCGGTCTGTTTCGGCGCCGCCATCCGCGTCATCCTGCCCGGTCCGGGGTCCGCAGCACAGTGGAAATGCGGCGCCGCTCCCGTTCCGGGGCATCCGGTCGCCCCAGGTCACCGGCACCCCGGGCCGAGGTCCGTGACCTTTTCGTGACCCTGCTGTTCTCCCCGGAACGCCGATGCACGACACTGAGGGGGTGCGTCCGTCACCCCGCAGCCGGCGAGCGGGGCGCACCGCCATCCGCGGTGCCGCCTCCGCAGTGGATCCGTCCGAGCCGATCGACCTGCGCTCGGACACCGTGACGGCGCCGTCCGCCGCGATGCGCTCGGCGATGGCCGAGGCCGAGACCGGCGACGACGTCCTCGACCGCGACCCCACGATGCGGGCGCTCGAGGAGCGGGTCGCGGGCCTACTCGGCGCCGCGGACGCACTGTGGACGCCGACCGGGACGATGGCCAACATCATCGCGCTGATGAGCCACCTCGGCCGTGGCGAGGCGTTCCTCGCGCCGCAGGGCGCGCACGTACTGGACTTCGAGCTCGGGACCGCGGCCTGGCTGGCAGGCGGCATGCCGCGCCCGCTGCCGCACGACGGCGGCCCCGGCAAGGTCACCGCGACCGCGGTGCGCCGCGCCGCGACCTCCGACGGCTCCTACGCCGCGCTGCGCACCGTGCTGCTGTGCCTGGAGAACTCGCACAACGCCGCCGGTGGCACCGTCACCGCACCCGAGGAGCACGCCTCGGTGGCCGCGGCCGCGCGCGCCGCCCGGCTCGCCGTGCACCTCGACGGCGCCCGGCTGTGGAACGCCGCGGTCGCGCTCGGCGTCCCGCCCGGCGCGCTGACGGTCGGCGCGGACACCGTCTCGGTGTGCCTGAGCAAGGGCCTCGGCGCGCCGGTCGGTTCGGTCGTGGCCGGGTCGGCGGAGTTCGTCGAGCAGGCGCGCCGGCTGCGCAAGATGCTCGGCGGCGGCGTCCGCCAGGGCGGCGTGATGGCCGCGGCCGGGCTGGTCGCGCTGGACAACGTCGACCTGCTCGAGGCCGACCACACCCGGGCGACGACGCTGGCCACCGGCCTGCGCGAGCGCGGCTGGCGGGTCCGCGAGCCGCAGACCAACATCGTCCTGGTCGACGTGGCCGACGTCGCCGGGACCGTCGCGGCGTTCGCCGAGGCCGGGGTGAAGGCGTCCGCGATCGGCGGGAAGCTGCGGCTGATGACGCACTCGGGCATCACCGACGCCCACATCGAGGCCGCACTGGGCCGGATCGGCGAGGTCGGGCCGTCGAGCACGGCGGTGGCCGGGGCGTCGTCGCACACGCAGCCGGAGTCGCGCCTGCAGACCGGCGCCGACCGCGAGCGCAGCGCCTGACGACATTCTCCACCGGACCGGCCCCGTGTCGCCGCCCGGGGCTGTGTCGCCGACCGGCCCCGTGTCGCGCCGGGGCAAGTTAGTGTCGCGTCGAGTCAAGTAGGGCGCGCACGTCCGGGCGAGACTGGAGCTGAGACCGGACGGCGCCGCTGCCGTCGGCCTAGGCTTCTGCCCCGGCCGCCCTTCCTGTGGCCGCCGGAGGCTCCGACCCGACACGGTGCCGGTGACCTGCGTGAACCCGTCCACGGTGACGCGCCCGTCCGCGGTGCCCCGACCGCAGGACCACGATGAGCAGCCCCTCGCCCGACCAGGACCCCACCGCCACCGACGCCGCCACCGATTCCGCCGCCGCAGGCACCGACGCCACCGCCGACCTCGGCGCCGTCGTCGCGCCCCCGGACGGCCTGGTCGCCGACGGCGTCGCCGTGGACGGTGCGCACGGGCCGCTGCTGCTCCCGACGTCGCTGCGGGTCCGCCCGGGCGAGGTCGTGCTGGTCGCCGGTACCCCGGGCTCCGGGCACACCGCGCTGGCGCTCTGCCTGGCCGGGCGGATGACCCCCTCGCACGGCACCGTCACCCTCGACGGCGACGACGACACCCGCCGTCTGCGCCGCGCCGTCGCGGTCGTCGACACCCCCGGGGTCAGCGAGCCGGACCCGGTACTGCCGCTGCGCACCGTCGTCGGTGAGGAGCTGGCGATGGCCGGGCGCGGAACGCTGCCGCGCACCGTCGTCGGGTGGCTGGCCGCGCGCGGCGCCGAGCAGTACGCCACGACCCGGTTCGAGGACGTCCCCGCACCGACCCGGCTGGCGCTGACCACCGAGCTGGCCGCGTCCCGGCCGGGGGTCGAGGCGCTGGTGCTGACCGCACCGGACCGGCACGGCGGCACCCCGACGACGTGGTGGGTGGTCGCGGCCGAGCACGCCGCCGCAGGCCGCGCGGTCGTCGTCACCTGCACGGAGACCTCCGCGGCGCTGCTGGGCATCCCGGCCGTGCACCTCGGCGGCGGCTCGCTGCCGCCGCCCCCGGAACCCGGGAAGCACGCCCGGCCCACCCACGACACGACCGACGAGCAGAGCGAGGAGCAGGACCGGTGAGCGCGATCCGGATGGCGATCAGCGAGCTGAGGCGGATCACGTCGGGCCGCCTGCCGATCCTGGCGGTGCTGGCCCTGCTGCTGATCCCGATGCTCTACGCGGGCTTCTACCTCTACGCCAACGGCGACCCCTACGGCCGCCTCGACAAGGTCCCGGCCGCACTGGTCGTCGAGGACCAGGGTGGCACCGACCAGGACGGGAAGCCGCAGAACGTCGGCGAGGACGTCGCCCGCGACCTCGTCGAGTCCGGCTCGTTCGACTTCCACCGGGTCGACGCCGCCGAGGCCGACTCCGGTGTGCAGGACAACCGCTACACCTTCGCCCTGACCATCCCGCGCGACTTCACCGCCGCGCTGCGCTCCAGCGGCGACTTCACCCCGCGCCAGGGCGTGCTGACCCTGACCACGAACGACTCCAACAACTACCTGGCCCGCACCATCGCCGACACCCTGGTCACGAAGGTGCGCGACTCGGTGTCCAAGGAGGTCGGCACCCAGGCGGCGTCGCGCTTCCTCACCGGCTTCTCGACGATCTACACCAAGACCGCGCAGGCCGCGGACGGCGCGTCGCAGCTCGCGACCGGATCGAGCCAGGCGCACGACGGCGCCGCGCAGCTGGCGACCGGCGCCGACCGGCTCGCCGCCGGGCAGCGCAAGCTCCTCGACGGCTCGACGCAGCTGTCCTCCGGCGCGGACGAGCTGTCGGGCGGGGCCTCGGCGCTCGCCGGCGGCGCCGACCGCGCCTCCGCCGGGGCCGACCGGCTCTCGGCCGGAGCGGGGCAGCTCGCGACCGGGCTGGACTCGGCGCGGGACCGGACCGCGCAGCTGCCCGGAAAGACCCGGGAGCTCGCCGACGGCGCCCGGCAGGTCGCCGATGGCAACGCCCGCATCGCCGACGCAGGCGATCGGGTGGCCCGGGAGAGCGCGAAGCTCACCTCCGACCTCGACGCCGCCGACGGAGCCGTCGCGAAGGGGCTGCGCGACAAGGGCTTCACCGACGAGCAGGTACAGCAGGCGCTGTCGGTGCTGGCGAACGCGAAGCAGCCGCTGGAGCAGGGCGACCAGCGGGTGCAGGCCGCGTCCGGGCAGCTCGACCATCTGGGGTCCGGGGCCGGGAAGGTCGCCGACGGCGCCGAGCGGCTGGCCGCGTCGTCGTCGCAGCTCACGAACGGGATCTCCGCGGCCGCCGACGGCGCCGACCGGCTCCGCGACGGCTCCACGGAGCTCGCGGGCGGGGTCCGGAAGCTCTCCACCGGTGCCGACCGGCTCTCCACCGGGGCCACGGCGCTGAGCGCCGGCGCCGACCGGCTGACCGCGGGTGAGCGCAGCGCCGTCGACGGCACCGACCGGCTCGCCGACGGTGCGCACCGACTCGAGACCGGCACCGGGAAGCTCGCCACCGGCAGCGCGCAGCTGCGCGACGGCCTGAACGACGGTCTCGGCCAGATCCCGCACCCGTCGCCAGACGTCCGCGACGCCACCGCGAAGACCATCGGCGACCCGGTCGCCACCCGCGACGTCGCGCACGCGAAGGCGAGCACCTACGGCGAGGGCCTCGCCCCGTTCTTCATGGCGCTGGCGACCTGGATCGGCGGCTACACGCTGTTCCTGCTGCTCCAGCCGCTGTCCCGGCGCGCGATCGCGGCCGGGCAGAGCCCGCTGCGGACCGCGCTGGGCGGGTGGATCCCGGCCGGGCTGCTCGGGACGGTGCAGGCCACCGGCATGTACCTCGTCGTGGTGCTCGGGCTCGGCCTCGAACCGGTGCATCCGGTCGCGACGTGGGCGTTCCTGTGCCTGGTCGCGCTGTGCTTCACCGCGATCGTGCACGCCCTGAACGCGCTGCTGGGCAGCGTCGGGCAGTTCCTCGGCCTGGTGCTGATGGTGCTTCAGCTGGTCTCGGCCGGCGGCACGTTCCCCTGGCAGACCATCCCGGACCCGCTCTACCCGGTGCACCACATCATGCCGATGGGCTACGCCGTCGACGGCCTGCGGCACCTCATGTACGGCGGCGAGCTGGCCGGGCTGATCGGGACCGCGGTCCCGGTGCTGGTCGGCTGGTGGGCGCTGGCCATCGGGATCGGCACCTACGCGGCCTGGAAGCAGCGGGTGTGGACGCCGTCGGCGGTGAAGCCGGAACTGGTGCTCTGAGCTCTCTCTGCTCTGGGCTCTCGGGGCGGGGAACTCTCGGGACGGGCGTCAGACCCAGGCGCGCAGGCGTTCCAGCGCGGCCTCCACGTCGGCGGTGGCGCCGGCGCAGGAGAACCGGACGTAGCCGCCGCCGTCGACCGGGTCGAAGTCCGCGCCCGGTGCGACGGCGATCCCGGTCTCGGCGAGCAGCCGGTAGGTCAGCTCCATCGACGTCTCCCCCGGCCCGAGCAGGTGCGCGACGTCGGCGTAGACGTAGAACGCGCCGTCGGCCGGGGCCAGGCGGGCGATGCCGATCTCCGGCAGCCCGCGCAGCAGCAGGTCGCGGTTGCGGCCGTAGCGCAGCACGTGCGCGTCGGCCTCGGCGTAGGACGCCTCGTCGAACGCGGCCTGTGCGGCGTACTGGGGCAGCGCGGGCGGGCACACGGTGAAGTTGCCGGCCAGGCCCTCGACGGTGCGGCGCAGCCGCGGCGGGCACACCAGCCAGCCCAGCCGCCAGCCGGTCATCGAGAAGTACTTGGAGAACGAGTTCACCAGGACGGCCTCGCGGGAGGTCTCCCACGCACACGCGGTCGCGGGCGAGCCCGGGAACGTGATGCCGTGGTAGATCTCGTCGCTGATCAGCTGGATGCCGTGCTCCTCGCAGTACGCGGCGAGCGCGGCCAGCTCACCGGGCTCGAGCACGGTCCCGCTCGGGTTGGCGGGGCTGGCCAGGATCAGGCCCTTCACCGGCTCGTCGAGCGCGTCGAGCATCTCCACGGTCGGCTGGAACCGGGTGTCCGGCCCGCACGGCAGCTCGACGACCTCGCAGCCCAGCGCGGCGAGGATGTTGCGATAGCAGGGGTAGCCGGGGCGGGCCATCGCGACGCGGTCGCCCGCGTCGAACGCGGCGAGGAAGGCGAGCAGGAAGCCACCGGAGGAGCCGGTCGTCATGACGACGTCGGCCGGGTCGATCTCCAGGCCCCGGGTGCGGCGGTAGTGCCCGGCGACGCCGGCGCGCAGCTCGGGCAGGCCCGGCGCCACGGTGTAGCCGAGGACCTCGGAGTTCAGCGCCTCGACGGCGGCGGCCCGAACCGGCTCGGGCGCCGGGGTGGACGGCTGGCCCGCGGAGAGGTTGAGCAGGTCGCCGTGGGTGCGGGCGCGGTCGGCGGCCGCCGCCCACACGTCCATGACGTGGAACGGGGCGACCGCGGCGCGCGCCGCGACGGTCAGCTGGGCGGAGCTCGTCACGCCCGGAGACTAACCGCCGGTCGGGTGCGCCCCGGGTGCGTGTCCGGCACCTCCGTCCGGGAGCCCTCGGCCGGAGGTGCCGGACACGCGCGGGCCCGGGCCCCGCTCCCCGAGGAGAGGGCGGGACCCGGGCCCGGTCACAGCTGCGCGGTGGCGCAGCGAGGCGCCGTCTTACTTGCCCTTGAGGCCCAGGTCGTCCACGACCGAGCCGACCTCGGTCTCGGTGTCGGCGACGGTCTTGTCGACGTACTGGGCGATCGGGGTGATCTCGGCCGCCTGGGCGGAGCCGGTGAAGGCCAGCGTCGCGAGCGGGGCGGCGACGACGGCGGCGGCGAGGCCGAGGGCGCGACGGCGGGCCGGCTTGGGGGCGTTGGCCATGTCTGGTTCCTCCTGAAGATCTACGGACACCCGGTGTGCCCGTGATCCGGAACCATTCACGTCCACCCCCGGCCCGATCAAACCCGGGCGGGGCGGTTTACCTCGTCTTCAAGAGTCCTCTACACGTCGTCGAAGAACCCGCCCCGCCATCCCGCACATCGCCAGGTCAGCTGCGTCAAACGTCCGCTTGGACGAAGGTCACTCGGCCATTCGGCAGTAACATGGGAGAAACATCAGGCCCGTGCGGCGGGCACCGAGACCTCTCCGCGCTCGGCATCGAGACCGATGTCGGTGCGGTGGTGCGAGCCCGCGAGCCGCACCGGCTCCAGCCGCGCGTAGGCGTCGGCCCGGGCCGCGGCGAGGTCCGCACCGGTCCCGACGACCGACAGCACCCGCCCGCCGGAGGACACGACGGCGCCGTCCTCGCGCCGCCGCGTGCCCGCGTGCAGGACGCCGTCGCCCTCGGCCCCGGTGATCACGTCACCGAGCCGCGGGGTCGCCGGGTAGCCGTCCGCGGCGACGACGACGGTCACCGCCGCGCCGTCGGCCCACTCCGGTGGGTCCTGCTCGGCGAGCGCGCCGGTGGCCGTGGCGTGCAGCAGCTGCGCCAGCGGGGTGCGCAGCAGCGCCAGCACCGCCTGGGTCTCCGGGTCCCCGAAGCGGCAGTTGAACTCGATGACGGCCGGGCCGTTCGAGGTCAGTGCCAGGCCGGCGTAGAGCAGGCCGGAGAACGGGGTGCCGCGGCGCTCCATCTCCGCAGCGACCGGGCGCACGATTCGGTCGGCCAGGTCCTCGGCGAGGTCGTCGCCGGCCCAGGGCAGCGGGCAGTAGGCGCCCATGCCACCGGTGTTCGGGCCGGTACCGCCGTCGCCGACGCGCTTGAAGTCCTGCGCGGGCAGCAACGGAACGACGGTCGACCCGTCGACGAGGCAGAACAGCGAGACCTCGGGACCGTCCAGGAACGACTCGAGCAGGGCGGGGTGCCCGGCCTCGAGCAGGCTCAGCGCGTGCGCACGGGCGACCTCGACGTCGGACGAGACGACGACGCCCTTGCCTGCGGCCAGACCGTCGTCCTTCACGACGTAGGGCGGGGTGAACACGCTCAGCGCGGTGTCCAGGTGCGCGGGGGTGTCCACCACGACCGACGACGCCGTGGGCACGCCCGCGGCGGTCATCACCGACTTGGCGAACGCCTTCGAGCCCTCGATCCGCGCGGCCTCCCGCGACGGTCCGAAGCAGGGGATGCCGTCGTCGCGGACCGCGTCGGCGGCGCCGTTGACCAGCGGCACCTCCGGCCCGATGACGACGAGGTCGGCCTCCCAGCTGCGCGCCAGTGCGACCAGCGCGTCGTTGTCCGACACGTCCAGACCCAGCTGCTCGGAGACGGCAGCAGTTCCCGCATTGCCGGGCGCACAGGCCAGGGCCGTCACCCCCGGATCCTGCGCCAACGACACGGCTATGGCGTGCTCACGCGCGCCGCTTCCCACGACCAGGACTCGCACGGCAGTCGACCCTAGAGGCGTCGGTGCGCCGGTGGGGAACCGGTCCTCCGGTCCGGACCGGTCAGCGACCGTCCGTCGCGCCGAGGAAACCGCCGAGCAGCGCCGTGACGTGCGTGGGGTGCTCCTCGTGCGGGAAGTGTCCGGTCGCGGGGAGCACGTGCGCGGTCAGGCCCGCACCGGCGTAGCGGGTGGTGCGCGACATCGTGGTGGTGAGCACGCACGGGTCGGCGGCGCCGTGCAGCTGCAGCACCGGCGCGGTGACCGGGCCGGCGACGTCGCGGGCGAAGCGGCGGCCGTCGGGGCGCAGCTGCGAGCGCATCGACCAGCGGTAGTACTCGAGGCTGCAGTGCGGTGCCGGCGGGATCCGGATCGCGTCGCGGTTGCGGGACGCCGCCTCGGCGAAGTCGGCGGTACGCGGCCAGTCGGGGCCCGCCCAGGCCCGCATGATCCGCTCGACCCGGGCGCCGTCGTCGGCCCGCAGGGAGCGCTCGGGCAGCCGCGGGAGCTGGAAGCCCAGCATGTAGCGGCTGGCCCACCCCTGACCGAGCGGATCGGCGAGCAACGCGTCGCGCATGGCGGTGGGGTGCGGGGCGCCGATCACGGTGAGCGTGTCGACCAGCCGCGGGTGCAGCGCGGCGAGGGTCCAGCCGATCGCGGCCCCCCAGTCGTGCCCGACGACGTGCGCACGCCGCTCCCCCAGGGCCCGGATCAGCCCTGCGGTGTCCCCGGCGAGGGTCCACAGGTCGTAGCCGCGGGGCGGCTTGTCGGTGTCGCCGTAGCCGCGCAGATCGGCGGCGACGGCGCGGTAGCCGGCGTCGCCGAGCGCGAGGAGCTGGTGCCGCCAGGTCCACCAGAACTCGGGGAACCCGTGCAACAGGACGACCAGCGGCCCGTCCGCCGGGCCGTACTCGGCCAGGTGGACGCGGATGCCGTTGGCCGAGACGTGCCGGTGGGTCCACGGCCCGGGCACCCGGACCACCGACGGGCCCGGGCCGCCCCGTGGACGTCCCACCGGCGGGGTCGCGCGAGGTGTCAGCCCGCGGCGGCGTGCCGGCCGGAGCGGCCGTCGGTGGTCAGCTCGCGGACGGTGTCGCCCTTGCCGCGCTGCGAGAGCACCTGCGCGGAGTCCTTCAGCGAGTCGATGGTCCGCTCCGGCTTGCGGATCTTGCGGACCCGCAGGTAGCCGATCAGGCCGCAGACACCGGCCACGACCAGCATGAACAGGAACGTGATCCCGAAGCCTGCCCACCGCTGGAGCCACACCGAGAGGAGCTCGGCGAGGGTGAAGAACAGGTAGAACAGGCTGAACAGCCCGATCACCGCGGCGAGCACGAAGAAGATGCTGCCCTGCACGCCCTTCTTGACCTCGGCCGTCACCTCGGCCTTGGCCAGCTCCACCTCGGAGCGGACCAGCGTCGACAGGTGCGACGTGACGTCCTTGGCGAGCGCGCCGATGGACTGCTCGCGCGGACCGGGCTCGGCGGTCAGAGGGATGGAGGGCAGAACGGGAGGAACGTCCCCGTCGCCGGCCTGGCTGCTCGGGTTGCTGGGCACCGTGATCCCTCCTGCGTTTCTCGACCGCGGGGACCTCTTCCCCTGCGGCCGTCGATCGTGAGCCGTCATCGTGCCACGGGTGTCGGGTCCTTGCTGGACTCCGCCACGCCGTCACACCTCCGGGCGGCCCCGCATCTTCTTGATCTGTCCCCGACGGGTCTTCGCGTCCAGGCGCCTGCGCCGCGACCCTGCGGTCGGGCGGGTGGGCCTGCGCCTGCGCGGGCCGGGTGCGGTGGCCTCGCCGAGGACTGCGCCGAGCCGGGCCCGGGCGGCCTCCCGGTTGCGCAGCTGGCTGCGGTGCTCGGCCGCGGTGACCGTCAGCACACCTCCGGAGAGTCTGGGGCTCAGGCGCTCCAGCGCCCGCGCACGCAGGTCCTCCGGGACGCTCGGGGAGCGCTCGACGTCGAAGGACAGCTCGACGCGGGAGTCGGTGGTGTTCACGCCCTGCCCGCCCGGGCCGGACGCGCGGGAGAACCGCCAGCGAAGCTCGCGGCCGGGCACGACGAAGCCGCGCCGCACCTCGAGATCGCCGTCCACGGAGTCCACGCCGCCCAGTGTCCCAGGCGCCCGCGAGCGCGCATCCGACATACGAGTACGCGGACGCACCGCGGCCCCGGGACCCGCTCGGGGTCCCGGGGCCGCGGCACGACGGGGTCAGTCCTCCTTGGAGTCCTGCATCCCGGTGGTGATCATGTCCATCACCGAGGAGTCGGCCAGCGTCGAGACGTCGCCGACCTCCCGGTTCTCCGCGACGTCGCGCAGCAGCCGTCGCATGATCTTGCCGGAGCGGGTCTTCGGCAGCTCCTCGACGACCATGATCTGGCGCGGCTTCGCGATCGGCCCGATCTCCTTGGAGACGTGGTCGCGCAGCGCCTTCAGCGCCTCCTCGCCCTTGGACTCGTCGCCTGCCGCGTCCCCGCGCAGGATCACGAACGCGACGATGCCCTGGCCGGTGGTCTCGTCGGCGGCGCCGACGACCGCGGCCTCGGCCACCGTCGGGTGACTGACCAGCGCCGACTCGACCTCGGTGGTGGAGATGCGGTGCCCGGAGACGTTCATGACGTCGTCGACGCGGCCGAGCAGCCAGATGGCGCCGTCCTCGTCGTACTTCGCGCCGTCACCGGCGAAGTAGTAGCCCTGGTCGGCGAAGCGGGACCAGTAGGTGTCCTTGAACCGCTCCGGGTCCTTCCAGATCCCGCGCAGCATCGACGGCCACGGCTTGTCGACGACCAGGTAGCCGCCCTCTCCGTTACCGACCTCGTTGCCGTCGTCGTCGACGACGATCGCCGAGATCCCGGGCAGCGGCGCCATGGCCGAGCCCGGCTTGGTGTGCGTGACGCCGGGCAGCGGCGCGATCATCGAGGCACCGGTCTCGGTCTGCCACCAGGTGTCGACGATCGGGCAGTTCTCGGCACCGATCTTCTGCCGGAACCACATCCAGGCCTCGGGGTTGATCGGCTCGCCGACCGTGCCCAGGACCCGCAGCGAGGACAGGTCGTACTTCGCGGGGATGTCCTCGCCCCACTTCATGAACGTCCGGATCAGCGTCGGGGCGGTGTAGTACACCGAGACGCCGTACTTCTGGACGATCTCCCAGTGCCGGCCCTCGTGCGGGGTGTTCGGCGTGCCCTCGTAGACGATCTGGGTCGCGCCGTTGGCCAGCGGGCCGTAGACGATGTAGGTGTGCCCGGTGATCCAGCCGATGTCGGCGGTGCACCAGTACACGTCCTCGCCCGGCGTGTGGTCGAACACGGCGTCGTGGGTGTAGGCGGCCTGGGTCAGGTAGCCGCCCGAGGTGTGCAGGATGCCCTTCGGCTTCCCGGTGGTGCCCGAGGTGTAGAGGATGAACAGCGGGTGCTCGGCCTCGAACGCCTGCGGGGTGTGCTCCTCCGACGCGGCGTCGACGACGTCGCCCCACCAGAGGTCGCGGCCATCGGTCCAGGGGACCTCGGTCCCGGTGCGCTTGACGACGAGGACCTTCTCGATCGTCGTGCCCTCGACGGCCTGGTCGGTGTTCTCCTTCATCGGCGCCGGCTTGCCGCGGCGGTACTGGCCGTCGCTGGTGATCAGCACCTTGGCCTCGGCGTCCTCGATGCGCGCCTTCAGCGCGCCCGGGGAGAACCCGCCGAACACGACGCTGTGCAGCGCACCCAGCCGGGCACAGGCCAGCATCGAGAAGATCGCCTCGGGGATCATCGGGAGCTGGATGGCGACGCGGTCGCCCTTCCCGACGCCCAGGTCCTCGAGCGCGTTCGCGGTCTTGGAGACCTCACGCTTGAGGTCGGCGTAGGTGATGTCCCGGCTGTCGCCGGGCTCGCCCTCCCAGTGGATGGCGACGCGGTCGCCGTTGCCGGCGTCGACGTGGCGGTCGGCGCAGTTGTAGGCGACGTTCAGCTCGCCACCGGTGAACCACTTCGCGAACGGGGCGTCGTCCCAGTCCAGGACGCGGTCCCACTTCGTCGACCAGTCCAGGCGGTCGGCCTGCTCGGCCCAGAAACCCTCCCGGTCGGCGTCGGCGCGCTCGTACCAGTCCGCGGTGGCCTTCGCCTGTGCGGCGAACTGCTCCGGCGGCGGGAACGACCGGCTCTCGGTGGACAGTGCGCTCAGCGCGGAGTTGCTCTTCTCGGACTCGGCCATCGTCCTCGTGTCCTCCTCGACAAGTCGTTCACAGCGGGCCTGCCAACGGCCGCAGGACGTACGCGCAGTGCGCGCACGTGTGCGGACAGACGCTAGTGAAACGCGCGGGAAAACGCACCGTCTGTAGGGACGGGCCGGACGCTCTCCACACGTGCGCACCTGACCGTCGGCGCAGGTCGGGACGGCGGCGCACGGCGCGCACCCCCGGGTTGGGAGAATGCGTCAGTGATCACCTCCTCGTCCGACCCCCTCGCCCCGCTCGCCGCGCTGCCCGGGGTGCCCGAGGCGGTGGCCCGCGCCCGTGACGCGGCGACCGAGGTGCACAACCAGCCGGTGAACCGGCGCGGCTGGCCCGCGACCGCCGCGGAGGCCGCACTGCGCGCTGCCCGGGCCTCCGCCGGGATCGACGGGGCCCCGCTCACCCCGGCGACCGCCGACCACGTCTCCGACCCGGTACTGGCCGGGGCCGTCCGGATCGCCGACGAGCGCGCGAAGCTGCTGGACACCTGGGGGCGGGCGCCGCTGCAGGGGCTGGCCCGGCTGCACGTGCTGGCCGCGTCGGACCTGGTGCCCGCCGAGGAGCACGAGGCCCGGCTCGGGCGGCCGCTGCAGGAGGCGTCGTCGCGGCTGTCGCTGCTGGCCGACCTGCTCGGCGGCGCCACCTCGGTGCCCGCACCGGTGCTCGTCGCGGTGGTGCACGGCGAGTTGCTGACGCTGCGCCCGTTCGGCACCGCCGACGGCGTCGTGGCGCGGGCCGCGGCCCGGCTGACCGCGATGTCCTCCGGCCTGGACCCGCGCGGGCTCTGCGTACCGGAGGTGGGGTTCCTGCGCAGGCAGGCCGCCTACCGAGAGGCCGCCGCGGCCTTCGCGACCGGGACGCCGGAGGGGCTGGCCCGCTGGATCACCCACTGCTGCACGGAGTGGGAGGCCGGTGGCCGCGAGGGGCTGTCGATCGCGGCGGCGCAGTCGGGCTGAGGCCACGCCGTTCCCACCGTTCCGCGACCGACCGTCCACATGCGAAAGCCGGGCGGCACCCCGTGCTCGGGGTACCGCCCGGCCTGACGCGGGTTCCGGCTTCCTGGCGTGCACTACGTGTCGTGTCACGGTGGCCTAGGCGCCCGGCGTCCCGGTGGCGCAGGCCCACGACGACATGCCTCCCGCGGCGTGCTCGGCGTGGAAGTGCTCGGATCTCGCGTGCGGCGCCCGGCCGGGGGAGACGGGCTCTTCTCCTCCGAACCGCCTCTGGCCTGACCGGGGACCGCGGATCCGATCCTGGTCCGGTTCGTGTGACGCAGGCAACCCTCGCGGGCAGGTGCACCGGTTCAGCAGCGGTGGGTGACGAGGGTGGTTGACCCGATCGGCTGCGGTGGTGCAGTCGTCCGGCGGTTGCCGGGCCGGGCGACGACCGGCCCGGCCGGTGGTCGGTGAGGTGGCCGGGCAGTGCTCGGCAGCCCGGCCGGGCAGTGCTCGGCAGGGCGGTCAGGCCGAGCGGCTGCCGGAGCGTGCCGCGGCGCGGTCGGTGAGGCGGTCGCGCAGCCGGAACAGCCGGTCCCGGCGCGAGGACGGCCGCACGAACGTCAGCATCGGCCAGCCGCGCTCCCGCGCGACGGTGCGCAGCTCGCGGTCGGGGTTGACCACGTGGGGTGCGCCGACGACGTCGAGCAGCGGGAGGTCGGTGATCGAGTCCGAGTACGCGGCGCAGTCGGCGAGGTCGACGCCGAGCTCCGCGGCGATCTCCCGGGCGGCGGCGGCCTTGCCCTCGCCGTAGCAGTAGAACTCGATCTCGCCGCCGTAGCGGCCGTCGTCGATGCGCATCCGGGTCGCGCGGACCCGGTCGATGCCGAGCAGCCGCGCGATCGGCTCGACGACCTCGGTGCCCGACGCCGAGAGCAGGACGAGCTCGCTGCCCGAGGCCCGCAGCCGCTCGATCGTCGCGACCGCCTCCGGGTACACGAGCGGCTCCACGACCTCGCGCAGCGTCGCCTCGACCACGGCCCGGACCCGGGCGACCTCCCACCCCTGAACCACCAGCGTCATCCGCCGGCGCAGCCTGTCCATCGTGGACGCGTCCGCACCGGAGAACATCAGCTGCAGCTGCGTCCACACCGCCTGCACCGCGGTGCGGCGGTCGATCAACCCCTCGGCCGCGAACGGGCGCGCGAACGCGAACGCGCTGGACCCGGCGATCAGCGTGTTGTCCAAGTCGAGGAAGACGACGGCCGGGGCACGGGAGGCGGCGGGAGCGTCGGACACGCCGTCGAGCGTGCCAGAGACCGGAGTCACCCGGTCGGCCCGCCGGGACCGCCCGTCCCACCGGCTCCCCCGCCCACGGCACGCGACCCGCTGTGATCACCGGCGTCACCGGACCACCTGCGCGTCACCGGTCATTGTGCCGCGACCGCCGGTCGCCACCCTCCGCACACGATCACCTGCACGTGCGTGACGAAGATGTGCTCAACCGGTCGGCGCAGTTCCGGCGGAGATGTGGGCGTGACGGTCGTATTACAGCTACAGTTGGGTGCGCTCGGACTTGGTCCGAGCAGGTTCAGCTCGACCCCCCGGGGCTGAACCGCCCGACGGCCCCCGCCAATCCCCCCTGGCGGGGGCCGTCCCATGTCCGGGCCCGGCAGCGGTCCCGCGTTCATCTCCCGTTCGCCCGACGGTGATCCCCCATTCGTCCGCCGCGACGCTGAGCCGGACGCCGACGTGGTTGTCCACAGCCGTCCCGGTTCTCCACAACGGCGCGATCGGCGACTCCAGGCTGCCGGTCCGGCCGCACGCTCGATCCGGGCCCGCACTCCGCGGGCGGTGGGGAGCGCAGTGATGGACGACCGGCATCCCGGCGGCGGGCAGGGCTCCGCCCCGGACCGCACGCCTACCGAGGACCGGCGGTGTCTGGTCGTGGCCGACGACCCGGACCTGCTCGACGCGTTGCTGCGGCTCGCCGCCGCGGCCGACATGGAGGCGCTGCGCGCGGCCGACGCCGCCGACGCCCGCCGGGCCTGGTCCCGTGCACCGGCCGTGCTGCTCGACCGGGCCGGGGCCGACCGCTGCCTGCGGGCCGGGTTCGGGCGGCGCGCCGGGGTGGTGATCGCGGTCGGCGACGAGCCCGCCGGGGAGGACTGGCGGGTCGCGGTGGCGCTCGGCGCCGACCGGGTCGTGGAGCTGCCCCGCGGTGAGGCCTCGCTGTCGGGATTCCTCGCCGACGCCCGGGAGCACGCGGCCGGAGCGGGCCGGGCCGGGCGGGTGCTCGCCGTCGTCGGCGGGTGCGGTGGGGCGGGGGCGTCGGTGCTGGCCGCGGCCACCGCCGTCGTCGCCGCGCGGGACGGCATCGGCTCGTTGCTCGTCGACTGCGACCCGCTCGGCGGCGGCCTGGACCTGCTCGCCGGGATCGAGGAGTCGGGCGGGCTGCGCTGGCCGGACATCGGTGTCGGCGACGGCCGGGTGCGGGCCGCGGCGCTGCACGCGGCGCTGCCGCAGGTACCCGCGGCCCGGACCAGGATGTCGGTGCTGGCCTGTGCCAGGTCCGCCCACGGCCCCGACCCGACGGCGGTGACCGCCGTGCTCGACGCGGGGCGCCGGGCCGGGGACCTCGTGGTCTGCGACGTCCCCCGCTACCCCACCGACGCGGCGCTGGCCGCGGTCGCCGCGGCGGACCTGACCGTGCTCGTGGTGCCCGGTGCGCTGCGCGCGTGTGCCGCAGCCGGGCGGGTCGCCGACGTGCTGGCCGAGCACGCCCGCGTCGTCGAGCTCGTCGTGCGCGGGCCCTCCCCGGGCGGGATCACCCCGGCCGAGGTCGCGGGATCGCTGGGCCTGCCGCTGCTGCACGCGATGCGACCGGAGCGCGACCTCGCCGGAGCGGTGGAGCGCGGCCGGGTCCCGGGGTCCGGGCGCGGACCGCTGGCGTCGGCCGCGGCCGTGCTGCGCGACCGGCTGCGCGGCACCGCCGCGGCCGGGGTGACCGGGATGGCCGGGGTGACACCGTGAGCGGGTCGGTGCCGCTGGTGGAGCGGGTGCGGGCCCGGCTGGCCGACACCGGTGCCGGGACCGGGCCGGCCGCCGTCGCCGCGGCGGTGCGGGCGGAGACCGGTGGCGTGGCCTCGGACCTCGACGTCCTGGCCGCGCTGCGGACGCTGCGTCAGGAGTTCACCGGCGCCGGCCCGCTGGACGCGCTGCTGCGCGACCCGCGCACGACCGACGTCCTGGTCACCGCACCCGACGCCGTCTGGACCGACCGCGGCGACGGGCTGCGGCGCGCCGCCGTCACCTTCCCCGACGAGGCCGCGGTGCGGCGGCTCGCGCAGCGCCTGGCGCTCGCCGCGGGCCGCCGCCTCGACGACGCGAGCCCGTGTGTCGACGGCTGGCTGGCCGAGGCCGGGGTGCGGCTGCACGCGGTGCTGCCACCGGTCTCCGCTGCGGGGACCGCGATCTCGCTGCGGGTGCTGCAGCCCGCACACCACGACCTGGACACGCTGCGGCGCAGCGGGACACTCGACGCGCACGGCGAGGTGCTGCTGCGCGCCGTGGTCGCAGCCCGGCTGGCGATGCTGATCGCCGGGGGTACCGGCGCAGGCAAGACCACCTTGATGAATGCGCTGCTGGGCACCGTCGACCCGGCCGACCGGGTGGTCACCGTCGAGGACGCCGAGGAGCTGCGCCCGCGGCACCCGCACGTCGTCCGGCTCGTCGCGCGGCCGCCGAACATCGAGGGCGCGGGCGGGGTGCCGCTGCGCGAGCTCGTGCGGCAGGCACTGCGGATGCGGCCGGACCGGCTCGTCGTCGGTGAGGTTCGAGGGGCCGAGGTCTGCGACCTCCTGGCCGCGCTGAACACCGGTCACGAAGGTGGCGCCTGCACCGTGCACGCCAACTCCGTGCGCGAGATCCCCGCCCGGATGCGGGCACTCGCCGGGCTGGGCGGGATGTCGCCGTCGGCACTCGACGGGCAGCTGGCCGCCGCCGTGCAGGTCGTGCTGCAGATGCGCCGCACCCCGGCCGGGCGGGTGCTGGCCGAGATCGGGGTGCTGCGCCGCGACGACACCGGGCTGCACGTCGACACCGCCTGGAGCCGCGAGGGCGGCGCGGGGCCCGGGCACGCGGCGCTCGCGGAGCTGCTGGGCGAGCGCGGGGTGCGGCCGCCGTGCTGAGCGTCGTGACGGTGCGGGCGGCCGCCGCCCTGCTGCTGCTCGGTGCGGCGGTGTTCGTCGCCGCCGGGCGGCCGGGCGCCGCCCGGCTGCGCGGTCTCGCGCAGGCGGCGCGCGGAAGCCGGCGGATCGCCCCGAGCGCTCCCCTGCTGTACGGCGGCGCCGCAGCCGCCGGATGGGTCGTGCTGGGGCCCGGTGGTGCGATCTGCGCCGTCGCGGTGACCGCCGTGGTCCGCCGCAGGCGGGCCGCACACCAGGAGGCCGAACGCGCCGGGCACGCCGCGGCCGAGCTGGCCGACGCGCTCACCCGGATCACCGACGAGCTGCGCACCGGAGCCCACCCGGCTGCGGCGCTGGCCGGGACCGAGCACGACGGGCCGCTGGTCCGCGACCTGCTCGCACCGGCCTCGGCGGCCGCCCGGATCGGCGAACCGGTGCCCGACGCGCTGCGCCGGGCCGCACCCGCCGGCCGCGACGGTGCCGCCGACGTCGAACGGGTCGCGGCCGCCTGGGAGCTGGCCGACCGGCACGGGGCACCGCTGGCCGACCTGCTCGCCGGGGTCGGCGACGACATCCGGTGGCGACTCGCGCACGGCGCCCGGGTCCGCGCCCAGCTCGCCGGTCCACGTGCGACGGCCGCAGTGCTGACGGCGCTGCCGCTGGCCGGGATCGGGCTCGGCCAGCTCATGGGGATCTCGCCGCTGGCCGTGCTGCGGGAGGGCCTGCTCGGGCCCGCGCTGCTCGTCGTCGGGGTGGGGCTGACCGGTGCCGGTGCACTGTGGAGCGACCGCATCCTGCGCGGGGCGGTGCCGTCGTGAGCGCCGTCGTGACGGTCGTGGGCGCCGTTCCGGGCGCCGTCGTGAGCGCCGTCGGGGTGGTCGCGCCGGACCTGGTGCCACCGCTGGGCGCGCCCGCGCTGGTGCTGCTCGCCGCGGCCGTGCTGGCCGGTGGCGGGCGGCCTGCCGCGATCCGGTTGCGCGGGCTCACCCCCGCCGTACCCGCGCCGGAGCCGGCAGGACCGCGGGTCGCCGTGCTCGCGCTGCTCGTCCCCGCCGGCGCGGCGCTGGGCTGGGTCGTCGGCGGCGGGACCGGCACGGTGCTCGGGGCACTCGCCGGGGCGGGCGCGGCGATCGCGCTGCACCGCGCGTCCGCCCCGCGGCCCCGCGCGGCGGGTGCCGGTGACCTCGCGGCCGCCTGGGATCTGCTGGCGACCTGTCTGACGGCCGGGCTGACCGTGCCCGACGCGGTGTCCGCGGCGGCCCGGCGGCTGCCCGGATCCGCGGGCCACGCGTTGCGCCGGATCTCCGGGCTGCTCGCGCTGGGCGCCGATCCGGGGCAGGCGTGGGCGACCGCGTCCGGCGATGCCGACCTCGCCGGGTTCGCCCGGGCCACGGGCCGCTCGGCCGGCACCGGCGCCGCACTCGGCCGGGCGGCCCGGGCCGAGGCCGCCCGGCTGCGCTCGGAGCTGACCGATCGCGCGGAGGAGCACGCGCAGCGTGCGGCCGTCCGCATCACCGCCCCGCTGGGGCTCTGCTTCCTGCCCGCCTTCCTGGTCCTCGGCATCGTGCCGGTCGTGATCGGGCTCGCCGGGCAGGTGATCGCCCGGTGGTGAGCACCGGGCGATCCCACGGGGCCGCACCGTGCGGCCCCACGACCGAGGAGGAACCCATGACCACGTCGACCCCGATCCGGGCCCGGCTGACCGCACTCGCCCTCGACGACGAGGGCATGTCCACCGTCGAGTACGCCATCGGCACCGTCGCCGCGGCCGCCTTCGCCGCCCTGCTCTACGCCGTCATCAGCGGCGGCGAGGTCGTCGAGGCCCTCACCGGGATCGTCAAGCGTGCGCTCGGTACGACGTTCTGACCGGCCGTACGACCCGCACGGTGACGCCGGCGCGGTCACCGTCGAGGCGGCGATGGCGCTCGGCACGCTGGTGCTGACGACCGCCCTCGCCGTCGCGGCGGTGGCCGCAGTGTCGGCCGGGGTCCGCTGCTCCGACGCGGCCCGCGAGCTGGTCCGGCACGCCGCCCGCGGCGACGCCGACCGCGGGCGCACCGCGGCGGCGGCGCTGGCGCCGTCCGGTGCGACGACCGAGCTGCGCTTCGACGGCGAGCTGGTCGTCGCGACCGTGACGGCGCATCCGGCCGGGCCGCTGCCGGTGGGCATCGGCGGTTCGGCGACCGCGGTCGCCGAACCCGGGCTGACGGCAGCGGGCACGGCCGCGCCGTCCGGCGGTGCCGCGGCCGCCGCGGGTGGCGTCGCGGGGCCGGGCAGCGTCGCGGGACCTGACAGCGTCGCGGGACCGAACGACGGGGGCGACGGAGGCGACGCGGGCGAGGCACCCGGCGGCGACCTGCCGGACGCGCTCACGGCACCGGCGCCCGCCGCAGCGGTGCCGGGCCCGGGACCGAGCCCGGGTCCGGGTCCGGGTCCGGGTGGGGACGGTCCGCCGTGACCCCCGGGGCCGGACCCCGGCCGGACCCACGACCCCGGCCGGACCCACGTGGTGACCGCGGTGTCGCGTCGGTCTGGGCGGCGACCGCGGCCGCCGTCCTGCTGCTGACCGGGGCAGCCGGCGTCGACCTCGCCTCTGCCGTCCGCTCCCGGCACGTGGCGGCGGCCGCGGCGGACCTGTCGGCGCTCGCCGCCGCGGGTCACTCGGTGGACGGGACCGGACCGGCCTGCGCGGTGGCGCTCGACGTCGTCCGGCGGAACGGGGCCGAGCTCGTGTCCTGCCGGCTCGACGGCTGGGACGCACTGGTCGAGACCCGTACATCGTGGACCGGACTGCTCCCGGTCCACGAGCCGGCGACCGCGCGCGCCCGCGCCGGACCTGCCCCGGCGGACGACCCGGCAACCGGCCCCGCACCGCGCTGACACGGGGAGAGCGCTGACAGAGGGAGGACACCGTGCCCACGATCACGACGAACGGTCAGTCGATCCGGATGAACGGATGGCGAATCCGGTGACACGCGTGGATCACGTCGTGCCCACTCTTACGACGGTAGTGACATGCGATTCGTCGTCGCCGTTACACCGATCACCGACATCCGGGGGCGCAGGACTGGTCACGGCGTGCGCACTCGGGCCTACTGGATGTCGTCGCGGGGCCGGGCGGTGCCCGGCCCGGACAGAAGGACCACGCTCCCCAGATCGCGGCGAGGCCGGAGCGCGAAAGCGCCCCCGTCCGGCTCCGTCGCACCGTGGTCGCCGCCGGCCCGCCTACCCCCCGAGGGTGGGCCGGCGGCGCCCGGCTCGGATTCCCGGTCCGGGCCGGGCTCCGTTCCCGGCGCACCTTCCACCGGCCTTCGCGCTACGGCTCCTCCGGCCGGTCCAGCGCCGCCAGCACCAGGTCGAGCACCTGCACCGCACCCGTCTTGTCCAGCGGGTTGTTGCCGTTGCCGCACTTGGGCGACTGGACGCACGACGGGCAGCCGGTGCGGCACTCGCAGTCGCGCACCGCGTCGCGGGTCGCCCGCAGCCACCGGTCGAGCACCTCGTGGCCGCGCTCGGCGAGCCCCGCACCACCGGGGTGCCCGTCGTGCACGAACACCGTCGGCAGCCCGGTGTCCGGGTGCAGCGCCGTGGACAGCCCGCCGATGTCCCAGCGGTCGCAGATCGCGAACAGTGGCAGCAGCCCGATGGCCGCGTGCTCGGCGGCGTGCAGCGCTCCCGGCAGCCGGGCGTCGTCCACCCCGGCGGCCGCCAGCGCCTCGGGGTCGATCGTGTACCAGACCGAGCGGGTGTCGAGGCTCTGCTCGGGCAGGTCGAGCGGGGTCTGGTCGAGCACGGTCCCCTCCGCTGTCCGGCGCCGGTAGGCGACGACCTGCGAGGTGACCGTGGTGTCGCCGAAGCAGACCTGGACCGGCCCGTACCGGCGTGCGGTGCGCACGGCGAGCACCGACACGTCCGACACCGACTGCGCCTCGGTCCGCCAGTCCGGGTCCTCCGGGTGCACCAGCGCGAGCCCCTGGTCGAGGTCCAGCTCGTCGACGATGTAGCCCTCACCGCGGTGCAGATACACCGCACCCGGATGCACATTGCCCGGCGCCGCGCCGCCGTCGACGGTGCCGAGCATCCGCCCGGTCGCGGCCTCGACCACGGCGACCTGCCCGAGCCCGGAGCCGCGGATGTCGACCTGGGCCGCGGGGGCCTCGCCGGTGTCCGGCCAGAACCAGCCGTGCGGGCGGCGCCGGAGCACCCCCTCCTCGACCAGCGCGTCGAGCACCTCCACCGCGGGCGCCCCACCGAACACCGACGCGACGTCGTCCTCGGTCAGCGGCAGCTCCGCGGCGGCGCAGGCGAGCTGCGGGGCCAGCACGTAGGGGTTGACCGGGTTGAGCACGCAGCTCTCCACCGGCGCCCCGAGCAGCGACGACGGGTGGTGCACCAGGTAGGTGTCCAGCGGGTCGTCCCGGGCGACGAGCACGACGAGTGCCTCGTCGGAGGCCCGCCCGGCGCGTCCGGCCTGCTGCCAGAACGACGCCCGGGTGCCGGGGAACCCGGCGAGCACCACGGCGTCGAGCCCGGAGATGTCGACGCCGAGCTCGAGCGCGTTGGTCGTCGCGACGCCCAGCAGCTCGCCGGACATCAGCGACGCCTCCAGCGCCCGCCGTTCCTCGGGCAGGTAGCCGCCGCGGTAGGACGCGATCCGGTCGGCGAGCTCCGGGGCGACCTCGGCGAGCCGGCGCCGCGCGCTCAGCGCGGTCAGCTCCGCCCCGTGCCGGGACCGGACGAACGCCAGCGTCCGGGCGTCCTCCAGCACCAGGTCGGCGAGCATCCGCGCCGCCTCGCCACCGGCCGACCGGCGGACGGGGGCGCCGCCGTCGTCGGTGATGCCGGTGAGCAGTGGCGGCTCCCAGAACGCGACGGTCCGGCCGGCGTGCGGGGACCCGTCCTCGGTCACCGCGACGACGTCGCGCCCGGTCAGCCGGGACGCGAACTCCCCCGGCGTCGCGACGGTCGCCGACGCGAGCACGACCGTCGGGTGCGCGCCGTAGCGGGCGGCGACCCGCAGCAGCCGGCGCAGCAGCAGCGCGACGTGCGAGCCGAACACCCCGCGGTAGGTGTGGCACTCGTCGACCACGACGTAGCGCAGCCGCCGCAGGAAGGTCCCCCAGCGCCCGTGCCGCGGCAGCAGCGAGCGGTGCAGCATGTCCGGGTTGGAGAACATCCAGCGGCAGTGCCGACGCACCCAGTCCCGCTCCTCCATCGGAGTGTCCCCGTCGAACGACGCCGGCCGCACCCCCTCGGGGGCGAGCCCGTCGAGGGCGCGGAGCTGGTCGGCGGCCAGGGCCTTGGTCGGAGCCAGGTACAGCGCGGTGGCCCGCGGGTCCTCGAGGAGCCCGGTCAGCACCGGCAGCTGGTAGACCAGCGACTTGCCCGACGCCGTCCCGGTCGCGACGACGACGTCGGCGCCGTCGTGCACCAGCGAGGCGCCCTCGGCCTGGTGCGCCCACGGCCGCTCGATGCCGCGCGCGGCGAACGCCGCCCGCAGCTCCGGCGGGGTCCACGACGGCCACTCGGCGGTCCGGCCCTCCCGCGGCGGGATCCGCACCACGTGACGCAGCGGGTCCTCGACCCCGGGCTCGGGCGGCGGGGCGGCACCGCCGGCGTCCGGCAGCGGCGCGGCGAGCTTCTCCTCGACCACGGACGGCTCGACGTCGGATCCGGCGAGCACGCGGCGCAGCAGGTCCGGGCCACGCCGGTCCCCCGCCACCTGCATCCGCGAACCCCGACCTGCTCCCACGAGGAGCCAGAGTCACACACCCCACCGACAGCTCCGCCGCACGGGTGGCGGGCCACAGGGCAACTCGGACACCTGAATGTGGCGTTGATCACGCTGCGAAGTTCGGCAATGATTGTGATCGCGCTCGCAGTGAGCGGTCCGTCACACTCGGACACATTGCACGTGCCCGGAGCGGTCGCGTCCGTCCTGGGCCCAGTCGACGCCAGTGACGTCGTCGACGGCGGAGGCACCGTGGGCGATGCCCCCTTCGTCCCGATGGACCTAGTCGCGTTCCTGATGAACCGGGAGGACCGATGTCCCAGCCCACCACGAGCCTCGCCCGAGGCCTCGAACTCGGAGCGGGTGATCTCGTCGTGGTCGTCGTGGTCGCGGTGGTCGCGCTCGTCGCCCTGGTCGTCGGCGGCCTGCTGCTCAAGGAGGTCCTCGCCAACGACGAGGGCACGGCCTCGATGCGCGAGATCGGCCAGGCGGTCCAGGAGGGGGCGCAGGCCTACCTCAGCAGGCAGTTCCGCACCCTCGGCATCTTCGCGGTCGTCGTGTTCGTCCTGCTGTTCGCCCTGCCGGCCGACGACCTGGCCGAGCGGATCGGCCGGTCGATCTTCTTCGTGGTCGGGGCGGTGTTCTCCGCGGTCATCGGCTACCTGGGCATGTGGCTCGCCACCCGGGCCAACATCCGGGTCGCCTCCGCGGCCCGCGAGCCCGGTGGCCGGGAGAAGGCGACCCGGATCGCGTTCCGCACCGGGGGCGTCGTCGGCATGTTCACCGTCGGCCTCGGCCTGCTCGGTGCCGCGGTCGTCGTCCTCGTCTACGCGGGCCAGGCCCCCCGCGTCCTGGAGGGCTTCGGCTTCGGCGCGGCGCTGCTGGCGATGTTCATGCGGGTCGGCGGCGGCATCTTCACCAAGGCCGCCGACGTGGGCGCCGACCTGGTCGGCAAGGTCGAGCAGGGCATTCCCGAGGACGACCCCCGCAACGCGGCCACTATCGCCGACAACGTGGGCGACAACGTCGGTGACTGCGCCGGCATGGCCGCCGACCTCTTCGAGTCCTACGCCGTCACCCTGGTCGCCGCGCTGATCCTCGGCACCGCGGCGTTCGGCCTGGAGGGCCTGCTGTTCCCGCTGATCGTGCCCGCGATCGGCGTCGTCACCGCCATCCTCGGCGTCTACCTGACCAAGGCCCGGGCCGGGGAGAACACGCTGCGCGCGATCAACCGCAGCTTCTACCTCTCCGCCGCCTTCGCCGGGATCCTCTCGATCATCGCGGCGGTCGTGTACCTGCCCGGCAGCTTCGCCGGCCTGACCACCCCCGGCGACGCGTCGGTGCCCGGCCTGGCGGGCGACCCACGGATCGTGGCCTCGGTCGCCGTCGTCATCGGCATCGCGCTGGCCGTGGTCATCCTCAAGCTGACCGGCTACTACACCGGCACCGAGGACACTCCGGTCAAGGACGTCGGGAAGTCCTCGCTGACCGGCTCGGCGACGGTCATCCTGTCCGGCATCTCGATCGGCTTCGAGTCGGCCGTCTACACCGCGATCGTCATCTCCGCGGCCGTCTACGGGGCGTTCCTGCTGTCCGGTTCGATCGTCGTCTCGCTGTTCGCGGTCGCCCTGGCCGGCACCGGCCTGCTCACCACGGTCGGCGTCATCGTCGCGATGGACACGTTCGGCCCGGTCTCGGACAACGCGCAGGGCATCGCGGAGATGTCCGGCGACGTCGAGGGCGACGGCGTCGACATCCTCACCGAGCTCGACGCGGTCGGGAACACCACGAAGGCGATCACCAAGGGCATCGCGATCGCCACCGCGGTGCTGGCCGCGACCGCGCTGTTCGGCTCCTACCGCGACGCGATCAACCAGGCGCTGGCGAGTGCCGGGGTCCCGCTGCAGGACGCCGGCACCGCGTTCGCCTACGAGGTGTTCAGCCCGAACACCCTGGTCGGCGTGGTGATCGGCGCCGCGGTCGTGTTCATGTTCTCCGGCCTGGCGATCAACGCCGTGACCCGCGCGGCGGGTGCGGTCGTCTACGAGGTGCGCCGCCAGTTCGCCGAGAAGCCCGGGATCATGAACCACACCGAGCGCCCGGAGTACGGCCGCGTCGTCGACATCTGCACCCGGGACTCGCTGCGCGAGCTGGCCACCCCGGGCCTGCTGGCGATCTTCGCGCCGATCGCGGTCGGATTCGGCCTCGGCGTGGGACCGCTGGCGGGCTACCTGGCCGGGGCGATCGCGTCCGGGACCCTGATGGCGATCTTCCTCGCGAACTCCGGCGGTGCCTGGGACAACGCGAAGAAGCTCGTCGAGGACGGCAACCACGGCGGCAAGGGCTCCGACGCGCACGAGGCGACGATCATCGGCGACACCGTCGGCGACCCGTTCAAGGACACCGCCGGTCCGGCCATCAACCCGCTGATCAAGGTCATGAACCTGGTCTCGGTGCTGATCGCACCGGCTGTCGTCCTGCTGTCGACGCCGGGGACGAACCCGACCGTGCGGGTCCTGATCGCGATCGTGGCCGTCCTGGTCATCGCGGCCGCGATCGTGGTGTCCAAGCGCCGGACGTCGGCGATCACCGACGCCCCCGCGGAGAGCTCGGTGGGCTGAGCACCCCACCGCACCGACCGGGCCGCCCGACCGAGGGGTCGGGCGGCCCACCCGGGTCCGCACCCACCCGTTCGTCGGCGCCCGTCTCCCTCCGCTCCGCCGCCCGTTCCCCCGCCCCGGCGACTTGCATGATCGTCATTACCCCGAACGGACCAGTCGCGGAGGGCGGCGGCACCTGACCTGCGCACACGGCTTACGGTCGACCCAGGATCGTTGCCCCTCGGCGCCCGCGAGCTCCCCCGCTGCGGCGCCCCCGAACCGCCTGGAGCCCCGCCCATGGCCACCCCCCGACCGGGACGCGCCGCCCGGGTCCTGCTGCCGACCCTGGCCGCCGCGTTCCTCGCCGCCGGCTGCTCGACGACCGTGGTCGGCACGGCCGCACCGGACCCCGCTCCGCGCCCGACCAGCGGTGTCGGCTCCGACCCCGTGGCCTGGAGCGACAAGGTCTGCGGCGCGCTGGTGTCCTACTACCGGCCGCTGACCGCGCGCCCCGACTACTCCGGCGCGGACCTCCCGGGGATCAAGGGCCGGCTGGCGGACTACCTGAGCAAGCTCTCCGGTGGGATCGGCGACGGTCAGAAGCAGCTCCAGGCGGCAGGTGACTCGCCGGTGACCGGCGGCGACGAGTTCAAGAAGTCGATCGGCGACCTGCTCAGCCGCACCTCGACGACCATCGGCCAGGCCCGCGCCGACGTCGACGCCGCGAACCCCGCCGACGTCAACGGCTTCCAGGCCAAGCTCCGCTCGGCCGAGGACAAGCTGCGCACCATCGGCTCCGCGCAGGGCCTGGAGAAGCTCGGGGCGACGCCGCGGCTCGACAAGGCCGTCGCGAGCGCGCCGAAGTGCGGTGAGCTGAACAAGCTGACCAAGCCGAGCTGAGCCGCCCGGCGCACCCGGGTCGCCCGTTCGGCGAGCCGCACTGGATCACGTCGAACATGCGTTCTACGCTGCGCGTGTGCCGCAGTTGTCGCTGTTCTCCGCGGAGGCCCGTCCGGCGGGTCTGCCGGACCTCGCCGGGCTGCTGTGCGGCCCGGCGCGGATCGCGCGGTTCGGCGCCGGGGACACCGCGCGCCTCGACGTCCCGCTGCCCTACGACGACCGCGAGCGCGCCCTGGTCGCCCTCGCCGCCGCCCGCGGCGTCACCCTGACCCGCCAGGACACCGGGGCCGCCACCCCACGGACCCCGATCTCCCGCCCACCCGCCGGCGACGCGACCCCGGCCACCGACGGCCCTACCCACGGCGGCCCTGTCCACGACGGCGCGGCACACGACGGCGCGGCACACGACGGCGCGGCACACGACGACACGGCCGACGACATCGCACCGTCGGACGAGACACCGCCCGCCGGACCGGCCCACCGCACGACACCGCCCCACTGCACGACACCGCCCCACCTCACGACGCTGGGCAGCGCCTTCCGCCGTGACCTCGCCCCGCTGGCCCGGACCTGGTCGGACGGACAGGGCCGCAAACGCGTCCCGCCGGACTTCCAGCTCGACGGCGCGGCCCTGCGCCTGTGGGTCCTGGCGGCCGGCCGGGCCGACCTGCGGGGCGGTCACCTGCTGCTCCTCGACCCCGACGCCCCCTGGACGCACGGACCGCTGGTCGCCGCGGCCACCCGAGCGGGCCTGCCACCGGCCAGGCTCGTGGCCGGGGAGCACGGTGTCCCCGGTCCCGCTCTGCGCATCCACGGAGCCCGCAGGATGGGCCGTCTGGCCGAACTCGTAGGGCCCGTACCGCGTACGTTGAATCCGTCTGAATGGCCGCGTGTCCGCGGTCGACCAGCCGCCTGACCTGCCGGGTGTCACCCGGGGCTACTCTGTCGCATCGCCCGGCACCGGTGGGCGAACCCACGGCACGCGGCCGCGACGGTGTGAGATCGTGCGATCGTCGGCCGGAGACAACGCACGGCGTGACCACTCCGGCACGCTCCGCGCAGGAACCGCGGAGACCGGCACGGCACGGTCGTCGCAAGCAGCGCGGCGCAGCCGGAGAGATGAGGTAGGGACCACGTGGCAGCAGCGACAACGGGCACGACGGACTCGGCACCCGCGGCGGGGGGCGACACCAGCAAGCCCACCTCGACGACGAACGCCTCCGGCCGCCCGGTCCGCCGCCTGGTGATCGTCGAGTCGCCGAGCAAGGCCCGCAAGATCCAGCCCTACCTGGGCAACGACTACGTCGTGGAGTCCTCCGTCGGCCACATCCGCGACCTCCCGCGCGGCGCCGCGGACGTGCCGGCCAAGTACAAGGGGCTGTCCTGGGCGCGGCTCGGCGTCGACGTCGACAACCAGTTCTGGCCGCTGTACGTGGTGCAGCCGGACAAGAAGAGCCTGGTCTCCGAGCTCAAGGAGGCGCTGAAGTCGGTCGACGAGCTCCTGCTCGCCACCGACCCCGACCGCGAGGGCGAGGCCATCGCCTGGCACCTGCTGGAGACCCTCAAGCCGAAGGTCCCGGTGCGGCGCATGGTCTTCCACGAGATCACCGAGTCGGCGATCCGAGCGGCCGCGGAGAACACCCGCGACTTGGACCAGGACCTCGTCGACGCGCAGGAGACCCGCCGCATCCTCGACCGGCTCTACGGCTACGAGGTCTCGCCGGTGCTGTGGAAGAAGGTCATGCCGAAGCTCTCGGCGGGCCGCGTGCAGTCCGTGGTCACCCGGCTGGTCGTGCAGCGCGAGCGGGACCGGATCGCGTTCCGCTCCGCGGACTACTGGGACATCGCCGCCACCCTCGACGCCGGTGCGGACGCCACCCCGCGCACGTTCGGCGCCCGGCTGCTGCAGGTCGACGAGCAGCGGGTCGCGACCGGCCGCGACTTCGACTCGCTCGGGCAGCTCAAGAAGGACTCCGGCGTCGTCGTCCTGAACGAGGCCGACGCCCGCCGGCTGGCCGAGGGCCTGCAGGACCGCGACCTCAACGTCGACTCGGTCGACTCGAAGCCCTACACCCGTAAGCCCTACGCGCCGTTCACGACGTCGACGCTGCAGCAGGAGGCCGGGCGCAAGCTGCGGTTCTCCTCCGAGCGCACGATGCGCAGCGCGCAGCGGCTGTACGAGAACGGCTACATCACCTACATGCGGACGGACTCGACGAACCTGTCCGACACCGCGCTGACCGCGGCCCGTGCCCAGGCCCGCGAGCTCTACGGCGACGCCTACGTCGCCGACAAGCCGCGCCAGTACAACCGCAAGGTCAAGAACGCGCAGGAGGCCCACGAGGCGATCCGCCCCGCGGGCGAGTCGTTCCGCACCCCGGGCGCGATCGCCCGCGAGGTCGACGGCGACGACTACCGCCTCTACGAGCTGATCTGGCAGCGCACCATCGCCTCCCAGATGAACGACGCCCGCGGCACGACCGTGAGCGTGCGCATCGGTGGCACCGCCGCGACCGGTGAGAAGGTCGTGTTCTCCGCGTCCGGCCGGACGATCACCTTCCCCGGCTTCCTGAAGGCCTACGTCGAGACCGTCGACGACGGCTCCAAGGAGCAGGCCGACGACGCCGAGTCCCGGCTGCCGGAGCTCACCGAGGGCCAGTCGCTGACCGCCGCCGAGCTGACCCCGGACGGCCACTCGACCAGCCCGCCGGCCCGCTACACCGAGCCCGGCCTGGTCAAGGTCATGGAGGAGCTGGGGATCGGGCGCCCGTCGACGTACGCGTCGACGATCAAGACGATCCTCGACCGCGGCTACGTCTGGAAGAAGGGCTCCGCGCTCGTCCCGTCCTGGGTGGCGTTCGCCGTCGTCGGGCTCATGGAGCAGCACTTCGGCCAGCTCGTCGACTACGACTTCACCGCCGGCATGGAGGACGACCTCGACTCGATCGCCAACGGCGACGACTCGCGCGTCCACTGGCTCAACGGCTTCTACTTCGGCACCGAGGGCGACGGCCCGACCGACACCGGCTCGGAGATCGCCAAGGCCGGTGGGCTGAAGAAGCTGGTCGGGTCGAACCTCGAGGAGATCGACGCCCGCACGGTCAACTCGATCAAGATGTTCGCCGACGCCGCGGACCGCGACGTCGTCGTGCGCGTCGGCCGGTACGGCCCCTACCTCGAGCGGATCGTCGACGGCGAGTCGCAGCGGGCGAACCTGCCCGACGACCTGCCGCCGGACGAGCTCACCGAGGAGATCGCCGAGAAGCTGTTCTCGGTGCCGCAGGAGGGCCGCAAGCTGGGCACGGACCCGGTGACCGGGCACGAGATCGTCGCGAAGGAGGGCCGGTTCGGCCCCTACGTGACCGAGCTGCTGCCCGAGCCCGAGGTCCCCGAGGGCGCGAAGAAGAAGCCGGCGAAGCCGAAGCCGCGCACCGGGTCGCTGTTCAAGACCATGTCGGTCGAGACGATCACCCTGGAGGAGGCGCTGCGGCTGCTGTCGCTGCCGCGCGTCGTCGGGACCGACCCGGAGTCCGGTGACGAGATCACCGCGCAGAACGGCCGCTACGGGCCGTACCTGAAGAAGGGCACCGACTCGCGGTCGCTGACCGACGAGGAGCAGCTGTTCACGGTGACCCTCGAGGAGGCGCTGGAGATCTACAAGCAGCCCAAGCAGCGGGGACGGGGCCGGGCCGCGGCCGCGCCGCCGCTGCGTGAGCTGGGCGAGGACCCGTCGACCAGCAAGAAGATGGTGATCAAGGACGGCCGGTTCGGCCCCTACGTCACCGACGGCGAGACCAACGCCAGCCTGCGCAAGGGCGACTCGGTCGAGGAGCTCACCGACGAGCGGGCCTCGGAGCTGCTCGCCGAGCGCCGGGCCAAGGCTCCGGCCAAGAAGACGACGACGCGCCGGAGCACGGCGTCGAAGTCGACGGCCGCGAAGAAGACGACGGCGTCGAAGAGCCCGGCGTCCAAGAGCACGGCGTCCAAGAGCACCGGGGCGAAGAGCACGGGCACCAAGAGCACCGGTGCCGCGGCCGAGAAGCCGACCGGCACGTCCTCGCGCAGCCGCCGGACGCCGACGAACTGACCTGCGTCGTGGCCCCCGGACGGCGTCCGGGGGCCACGCGCGGGCGGCTCAGCTGCTGAGCGCCTTCTTCACCGCGGCGGCGACGCGGCCACCCTCGGCCTGTCCGGCCGCGGCCGCGTTGGCCTTCTTCATGACCTGCCCCATCTGCTTCATGCCCGGGGTCTCGCCGGTCTCGGCGGCCACCTGGGCGACGGCGTCGGCGGCCAGGGCGTCCACCTCGTCGTCGGAGAGCTGGGTGGGCAGGTAGCGGGCCAGGACCTCGCCCTCTGCGCGCTCCCGCTCGGCCTGCTCGGTACGGCCGGCCCCGGCGAACGCCTCGGCGGACTCGGCCCGGCGCTTGGTCTCCTTGGTCAGGACCGAGCGGACCTCGGAGTCGGAGAGCTCCTTCGCGGCGTCCCCGGAGACCTCGGCGTTCCCGATCGCGGTCAGCGCCGACCGCAGGGTGGTCCGGACCAGTTCGTCGCGGGCCTTCATGGCGGCGGTCAGGTCGGTCCGCAACTGCTCCTTCAGAGTGCTCACGGCTGGCCACGATAGTCCTGGCCCGTACTCTGGACGGCGTGAGCACCGTCGGAAACCTCGCCCGTCTCGCCGCCGGAACCGTCGCCCTCGGAGCCGCAGGCCTGGGATACGCGGCGGGCATCGAACGGCGGCACTGGACGCTGCGCAAGGTGGAGCTGCCGGTGCTCGAGCCGGGCGCGGAGCCCCTGCGGATCCTGCACCTGTCCGACTTCCACCTCACCCCGGGCCAGCACGCCAAGATGCGCTGGATCTCCGCGCTGGACCGGCTCGACCCGGACCTGGTGATCGACACCGGGGACAACCTGGCGCATCCGGACGCGGTGCCATCGGTCCTGGGCGCGCTGGGCCCGCTGCTGGACCGGCCGGGCGCGTTCGTGTTCGGCAGCAACGACTACTACGGCCCGACCCCGAAGAACCCGGCCCGCTACCTGCGGCGGGGCGACACCCGCCGGATCCACGGCGAGCCGCTGCCGTGGGAGGACCTGCGCGCCGGGTTCCGCGAGCACGGCTGGGTCGACGCCACCCACTCCCGCCAGGTGGTCGAGGCGGGCGGCCGGACGGTCCTGATCTCCGGCGTCGACGACCCGCACCTGAACCTGGACCGCTACCCGCGGATCGCCGGTTACGACCCCGCCGTCGACCTGCGGATCGGCCTGACCCACTCCCCCGAGCCGCGGGTGCTCGACGGGTTCGCCGCCGATGGCTACGACCTCGTCCTGGCCGGGCACACGCACGGCGGTCAGCTGCGCCTGCCCGGATACGGCGCGATCGTCACGAACTGCGGGATCGACCGGGCCCGGGCCCGCGGCGCGAGCCGCTGGGGCAGCCACACCCGGCTGCACGTCTCGGCCGGTCTGGGCACCTCGCCGTACACCCCGGTGCGGTTCGCGTGCCCGCCCGAGGCGTCGCTGTTGACCCTGGTCGCACGCCCCACCAGCGGCGACGCCGGCAGGGGAACCCCCGCGCACGCGTCGGAGGGCGTCGGGTAGAGTTTTCCTCGGCTCGCAGGAAGGCCAGGTCGACGGTCGGCTGGCGAGTCACTCGGGGTGTGGCGCAGCTTGGTAGCGCGCTTCGTTCGGGACGAAGAGGTCGCAGGTTCAAATCCTGTCACCCCGACACACACGAAGGCCCTGGTCAGCGGCTCGTTCACACGAGCCACCGGCCAGGGCCTTCGCCGTGCGTGCACCCCTCTGGCGTACGCACGTACCCTGGGGGCCGTGAGCGAGAACCAGGTGACACTCGACCTCGACGACGCGGGACTGGCGCAGGGCCTTCCCCGGCCGCAGCACGAACTCGACGGGATCCAGGACGTTCCCTTCCGGCCCGTGCAGTTCCGTGACAACGACCTCCCCACCGCCCTCGAACGGGCCGCGCACTGGCTGCGCGACACGCAGCAGTGGCTGGGCGAGCCGGTCGACGTGATCGCCGTCCATCTGGACTACGACGACCGCTCCGAGGCGGCCTACTACGAGCTGAAGCTGCTGTGCAACGAGGAGGACCTCGCCGGCGCACCGATCGCCGTGCGGGACCGCCACTGACCATTCGGTGACGCGGATCACTCCGGGGGTCGCAGGCAGGGCGCCGCGCGACCCCCGGGGTGAGCCGATGGCTGGTCAGCGAGCCGCGCGGCCACGTGCAGCACGGAGCCTTCGAGCTCCCCCACGGCCGCTGTGGCGGGGCCGCGAACCGGTGGACCCCCTCGACTGTTGGACGCCGGACCCCGGTGCTGTACCGTCGATTTCGGTTTGAAGTTCGTAGTTCTGAAGTTCGTGTTTCACAGCGCGCTCGCAGGATGATGATGCGGGCGGATTCGCTGTCTTTGGTGTAGCCGAAGCGGCCGCCGTCCGGGAATCCCATCTGACGGATTCCCCTGACCCGGACCGCCACAGGACGTGGCCGTTCCGTCCCAGCCTCACCGAAGGAGAAACAAACATGACTCGTGGCACCGTGAAGTGGTTCAACGCCGAGAAGGGCTTCGGCTTCATCGCCCCCGAGAACGGCGGCGCCGACGTGTTCGTCCACTACTCGGCGATCGACTCGTCCGGCTACCGGGAGCTCACCGAGAACCAGGTCGTCGACTTCGAGGTCACGCAGGGCGCCAAGGGCCCGCAGGCCTCCTCGGTCACCATCTGAAACTCGGTCCCGGTGACCATCCGAGACTCGGTGACCCTCTGACCTTTGGGTCGACGGCACCGGTTCCGCGCGGTGGCGGCGTCCGGCCAGGACGCCGCCGCCGGCGGCCACCCGACACATTCATCGACACACGCATCGACGACGATGCGAGAGGTATCCCCATCCGGACCCAGCTGCATTCCCGGCCCGTGTACTCACCCGGCCGGACGGCACGTCCCACTTTCGTTCCCCGTTCCGACACCGCCGCTCCGGCGCCATCCGACACCGCCGCTCCGGCACACTTCCTGGACAGCGCGGAAAGCGCCCCGGACGCCGTCGAGCTCCCCGTTCCGGACCGCAGCGAGACCGCCATGTGCGGCCACCGCTCGCCGTTCGACGCCAACGCTTACTGAGCCCCGACGACCGGGCTCTACCCTGCGGGCATGCCCTTCGTGGTCCGCCCCGCCACGTCGTTCGACGACGTCGCGGCCCTGCTCGGGCCGAAGCGGAACCCCGACGCCTCGGTGTGCTGGTGTCTGAGCCACCGGCTCGACGCCGCCACCCAGCGGTCGCTGCACGGCCGCGCCCGCGGCGAGTACGTCCGGGAGCTGACCGGGCGCGCCGTCGCCCCCGGAGTCCTGGCCTACGACACCGACGGCACATCGGTCGGCTGGGCGGCGCTGGCCCCGCGCTCGGAGCTCCCGTTCGCGCGCTCGCGCACGATCCCGCACGTCGACGACCTGCCGGCCTGGTCCATCTGGTGCTTCCGGGTGCGCCCGGGTCACCGGGGGCGCGGCATCACGCACGCCCTGCTCGACGGGGCCGTGGGCTACGCCCGTGAGCAGGGTGCGCCGGCCGTCGAGGGCTACCCGGTCGACAACGACGGCGCGAAGGTCGACCCGACGATGGCCTACGTGGGCACCCGCGCGTTGTTCGAGGCGGCCGGCTTCACACTGGCCGCGCCGACGTCCGGGGTGTCCGGCGGCTTCCCGCGTGTGGTGATGCGCCGCGCGCTCGCCGGCGGCTGACCGGTCAGCTGCGGCGGCGCTCCCGCCGGAGCACGAGCACCCCGGCCACGACGGCCAGGACCGCGGCGCCCGCGAGACCGTGCTCGATCCAGCCGCCCCAGCGCGTCGCGACGGTCAGGTCGGTCCGCAGCGGCACCGGCTCGACCATGCTCGTCGCCGTGTACATGTCCGTCGACGCCGCGACCGTCCCGTCCGGACGGACGACCGCGCTGACCCCGCTCAGCGCCGCGACGACGGCGGCGCGCCCGTGCTCCACCGCACGCAGCCGGGCCATCCCGAGCTGCTGGTAGGTCATCTCCCCCGGCCCGTACCAGGCGTTGTTGGTCGGGACGACGAGAACCTGGCCACCGTCGGCGACGCCCTCGCGCAGCACCCGGTCGTAGGCGACCTCGTAGCAGATGCCGACCGCGGTGCGGATCCCCGCGACGTCGAGCACGCCGGGCCGGTCGCCCGCGCGCAGGTCGGACAACCCGACGTACGGCGTCACCAGGCTCGCGATCGGCCGCAGCGGGATCCGCTCGGCGAACGGGACGAGCTCCTGTTTCGCGTAGCGCTCGCCCGGGCCAGCGCCGGGATTCCAGGTGACGACGGCGTTCTCGGTGTCGTCGCCGCTGTCACTGTTGTAGAGGTAGGCGCCGACCAGGACCGGGACGCCGAGGGCGTCGACGGCGGCGTCGATCGTGGGGTCGACGCCGTAGGTCGGGGTGGCGCTCTCCGGCCACACGACGAGGTCCGGGCGCGGGACCTGGCCGGTGCGGATCCGCTCGGCCAGCGCCGCAGTCTCGGCGAGGCTGTTGGCGCGCAGGACCCGTCCGGCTCCGAGCAGCTGCAGGCCGATGTCCGGCGCGTTCGGCTGCACGACGCCGACGGTGCGGGTCCCGTTCTGCGGCTGCGTCGGCGGTGCGGGCACGACGAGCACCGCGAGCACGACCAGCGCGAGCGGGACGACCGCGCCCGGCACCGCACGGCGCAGCTCGCCGCGCGGCAGCCCGCGGGCCCCGGCGAGCGCGAGAAGCAGGGAACCCAGGCAGAACCCGGCGGCCACGGTCACCAGGGACACCAGCGGGGCCCCGCCGATCGCGGCCAGGGGCAGGAACGGGCCGTCGACCTGCCCGAACGCGACGCGGTCCCACGGGAAGCCGTTCAGCGGGAACCGGCTCTGCACCCACTCCTGCCCGACGAACACCAGCGCCGCCCAGAGCGGGGCACCCGGCAGCCGCCGGACGAGCGGGACCAGTCCGCAGCCGACGGCGGTGTAGACCGCCATGACCAGCGCGAGCCCGGCCCACGGGAACGGCCCGAACTCGCGGCCGAGGAAGTTCTGGATCCACCACAGGTGCGGCAACCCGAAGCCCAGGCCGTAGGCCAGGCCGAGCCCGGCGGCGGCCCGGACGCGCCGGCTGCGCAGGGCCCACCACAGCAGCGCGAACCCGAGGACGGCGGTCCACCACACGGTCCGCGGCGGGTAGGCCAGGTGCACCAGCACCCCGGCGGCCGCGGCGGCCGCGACGCGCAGCGCGACCGGCCCGGCGGCGGCCCGGATACGGGCCGAGCGGGGCGTCACCAGCACGTCCGAGGGCACCAGGCAAGCATGATCCACCGCTCGCGGCAGGAGTACGCGGGGTGAGCCACGACGCCCCGGGTCAGGCCGGACGGACGAGCGCGGCGTACCCCGTCCGGCGCACCAGCAGCGCCACCGCGAGCACGGCGGCCGCTGCGACGACGTAGGCGGTGATCGCCCCGGGCACGTCACCGGACAGGTCCCCGGCCAGCGGCGGGAGCAGCACGGCGAACACCGCCACGACCCCGACGAGCGCGCCCCGTAGCCGCGACGGGACCGCGACGAGCAGCGGCGTCGCCGCCCACAGCAGGTACCAGGGCTGCACCACCGGCCCGGCGACGACGACCGCCCCGAGCACCAGGCCGAGGGCGGTGACCGCGTCCCACCGGCCACGCCACTGCCCGACGAGCACGACCACGACCGCGACCGCCGCGGCGGCGAGGCCGGCGGTGCGCCCGAGCGCGATCCCCGGCTCGACGAGGGCGGGGTCGGCGAGCCCGGCGGCGAACCCGGGCCAGTTCGTCGGCGCCATCCAGCTGCCGACCTGTCCGGGTGTCGTCATCGACCACAGCCACGACGTCCCGGTGATCGCCGAGACCAGCGCGCCGGTCACGACCGCGGGCCCGGCCACCAGCACCGCGGCGGGCAGCGGCCCGCGCCGGCGCCCCAGCTCGACGGCCAGGACCACCAACGCGGCCGCGGCGGGGATCTTCACCAGCGCCCCGGCCGTCACCAGGACGACGCCCAGCACCGTCGCGGGCCGGGAGCCCCGGTCCGCGCCGCGCAGCGCGACCGCGACCCCGCACAGCATCGGGGCGAGCATCAGCGCGTCGTTGTGCACCCCGCCGACCAGGTGGAACAGCACCAGCGGGTTCCCGGCGGCGAGCAGCAGCGCGGTCCCCTCCGGTGCTCCGGCCCGCCGGGCCATGGCGACCACGGCCCACCCGAGAGCCACCACCGCGACGACGGCGAGCAGCCGGTACGCGGCGATCCCGGCGACCGGGCCGTCCCCGGCGACGGCGGCGATCCCGCGTTGCACGAGGTCGGTCACCGGCCCGTACGGCGACGGCGCGTCCCGCCAGTGGCCGTCGACCCGAGCCAGCACGGCGGAGTCCGGCGGCAGCCCGCCGGCGGGACCGACCCGATGCGGGTCGGCGCCGCCCGCCGCCAGCGCGCCCTGCGCGAGGTAGGACCAGGCGTCCCGGCTGAACAGCGGCGGCGCGACGAGCAGCGGCGCCGTCCAGACCGCGACGGTCCGCCCCGCCCACCCGGGCGATGGCGCGGCCCGCGCGAGCAGCACCCAGGCCAGCACGACCAGGCCCAGCCCGGCCACCCCGGCACCGAGCGCGACCGCGGACGGCCGCACCCACAGCGCCCAGGCGCCGCCGGTGAGCAGCAGCGACCCGGCACCTCCGAGGAGGCGCAGCCGGGTCACCGCCGGCCGGCGGCCTGCAGACCTCCGGCGGGCAGCCGGTCGGCACCCCAGCTGCGCTCGATGTAGCCGATGATCTCGTCGATCTCGGCCGCCGGGACCTTCTCCGGCTCACCCTTCTCCAGCGGGTCCACGTGGAAGATGTAGAGCCGCGACGCGAACTGGTCGAACGGCAGCGACGCCTCACCGAAGCGCTCGCCGTTGCCCGCCGTCGACACGACGACGCCGTCGCCCCAGTCCTGTCCGCTGTCGTTGTTCGGGTTGTAGAAGTACACCCGCATCGTGTCCGAGGGGTCCGGTGCGACCCGCAGGATCGTGATCGCATGCCAGCCGATGTAGCGGGCGGCGGAGTCGGTGACCGCGATGCCCGCGGGCTGCGGATGCACCAGCGGCTGCCCGCCGTTGTAGGCCGGGTGGTAGCCGGCGAAGAAGCCGCGCAGGAAGCCGTCGAGGTCGATCAGGTTGCCCGTCTCGACGTCGACGTCGATCCGGAACCCGCGTGCGGCCCACCAGCCGTGGAACTCCGGGTTGACCCAGCGGTGCGGGTCGCCCGGACGGTCCGCGCAGCGGCGGCCCATCTCCGCGTAGATCCGGTCGAGGTGCGGGACGACCAGCAGCGACACCGGGTCGAGGTCGATCGGCATGGCCGTCGCGACCCCGCTGAGGCTGTCGTTGGAGGAGATCCGCTGCCCCTCGAAGTGCATGACGATCTCGTCGTCGCGGGCCGCCCAGGCGACCATCTGCAGCAGGTAGTCCGGGTCGTTGTAGGCCCACATCGACAGTGCCCGCGCCGACTGGCAGGTCGGGTTGTCGCCCTGGCCGACACCCAGCGGCAGTCCCAGCATCGACAGCACGCCGGCCAGCAGCCGGGCCTCCGGCGGCGGGGTGTCGCCGAACGCCTCGATCAGCCGCGCCCGCGCCGACGGGCACAGCTCCAGCGAGATCTGCCGCCACAGGCCCGGAACGACCGGCGGCTCGTAGAGGATGCCGCGGTCGAGCAGCAGCGACAGGCCGTAGATGCACTGCGCCGTCTGCGGGGTCACCGCCTCCTCGATCAGCCGGTGCACCAGGTCCCGGAAGCGGAGCAGGCAGTTCTTGCCCGTGTCGGACAGGCCCAGCGCCTCGGCGAGCAGGTAGTCGCCCTCGTGGCGCAGGAACTGCAGCAGCTCCGCGTGGTACGGCGAGACCAGCCCGGTGTCGTGCATGGCACGGGCGAAACCGGACGCCTCGTACTGCAGGCCTGCGCTGTCCATCGCCTCCAGCCGGGCCCGGAACACGTCCAGACCCGGGTCGTCCCGCGAGGCCTCGCTGGTGCCGAACAGTGCGGTGATCAGGCGGTCGACGCCCTGCCCGGAGGACACCAGATCGACGTTCGGGTCGCCCCGCCACACAGCGATCCGGGTGATCAGCGAGACGACCTGGTTCACCTGGATCGGGCGCTGGCGCAGGATCCGCCAGATCTCGTCGACCAGCTTGTCCAGCACGACGTCGTAGCCGATCACGTCGGCCAGGTGCCGGAACAGGTCCCGGATCAGCTGGGCCGTGCGGCCCTCCCGGACGCGCTCCGCCTCGCTGGGCGGGGTGAACAGCAGCTCCAGGTTCATCGCCAGCACCTGGGTCAGGAACTGGCGTGCGTCCTCGGCCGACAGCGACGGGTGGGCGTACTCGCCGTTGGCGATCGCCAGCGCCCGCAGCTCGCTCACCGCCTCCATCACGACGGTGTCGGCGTCCCCGCTGTGCAGGCCGGGGCCCACGAAACCGGGGACCAGGATCTCCGGGGTGGCCCAGTCGGTGCCGGTGAACAGCCCGGCCTCGTCGAGCCGCTGCACGCGGGCCTGCACGGCGGCGGCCCCGCCGGGCTGCAACAGCACCCGGCGGAGCTGCTCGATCACCCGGCGCAGCTTCGTCGTCTTCCCGAAGTCCGCGGCCTGCTCGAGTGCCGTGGTGGCGTCGTCGAGCGAGGCCAGGCGCTTGTCCAGCACCGTGGAGTCCACGTTCGCGACGTCGGCGGTCGGTTTCACAAGACTTCCCTCGTTCGCTTCACTGCGCCCTGGATGCCCGTTCCCGGGGATCTCAGACGTAGAAGTCGAGATCTTCCTGCTTCTTGAGAAGGTCGCGCATCCGGTACGGGTCCTCCCCGAAGAAGTAGAGCAGGCCCCAGTGGGTGCCGAACGCGGTCCGCTTGGTGACGGTCTCCTCGAGCGGCGCCGAGAGGTCGTGCGACTCGTAGTAGTCGTCGTCCTCGGTCTCCTCGGGGATCCGCAGGTCGGACACCACGCGGCGGCGCGGGTAGACGCCGAAGCAGCCGGCGACGCCGTCGGCGTCGACGACCTCCTTCGGGAAGAAGGCCTCGATCTCCTCCTCGGTCGTCTTCGGGTCGAACGCCAGGGCGAGGCCCTGGTAGGCGTTGAACCCGTAGGCGCGCTCGAGCAGCTCGAAGACCTTGAAGCCCGGCGGCCGGTAGGCGACCTCGCCGAAGTACATCTCGCCGTCGGAGGTCACGAAGTACTCGGGGTGGATGAACCCGAAGTCGATGTCGAAGGTCTTGATGAGCTTCTCGATCTGGGCCGTGATCGCCGGGCGGTACTTCTCCAGCTCCGGGGTGGCCGGCACGAACACCGAGTAGCCGAGCGTGACGTACTCGGAGATGTTCAGGAACTTGATCCTGCCGTTGTGGATCCAGGCCTCGACGGCGAACTCCCACCCGTCGAGGTGGGACTCCATCAGGACGGGGAACTCCTCGTCCGGGATCGTGTCGACCTCGTCCGGGGTCCGGATGACGCGGTGCCCCAGGCAGCCGGCCTTGTCGAACGCCTTCAGGTGGATCGGGTCGTTCGGGTCGCCGTCGAGCTTGAGCAGGGTCTGGTTGACCCGCTTGAGGAACCGGATCACGTCCTCGCGGTCGTGGGCCTCCTCGAAGATCCCGACCCGGATGCCGCCGAGCTGCGCACGCCGCTTCATCAGGGCCTTGTCGCGCAGCAGCATCGCCTGGCCGAACAGGCGCGGGTTGTCGAGCAGCACGGAGTTGATCGCCCCGGCCCACTCGACGGTCTCCTCGAACAGCGGGATCGCGACGTCGACGCCCATCTCCTGCAGCGTCTCGGCGATCTCCAGCGAGCGGTCGTTGAGCCGCTCGAAGTTCCACGGCACGTAGGGGATCTCGTGCTCGGTGCAGTACTCCTCGGCCCAGTCAGGGGCGACGACGACGTAGCGGCGGTCGAAGCGGTCGAGGGCCTCGACCGCACTCAGGCTCCAGCCGAGGAGCGCCACATAGCCCTTGTCGGGATTCTTCGGGGTCGGCTCGGACCGGGCCATCGGTCACTCCTCAGGTTGGTGCCTTCACTGGTGCTCGCCGTTCGCGCCCCGCTTGCGGGCACGCCGACACCGGGGACGATCACGTCTCCCCGGGGTGCGGCCCGACCGTACCTCCCGTGTGCCGTGACCGGGGTGACGAGCACATGACACCGTGCGGGCGCCCCCGGTCACGTCTCCGCGAGGTGCTCCTCGGCCTGCAGCACGAGCCGGCGCAGGCGGCCCGCCACGGCGTCCTTGCTCAGCGGCGGGTCCGCCATCCGGCCCAGCTGGGACAGCGAGAGTGACGCGTGCTCGACCCGCAGCTGCCCGGCCTCCCGCAGGTGGTCGGGGGCGCTCTCGCCGAGCACGCCGAGCGCCCAGCGGGTCCGGGCGGTCGCGGTCGCCGCAGCCGCGGCTGCGCGGCGTGCGTTCACCGACTGCAGCGACGGGCTGGCCCCCGGCAGCGGGCGGTCGTCGTCGGCGCTGCGGCGGACCATTCCCGCCACCCCCGCCGCACCGGCGCTGCGCAGCACCGCGTCGATGCTGTCCGGGTCCCGGACGACGACGCGGTGCTCGCTGGCCGTCTCCTGCACCATCGCCATCGCGCCGAGCCCGCGGGCCGCGCCGACCAGCGCCAGCGCCACCGCGGGACCGGGGCACAGCACCTGCAGCCGGGTCCGGCCGGACGGGCGGGCGAGCCGGCCACGGGCCAGCAGCGCACCGCGCCACACGGCCGCGGCCACCGGCGGACCACCGGCCACGACGGCAGGCGGCAGGCCCATGACGGGACCGCCACGCCGGTCGACCAGGCCCATCTCACGGGCGAGGTCGGTGCCCGACGCCGTGATCCGGATCGCGTAGCGGTGCGGCTCGGCACCGGACCCGACGATCTCGGAGACGTCCATCCGGCCGTAGAGGTCGGCGAGGTCGCGCCGCAGCCGCACCGCGGCCTCGGCCGAGTCCGGCTCGGCCCGGATGACGGTGCGGCCGCCGTCGACCCGCACCTCACCGGCGAGCCTGATCATGGTCACGACGGTGGCGTGCCGCGCCGCGGGCCGTTCCTCGCGGATCGCGACCAGCTCGCGGTGCATCTCCGCCGTCGCGCGCTCGGGATCGAACATCGTCCGGTCTCCTGCTGCTCTGCTGGGGCGCTCCGGGTGGGGCCCGCTGGCCCGACCCGGCTCCGCCCGTACCGGGACCGACGACCCCGACGCCTCACCGCCGGAGCCATCGAGGCTCGCGTCGCGGGTCAGCACCCTGACCGGCACAGACACCCTGACAGGCACAGACCAGTGCGTTCACTCATGGGCTCCCCCTCGCCGCGAGATGCGCGCCCGGAGTTCCCCGTGGGCCCGTGCGCATGTACACGCCGTGACGGCTGCCGCCTCAGCAGCCGTACATCGTCACGGACCGTACCGCATACCCGCGGTAACACGTGTCGCGGCACACGCATTACCGCGAGATGCAACGGCGTCACGCCCGGATCCTCACGCCCTGTTCACGCGAGCGTTGCTCCAGCCGTGCGGGCCGGCGCGCAGGAGCTCCGGGTCGTCCGGGCCCGCGACGCTCCGGGATCCACAACTGTCGATCCACAACTGTCCGGCCCGCCCTGGACCGCGACCACGACGGCATCGCCTGCGGGTGACCGCAGCGGCTCCCGGGTGCCCGCAACTCGTCCTGGCAGCGCCGGGGCGGGTGCGGGCACCATGGGGAGGGTGACCGAACCCGTGCGCCCCGAGGACGTCCGGATCTCCGACGCCGACCGCAACGCGGTGGCCGAGAGGCTCCGGGCCGCGCACGCCGCGGGCTTCATCGACCTCGGCGAGTACGAGGAGCGGGTCACCGAGGTCTGGCGCACGAAGACCCGCGGCGGGCTGACCCACGTCACCCGGGACCTGCCGGCAGCCCGCAAGGCGCCGCGCCGCGACGGTGCCGTCTTCGCCGCGTCCCCCGGCGGGATCACGATGAAGGTGCTGGGCCTGATCTGGCTGTGCCTCACGGCGCTGTCGGTGTCGGTCTGGGGCGTGGTGGCCGCGTTCTCCGATCTCGACCAGCCGTGGTTCCTGTGGATCGCCGCGCCGCCTGCGTCGGTGCTGCTGGTGCTGTACCTCTCCGGGATCGGCAGGCCACGGCGTCACCGGTGACTCTCCGCAGCCGGATGAACGGCCGGTGTACGGACGTCCGGACGGGACCGATAGATTCCGATCATGGGACACCGCGAGGAGCTGCTGGACGGGGCCGCGCAGTGCCTCTACGAGAAGGGCTTCGGCCGGACCACCGCGCGTGACGTCGTCGCCGCGTCCGGGACCAACCTCGCCTCCATCGGCTACCACTTCGGTTCCAAGGACGCCCTGCTCACCGAGGCCCTGATGCGGGCCACCGCGGCGTGGGGCGAGGAGCTCGACCGCGCGCTGGCCGAGCCGGACACCGCCGCAGGCCACGACGACCCCGAGCGCCGCGTCGAGGACACCTGGGGCCGGGTCGTCGACCTGTTCTCCACCCAGCGACGGCTGTGGGCCACCCACGTCGAGGCCCTCGCCCAGGCCGAGCGGCTGCCCGAGCTGCGGACCGCGCTCGCCGAGGCCCAGCGCGAGGTCCGCGAGGGCCTGGCCCTGACCTTCCACACGCTGCCCGACGACGACCCCGAGGCCGCCGACCGGCGCGCGCACGTACTCGGCGTCGTCTACCAGGCGCTGCTCACCGGGGTCATGGTGCAGTGGCTGCTGGACCCGGAGACTGCGCCGACCGGCAAGGACATCGCCGAGGGCCTGCGGGTGCTCGGCGACCGCTCCGAGGCCTTCGCCTGAGCGGTCCCACCCGATCCCGCCCGGCCCCGCCCGGTCAGAGGATCTTCGGCACGACCCGCGCGATGACCGTCCCGCCGCGGACGGCGTCGGGGGTGTCGCCGATCCGCACGGACAGCGTGCCGAGCGCGAGGAACCGGATCGTGACCGTGCCACCGGCGCTCACGTCCAGCGTCCGGCCCAGCTCGGGCACCAGGATCCGGTGCGCCACATCGCTTCCGACGACCATCTCGATCGTCGCACCACGCGGCACGACCACCGTCGGGATCCGCAGCGGCTCGCGCTCGCGGTGATCGAACCGGATCCGGACGACGTCGTCGGCGGCGCGGGTGGCGGTCGTCGTCGGGCCGGCCGGGGCGCCGCTCGCGTCGCAGGCGGTGAGCAGACCGGCCGCGACCACGGCGAGCAGCGGAACGGCCACACGCCTGCGCACCCCGCCACCTCCCGACCCGCTCCGTACCGACGGAGATCACTCTGCCGGATCGGCCCGTCACACCCCCGCAGGCACCCCGCCGCACGACGACCGGGCACCATCGTGGAGTGATCGACGAGCAACCCGCCCACCCGGTGGCCCCCGTCCCGGCCGCGCTGTTCGACGACGAGCGCGAGCAGCGCTGGCGGTCCCGCTTCACCGCGGTGCGCATGTCCCGCCCCACCTGGGCCGAGGACGCGCCGGACCGCAACGTCTACGTCTCGAACTCCTCGGGCACCTTCGAGATCCACGCCTGGGACCGCGCCACCGGCGCACGGCGGCAGGTCACCGACCGCCGCAACGGCACGACCTCGGCCACCCTCCCGCCGGACGGCGACACGGTCTGGTGGTTCGCCGACACCGACGGCGACGAGTTCGGGCACTGGGTCACCCAGCCCTTCGACGCCGAGGCGGGCGCGGCCACCGAGCCGGCGGTCCCGGGCGTCGGCGACGGCTACTCCGCCGGCCTGGAGATCGGCCGCCGGCTCGTCGCCACCGGCGTCTCCACCGACGACGGCACCACCCTCTACCTGCACGAACGGGGCTCGGCCGAGCCCGCCCGGGCGATCTACACCCACACCGAGGACTCCGGGATCGGGGCGCTGAGCGAGGACGAGACGCTGCTCGCGATCTCGCACTCCGAGCACGGCGACTCCCGCCACCCGTCGCTGCGCGTGCTGCGCACCGCGGACGGGTCGGCCGTCGCCGACCTGCACGACGGCCCCGGCAAGGGCCTCGCCCCGCTGGAGTTCTCGCCCGTGGCCGGGGACCAGCGGCTGCTCGTCGGGCACGAGCGCCGCGGCCGCGACGAGCTGCTGCTGTGGGACCCGACGACCGGCGAGGACCGCGAGCTCGCGATCGACCTGCCCGGCGAGCTCGTCGGCGGGTTCACCCCGGACGCCACCGCGCTGCTCGTCGCACACACCCACGCGGCCCGCACCCGGCTGTACCGCTACGACCTGGCCTCGGGCGAGCTGTCCGAGCTTCCGGTCGCACCCGGCTGCGTCGGCTCCGCCGAGGTCCGCGACGACGGCACCGTCGAGTACTCGTGCTCGTCGGCGGCGACGCCGTCGCAGATCCGGGCGCTGCGCCCCGACGGCTCCGACGACGTCCTGGTCGCCCCGCCCGGCGAGCGCCCGCCCGGCTCGCTCCCGGTCCGCGACGTGTGGGCGGCCGGCCCCGAGGGCGACGTGCACGCCCTGGTCACCGAGGCCCCGCACCAGGGCGACGCCCCGGCCCCGGCGGTGTTCGTGCTGCACGGCGGCCCGCAGGCCGCCGACGAGGACCGTTTCGACGCCGCCCGCGCCACCTGGGTCGAGGCCGGGTTCACCGTCGTCGAGGTCAACTACCGCGGCTCGACGGGCTACGGCTCGGCCTGGCGCGACGCCATCGAGGGCCGCCCGGGCCTGACCGAGCTGTCCGACGTCGCCGCGGTGCAGGACGCGCTGGTCGCCGACGGCACCGTCGACGCCGCCCGATGCGCCGTCGACGGCTGGTCCTGGGGCGGCTACCTGGCCCTGCTCGCCGCGGGTACCCAGCCGCAGCGGTGGGCCGCGGCCGTCGCCGGGGTGCCGGTCGCGGACTACGTCGCCGCCTACGCCGACGAGATGGAGCAGCTCCGCGCGTTCGACCGGGCCCTGTTCGGCGGGTCGCCCGAGGACCTGCCGCAGCTGTACCGGGAGGCCTCGCCGCTGACCTACGTGCACGCCGTCCGGGTGCCGGTACTGGTACTGGCCGGGGAGAACGACCCGCGCTGCCCGATCCGCCAGATCGACAACTACCTCGACGCGCTGGCCGCCCGCGACGACGCGTCCTACGAGGTCAGCCGGTTCGACGCCGGGCACGGCTCGCTGGTGGTGTCCGACCAGCTGGACCTGATCGCCACCGAGGTCGACTTCGTCCGCCGCGCGCTGCGCGACTGACCTCGGAACGCCCCGACGCTCAGACCGCCTCGACCAGCTCCGGCAGGTCCGCGCCGGCCTCGATCGCCGCCCGGAGCCGGGCCCCGCGTGCCTCGTCCCAGACGACGGCGGGGTCCGGTTCCAGGTCCCCGAGCAGCAGCCGGGCGACGCCGTAGGCGACCAGCGACCAGTCGGCGTCGTCCCCGCCCAGGTCGGCGCGCACCCGCACCCCGGCCAGCTCCGGCTGGGCCAGGACCTTCACCACCATGCCCCGGACCAGCGCGTTCGACAGGTGGGCGAGGACCACGCCGTCCGGCCCGGCGGCCCGCCGCAGGCCGAGCAGACCCAGCACCGCGGCGTGGTTGGCCGCGATCCGCTCGACGAACCGGGCCTCCGACCCCGACAGCGCCTCCCCGATCCGGTCCCGCAGCTCGCCGGCTTCCATCCCGACGAACGTGACGGTCAGGGCCAGGTAGGTCCGCCACTCGCGCGAGGTGCTGACCAGCCGGAAGTCGTCCTCCGCCGTCACCCGCACGATCTCGGCCACGGCGCGGACCCGGGCGGCGCCGTCGGCGAGCTCGTCGAGGCTCGCGGCGAGGATGCCGCGGATGGTGGCGCCGACCTCGGCGACCCCGGTCGCGGCCAGCGGGGCCTCGCCCCCGGCGAGCTCGAGCAGCAGGTCGCCAAGGAACTCGCCCTTCGACGGCCAGCGCCGGTACACCGCGCTGCGCGCGACACCGGCGGCCCGGATGACGTCCTCCAGCCGGAGATGGTCGAGGCTCACCGTCAGGCCGGTCTCGCCGACCGCCTCGGCCGCCGTCTCCAGCATCCGGCGCTCGGTCTCGGCGTCGGAGAGCCTGCGCCGCCGGGGCTGCCCCGGGCCGGCACCGAGCACGGACGGCCGGTCGTCGTCACGCATCAGGGAGTTCCCTTCCGGATCTCCGGGTTCCGCGCAGCGCTTTCGCGTTGCAGGGTCACCTTTCGTTGAGACATGATGTCTCAAGTTCCAGACATTACGTCCACTTCCGAGCACGAGCCTACGACCAGGGAGTTCCCATGTCCTCCTCCGCTACCGCGCCGGCCCGTACCGCGTCTCCGCTGCTGCTCACCGGGCTCGGGCTGACCGGGCTCACCGCCGCGGCGACGCTCGTCGACCAGGCGGCGATCGGCACCGTCCACGAGCGTGTCGCCCGGGTCTACGCCGGCGTCCACGGCGGCCTCGACGTCGCCGGATCCGAGTCGTTCGTCGTGACCGCCCTGCTGGCGACGGCCGTGCTCGGCGCGATCGGCTGGCTCGTCGTCCTGCCGGGTGCCCGGCGGCAAGCCCGCTGGTCCGCGCCCGCCGGAACGGTGCTCTGGCTGGTCGGCGCGGCCTTGGCGTTCACGCTGCTGACCGCCTCGGAGTACGGGACGACGCTCGTCCCCACCTGGCTGGGCCTGCTGGGCCTGCTGCCGCCGCTGGTCGGCGCGGGCGCCGTCGTGCAGCTGTGGCGGGCACGGCGCTGAGCTCCGCACGCAGCCCTCAGCAGCTCAGCCCTCCAGCAACGGCAGCACGTTCTCCGGCGGCCGCCCGAGCACCGCCCGGCCGTCGGCCCGCACGAACGGCCGCTCGATCAGCTTCGGCTCAGCGGCCAGCGCGTCGAGCAGGGTGTCCCGGTCGGCGCCCTTGAGCCCCTGCTCGCGGAACGCGGCCTCGCCGGTCCGGGTGATCGCCAGCGGGTCCTCGGTGCCCAGCGCCACGAGCGCCGCCTCGAGCTCCGCACGCGACGGCGGGTCGTCGAGGTAGCGCCGCACCTGCGGTTCGACGCCGTGCTCCCGGATCAGCTCGAGCGTGGCGCGGGACTTCGAGCAGCGCGGGTTGTGCCAGATCTCCACGCCGGCGAGCCTACGACGCCCGGGCCGGGGCGCCCGGCGTCCCGGCGCCCTGCCGCAGGTTGCCGCGGAAGAACAGCAGGATCCCGGCGAAGCAGGCCGCGGAGACGACGAACGACAGCTGCAGCGACCCGGCCACGTCCGACACCAGACCCTGCAGCACCGGGATCACCGCGCCGCCGACGATCGCCATCACCAGGATCGCGCCGCCGGTCTCCTGGTGGCGCTTGTCCTCGATCGTGTCCAGGGTCTGCCCGAAGATCGTCGGCCAGCCCGGCCCGAGCAGCAGGTTCGACGCGACGACCAGCCAGACCGATGCCGCGGCCGGCCCGAACGCGGCCAGGAGCAGCAGGACCGCGCCGATCGCGCAGTAGACGACCAGCACCCGGGCCGCGGAGAACCGCGCGATCAGCACGTTCGCGACGAACTTGCCGGCGAGGAAGCAGCAGAACCCGACGATCATGTAGTTGGTGGCGGAGCGCTCGTTCATCCCCGGGTACAGGTCCAGGGCGAGGCGGATCGTGAACGACCAGACCGCCGTCTGCAGGCCGACGTAGAGGAACTGGGCGACGATCCCCTTGCGGTACCGGTCGTTGCGCGCCAGGACCCGCAGCGTCTCGCCGAGGCTCGCGCGGTGCGAGCCGGGGTCCTCCGCGGGCCGCGCCGCCGGGTACTCGGTGATCACGAACAACACCAGCAGGCAGACCAGCACGACCAGGATGTACTTGTAGGGCAGCAGCGTGTTCTGCAACAGCTCCTGGCCGAGCGCGAGCTTCGCCTGCGGTGTCGGGGCCGCTTCCATCTGCGCCTCGATCGAGTCCCCGGTGCCGAAGATCAGGTACTTGCCCAGGATGACGCCGAGGAGGTTCCCGATCGGGGTGAACGTCTGGGAGATGTTGAGCCGCAACGTGCCCGTCTCGCGCGGCCCGAGCATCGAGGAGTAGGTGTTCGCGCTGGTCTCCAGGAACGACAGCCCGATCGCGACGGCGAAGATGCAGAACAGGAACATCCCGTACGTCGCGAGCGTGCTCGCCGGGAAGAACAGCCCGCAGCCGACGATGTAGACGGCGAGCCCGATCTGCACGCCGACCTTGTACGAGGTGCGCCGGATGATCCGCGACGCCGGGATCGCGATGAGGAAGTAGCCGCCGTAGAACGCGGACTGCACGAACGCCGTCGCCGCATCGGACAGCGTGAACACGTGCTTGAACTGCGTGATCAGGATGTCGTTCAGCCCGGCCGCGGCACCCCACATGGGGAACAGCAGCGACAGCAGCACGAACTGCAGGTACGGGATCCGGTCCAGGTATCCCGACGGCAGCTGCCGGGCCGGGTTCCGGATGAGCGCGCGACGCTTCACAGCACGGTTCTCCCCCACGACGACGATGTCGTCGCGCACTGTAAACCGGCGCGCAGGCCGCTCCGGGGCGGTGTGACGGGTCACGCCGCCCCGGAGGTGGGTCAGCCCTGGCGGACCGCCTGCTCGATGCGGTCTCCGAGGTCCTTGTCGACGTTGCGCCAGTACTCGAACGCCCGCTGCAGGACGGGCTCGGAGACGCCGTCGGCGAGGTGCCCGGCGGCGTTGTTCACCAACCGCTCGCGGGCGGCGTCGTCGAACACCTCGCGGACGAGCTGCCCGGCCTGGCTCCAGTCGTCGTCCTCCTCGCGCAGCGTGTACGCGGAGCGGACCATCTCGCCGTCGGCGGCCCAGATGGCCTCGGCGACGCGCTTCGGGTCGGCCTCCGGGCCGCCGTAGGAGTTCGGCGCGTACACCGGGTCGTGCACGTTGCGGATCCGCATCGCGCCGTCCTTGGAGTACGCGTTGACCTCCGCCTTCGGCGCGTTGACCGGGATCTGCTTGTAGTTGACGCCGAGCCGGGCACGGTGCGCGTCGGCGTAGGAGAACCCGCGGCCGAGCAGCATCTTGTCCGGGGACAGCCCGGTGCCGGGCACCAGGTTGTTCGGCTCGAACGCGACCTGCTCGATCTCGGAGTGGTAGTCCTCGACGTTGCGGTCCAGCGTCATCCGCCCGACCTCCTGCAGCGGGTAGTCAGCGTGCGGCCACACCTTGGTCAGGTCGAACGGGTTGATCCGGTAGGTCTTGGCGTCCTCGAACGGCATGATCTGGACGTGCAGCGTCCAGCTCGGGTGCTCGCCCCGCTCGATCGCGTGGAACAGGTCGGCCTGGTGGAGGTCCGGGTCGGAGCCGGCGAGGGTGTCGGCCTCCTCCTGGGTCAGGCACTCGACGCCCTGGTCGGACTTGAAGTGGTACTTCACCCAGAACATCTCGCCCCGGGCGTTGATCCAGCTGTAGGTGTGGCTGGAGTAGCCGTTCATCTGCCGCCAGGACTTCGGGATGCCCCGGTCGCCCATCAGCCAGGTCACCTGGTGCGCGGACTCCGGCGACAGCGTCCAGAAGTCCCACTGCATGTCGTGGTCACGCAGGTTGTTCGCCGACCGGCGCTTCTGCGAGCGGATGAAGTGCTGGAACTTCATCGGGTCGCGGACGAAGAAGACCGGCGTGTTGTTGCCGACCATGTCCCAGTTGCCCTCGTCGGTGTAGAGCTTGAGGGAGAAGCCGCGCGGGTCGCGCCAGGTGTCGGGGCTGCCGCGCTCACCGGCCACGGTGGAGAACCGGATGACGCCGCGGGTCTCCTTGCCCGGCTGCAGGAAGTCCGCACAGGTGTACTGCGAGACGTCCGCGGTGGTCTCGAACTTCAGGAACGCGCCGCCGCCCTTGGCGTGCGGCTGGCGCTCCGGGATGCGCTCCCGGTTGAAGTTGGCCATCTGCTCGATGAGGTAGTGGTCGTTGAGCAGGATGGGGCCGTCCGGGCCGACCGTGAGCGACAGCTCGTCGCTGGCGACCGGGATTCCGGCGTCGGTGGTGGTCGGCTTGGGGTGCTGCGACGTCGTCACGGGTCGCGGCCTCCTCGCATCGTGGTGGTGGTTCGGGATCTCGCTGGTGGTTCGGGATCTCGGTGGTGGTTCGGGATCTCCCTGCGACTTCCCGGCGTCCGGCGGCCGAAACCGGCCCCGGCGGCGGCGTCTCCTGCACCGGGCCGGACCATGCAGGGTGTGACCACCACCGGGCAGCCGCGCAGCGGGATCGGCGCGTTCGCCGACGTCCTGCGCCGTCCGGGCGTCGGCTCGGTGACCGCGATCGGCATGGCCGCCCGGATCCCCGCGACGGCCGTCGGCGTCACCCTGACCCTGCACACCGTCCTGACCCTCGGCTACGGCTTCGGCGCCGCCGGGCTCGTCGCCGCGGCCGGGCCGACCGGAATGGCGGTCGGTGCCCCGCTGCTCGGCTGGCTGGTCGACCGGCGCGGGCTGCGCACGGTCGTCGTGCTGACCGGGGTCACGACGCTGACGTTCTGGTCGCTGGCCCCGCTGCTCGGCTACGGCGCCCTGCTGGCCGGGGCGTTCCTCGCCGGGGTGCTGACGCTGCCGGTGTTCTCCCTGGTCCGGCAGGTCATCGCCGCGGTCGTCCCGCCGGGGCAGCGACGACCGGCGTTCGCGCTGGACTCGATGTCGGTCGAGCTGTCCTACATGACCGGGCCCGCGCTCGGGTCGCTGCTGACGGTGTGGCTGGGCAGCGCCGTCGCGATGCGGGTGATCGGGGTCGGGTTCGTGCTGGCCGGGGTCGCGTTCTGGCTGCGCAACCCGCCGGTCCGCTCCGACGACGCGGCGCCCGGCGGCCCGCGCCCGCCGCTGTCGAGCTGGCTCACCGCACCGCTGGTCGGTGCGCTGCTGGGCGTGACCGCTGCCGTCGTCGCGATCATGGGGACCGAGCTGGCGTTCGTCGCCGCGCTCACCCGCGGCGGGTACACCTGGGCGATCGCCCCGGTCAACGCGGTGTGGTGCCTGGCGTCGCTGGCCGGCGGCTTCCTCTACGGCGCCGCCCGGCGGGCCGTCCCGATGCCGCTGCTGCTGCTCGTCCTCGGGGTCGCGACGTTCCCGGCCGCGGCCGCGTGGAGCTGGTGGAGCCTGCCGCTGCTGCTGGTCCCGGCCGGGCTCGCGACGGCACCGACGCTGGCCGCAGGCAGCGACGCGATCGGTGACCTGTCCCCGGACGGCCTGCGCGGCCTGATCACCGGCCTGCAGGGCTCGGCGACGACGATCGGCATCGCGCTGGCCAACCCGCTGTCCGGATCGCTGGTCGACGCCTTCTCCCCACCGGTCGCGATCCTGGTCTGCGGCTCGGTCGCGGTCGTGCTGTCCGGCGTCACCGCAGCCCTGATGCGGCGCTCCACGGGTACCGCCGGTCGCGCGCTCTGAGGGACGTGTCACCTCCCTGAGAAGGGCCACAGGCGACCGGCGCAGGAACCGGCCGGGAGCCCGGATCGGGGTGATCGCTCGGGCAGACTGGAACCGTGAGCGCGCCGCCCCATCACCCCGACTCCGCCACCCCACCCCGGTCCCCCTTCCCCCGTCGTCGCCGCGGACGCTGGGGCACCGCGCTCGTGCTCGGACTCGGTGCGGCGGCGGTGCTGCTCCCCGACCTCGTCGGTCTGGACCGGTGGTTCCCGTTCGCCCAGCTGATCGCGTTCCGGCCGCTGTTCACCGGGGTGCTCGCGGTGATCGTCGTGCTCGCGCTGCTGGTGACGACGTTCGCCCGCCGGTTCTGGCCGGTGCCGGTGCTGCTCGCGCTGGTCGCGCTGATCGCCGGGTCGCTGGTGCTCCCCCGCACCCAGGCCGAGCCGGCCCCGACCGGTGGCCGGCCGCTGAAGGTGCTGGCGCTCAACGTCTTCGAGGGCCAGGCCGACGCCGACTCGCTCGCCGCGCTGATCCGCACCGAGGCCCCGGACATCGTCTCGGTGCCCGAGTCCGGCGGGAGGTTCGAGTCCCAGCTGGCGCCGTTGATCGAGCCGCTGGGCTACCGGACGGCCGCCTCGGTGTCGGCGCGCTCGGCCGACGTCCGCGGCAACACCGTCGCCTGGTCGCAGCGCCTCGGCGACGTCCGCACCCGGGTGCTCGACGAGACCCAGTTCGAGGCCATCGAGGCCACCGGCGGCGGGCTCGGCGACCTGCGGTTCGTCGCGTTCCACTCGGTCGCGCCGATGCCGAACTCGGTCGGCCAGTGGCGCAACGACCTGGGCACCGTCGACCAGTGGTGCTCCGCGGGCTCCCCCGCCGTCGTCGCCGGGGACTTCAACGCCAGCTACGACCACTCGCTGTTCCGGAAGGCGATCGACGGCTGCAGCGACGCGGGCGCCTCCACCGGCAACGGCCTGCTCGGCACCTGGCCGACCTGGGCACCGGAGTGGATGGGCCCGCAGATCGACCACATCCTGAGCAACCAGGGCATCACCGCGGAGTCCTTCGGGGTGCGGCAGGTGCCGGGCACCGACCACCGCGCGATCGTGGCGACGCTACGGCTCCCGTAGCCCCGCACAGGACAGGCCCGCACACGACGACGGCCGCCGCCCGGAAGCTCCGGACGGCGGCCGTCGTGGTCGAAATCAGCGCTGATGTTCGTTCCGCAAGCTGCACTCAGCGCTGATGTTCGTTCCGCAAGCTGCACTCAGCGCTGATTTTCGTTCCGCAAGCTGCACTCAGCGCTGATGTTCGTTCCGCAAGCTTCTCTCAGCCGGCCGCGGCGACCGTCTCCGCCACCTCGTAGGTGTTCAGCGCGGCACCCTTGCGCAGGTTGTCGCCGCAGATGAACAGCTCGAGGGTGTTCGGGAAGTCCAGCGCCTGCCGGATCCGGCCCACCACGGTCGGGTCCCCGCCGACGGCGTCGGCCGGGGTCGGCCACTCACCGGCGGCCGGGTCGTCCTTCACCACGATCGTCGGCTGGGCCTCCAGCACCTTGCGCGCGGCGTCGGTGGTGACGTCCTGGGCGAACGTCGCGTGGATCGACAGCGCGTGCGTGGTGACGACCGGGACGCGCACGCACGTCGCGGAGACCTTCAGGTCGTCGATCCCGAGGATCTTGCGGGACTCGTTGCGGACCTTCAGCTCCTCCGACGACCAGCCGTCGTCCTTGAGCGAGCCGGCCCACGGCACGACGTTGAGCGCCAGCGGCGCCGGGAACGGCGAGCCCGCGTCGGACCCGACCTTCACGCCTGCGTCGCGCAGGATCTTCTCGACGTCGCCGGAGGCGTTGCCCGCCTCCTTGCCCGCGAGGGCCTCGATCTCGGCGTAGAGCTGGTCGATGCCGGGCTGGCCGGCACCGGACGCGGCCTGGTACGACGCGACGACCAGCGCCTCCAGCCCGAACTCGCGGTGCAGCGCACCCATCGCCGCCATCATCGACAGCGTCGTGCAGTTGGGGTTCGCGATGATCCCCTTGGGCCGGTCGGTGACCTTCTCCGGGTTGACCTCGGGCACCACCAGCGGCACCTCGGGGTCCATCCGGAACGCGCCGGAGTTGTCGACGGCGACTGCGCCGTGCTCGGCGGCGATCGGCGCCCACTCGGCGGAGACCTCGTCGGGCACGTCGAACATCGCGATGTCGACGCCGTCGAAGACCTCGGGCTTCAGCTCGAGGACGGTGACGTCCTCGCCGCGGACCTTCAGCACCTTGCCTGCGCTGCGGGCGGAGGCGATCAGGCGGATCTCGCCCCACGGCACCGACTCGCGGGAGTCGATGATGTCGATCATCGTCGTGCCCACGGCGCCGGTGGCACCGACGAGCGCGAGTACCGGCTTGTCCTTCAGGCTCATGTCCGCGTCACCGGCCCGTTCCCGCGGCGACCACCGCGTCGTCCTCGGCGCCCAGGTCGAACGCCTCGTGCAGTGCCTTGACCGCCTCGTCCAGCTGGTCCGAGCGGCAGATGACCGAGATCCGGATCTCCGAGGTGTTCATGATCTCGATGTTGATCCCGGCCTCGGAGAGCGACTCGCAGAACTTCGCGGTGACGCCCGGGTGGTTGCGCATGCCCGCGCCGACCAGCGACACCTTGCCGATGTCGTTGTCGTAGACGAGCTCTTCGAAGCCGATCTCCGACTTCGCCGCCTCCAGCGTGGTCACGGCGGTGTCGCCGTCGGTGCGGGGCAGCGTGAAGGTGATGTCGGTCTTGCCGTCGGCGACGTTGGAGATGTTCTGCAGGACCATGTCGATGTTGATCTCCGCGTCGGCGACCGTGCGGAAGATCTTCGCGGCCATGCCGGGGGTGTCCGGCACGCCGATGACGGTGATCTTGCCTTCCGACCGGTCGTGCGCGACGCCGGTGATGATCGGGTTCTCCAACGGAATCTCCTGGATCGAGCCGGAGACCAGCGTGCCCGGCTTGTCGTTGTACGAACTGCGCACGCGCAGCGGGACCTCGTAGCGACGGGCGTACTCGACGGCCCGCAGGTGCAGGACCTTGGCGCCGGACGCGGCGAGCTCCAGCATCTCCTCGTACGTGACCGTCTCGAGCAGGCTCGCCTTCGGCACGATGCGCGGGTCGGCGGAGTAGACGCCGTCGACGTCGGAGTAGATCTCGCAGACGTCGGCCTGCAGCGCCGCGGCGAGCGCGACGGCGGTCGTGTCCGACCCGCCGCGGCCGAGCGTGGTGATGTCGCGCGAGTCCGGGCTCATGCCCTGGAAGCCGGCGACGAGCACGATGTAGCCCTCGTCGAGCGCCTCGCGGACGCGCCACGGGTTCACCTCGGTGATCCGGGCGTCGCCGTGACGAGAGGTGGTGAGCATCCCGGCCTGCGAGCCGGTCATCGACCGGGCCTCGGCGCCGAGGGAGCTGATCGCCATGGCGACCAGCGCGTTCGAGATGCGCTCGCCCGCGGTGAGGAGCATGTCCATCTCCCGCGGCGGCGGCTTCGGCGAGATCTGCTCCGCGAGGTCGGTCAGCTCGTCGGTCGTGTCACCCATCGCGGACACCACGACGACCACGTCGTGCCCCTCTTTGCGGGTACGGACGATCCGCTCGGCGACCTTCTTGATGCGCTCCGCGCTCTCGACCGATGAACCGCCGTACTTCTGCACGACGAGGGCCACGCCGACCTCCTGTCCTGGCTCCGGGTCACGGAGCCACCGGGGCACTCTGCTCCAGCTCCGCCGCCCTGGGGGTCACGGTCCCGTGACGCACCGGCGACGCTGGTCGGAATGGCACCCTACCGGCGGACGGCGTCCGATTTCAGGCCCTGGGGCGAGTCCGATGACCGATGCCACACGGTCTGGACAGCCGCGCCGGGCAGCGCCTACGAGGGCGCGTCACTCACGCCTGGACCGGTGACCTGCGGTCACGGTGCCGACGGACGGCGTCGGTGTTGCCGCAGCGCGGGCTGCAGTAACGCTGCCGGCCGTTCCGCGAGACGTCGGCGAACACCCGGTCGCACGCCGGGGCCGCGCACCGCCCGAGCCGGTCCATCCCACGGGCGGTCAGGTGCAGCGCGGTGCCGGTGGCGATCAGCGCGTGCAGTACCCCGGGCAGGTCCAGACCGTCGTCGCGGTAGTGCAGATGCCAGTGCCCGTCGTGGTCGGTGAGCCGGGGCGGGCCGGTGCCGGCGGCGAGCAGCTCGTTGAGCAGCCGGGCGCGAGCGGCCCCGGGCTCGGCATCGACGACGGCGGTCCAGCGCCCCAGGAGAATCCGCACCGTACCGAGGTCGGCCGGCTGCACGGTCCAGTCGGGCGTCAGGCCGGCCTCGAGGCACCGATCGGCCAGTTCCGTGTGCGACGACGGCGGGTCGTTCACCAGGTCGGCCGCCAGCAGCACGGGATCGCGCCCGTAAGGGTTGAGGTGCACAAAGTCATTACAGCAGGCTTCCGATCGTGAGCCCACCGCTGCAGCACCACTGGCAGACCGTCTCCCGGCACCGGACGTCCGACGGCGTCGTCGCCTACCAGCGCTGCCGCTGTGGGGCCTGGCGGGTACGGCTCGACGCCCGGACGGCCCTCGACTTCCGGACGACCGAAGCCATCTCGACGCTCGCCGAGCCCGGACACACGAAAGGGCGGGCCGGGAGTCCGTCCCGGCCCGCCCGTACGCGGAGTGCCGAGCGCTGAGCCCGGCGTCGGCCGTATCTCGAAGTCGACTGCTCAGAGACGGCGCAGCAGGCGCACGATCACCGTGGTGATCACCAGCCACACGATGGCCGCGACGCCGTAGTTCAGGGTGACGCCGAGCTTCGGCTGGCTGGGTACGAACAGGTTGCCGAGCCCGAGGTTGAACCGGGCCGCGTAGCCGGAGATGAACTGTGCGACGAAGTTCGACGGGTTCGCGTCGAGCAGGGTCAGCACGATGTGCGCCACGAGGATCCCGACGATCACCAGCCCGACGATCCGGACGATCGTCGCGATGATCCCCAGCCCGTTCCGCACCGTGGATCCCATGGTTGCCGTCATCGTCGAACACCCTTCCGGAGAGGTACGGGCGCCAGGATCTCAGCGGACGCCCTCGTCTGCCCAGCTCAACGAGGCCGATGCGGCCAGGTTGTGATCCCTTCGTTGCGACCGTACAACGAAACGGGCGCGGCACCGGGTTGCCGAGCGGCGGGGGTCCGGGGCTACGGTGGTCCCCATGGCGCACCTGCTCCTTCGCCGCCGCGGCGGGGTCTGACCGACCGGCCCCTCGTCGCGGGGTCTCGCGTGTCCGCCGGTCGACCACGACGGCCCGACACACCTCAGGAGCGCAATCCCGTGAGCACGTCTCCCGACGCCTACACCGCCACGTCCTCCAGCAACGTCCGGACCCCGGCGGGTGCCCCGCACGCCGGTCAGCCGGCCTGGAACCGCCAGCGCGGCTCGCAGATGCCCTTCGGGCGCTACAAGTCCTTCCACGACCTGGTCGAGCCGGTCTCGCTGCCCGACCGCACCTGGCCCGACAAGGTCGTCGACACCGCTCCGCTGTGGTGCGCGGTCGACCTGCGCGACGGCAACCAGGCGCTGATCGACCCGATGAGCCCGCTGCGCAAGCGGCGGATGTTCGACCTGCTGGTACGCATGGGCTACAAGCAGATCGAGGTCGGGTTCCCGGCGGCCAGCCAGACCGACTACGACTTCGTCCGCGAGATCATCGAAGAGGGCGCGATCCCCGAGGACGTGCAGATCCAGGTCCTCACCCAGGCCCGGCCCGAGCTGATCGCGCGCACGTTCGAGGCCTGCGAGGGCGCGCACTCCGCGATCGTGCACCTCTACAACTCGACGTCGATCCTGCAGCGCCGCGTGGTGTTCCGCTCCGACCGCCCCGGCATCGCCAAGATCGCGACCGACGGCGCGGAGGAGGTCGCGAAGTACGCCGAGAAGTACCCGGACACCGACTGGACCTTCCAGTACTCGCCGGAGTCCTACACCGGCACCGAGCTCGAGTACGCCGTCGACGTCTGCAACCAGGTCTCGGCGATCTGGCAGCCCACGCCGGAGCGCCCGATGATCATCAACCTGCCGGCGACGGTGGAGATGGCGACCCCGAGCGTCTACGCCGACTCCATCGAGTGGATGCACCGCAACCTGGAGCGCCGCGACGCGATCGTGCTGTCGCTGCACCCGCACAACGACCGCGGCACCGGCATCGCGGCCGCCGAGCTGGGCTACCAGGCCGGCGCCGACCGCATCGAGGGCTGCCTGTTCGGCAACGGTGAGCGCACCGGCAACGTCGACCTGGTCGCGCTGGGCATGAACCTGTTCACCCAGGGCATCGACCCGCAGATCGACTTCTCCGACATCGACGAGATCCGCCGCACCGTCGAGTACTGCAACCAGCTGCCGGTGCACGAGCGCCACCCGTGGGGCGGCGACCTGGTCTACACCGCGTTCTCCGGCTCCCACCAGGACGCGATCAACAAGGGCTTCGACGCCATGCGCGCCGAGGCCGCCGAGGCCGGGCACTCCGTCGACGAGCACCCGTGGGAGGTCCCGTACCTGCCGGTCGACCCGAAGGACATCGGCCGCACCTACGAGGCCGTCATCCGGGTCAACTCGCAGTCGGGCAAGGGCGGCATCGCCTACGTCATGAAGACCGAGCACCAGCTCGACCTGCCGCGCCGGCTGCAGATCGAGTTCAGCCACGTCATCCAGACCTACACCGACTCCGAGGGCGGCGAGGTCGAGCCGAAGGCGATGCGCGACGCCTTCGACACCGAGTACCTGGGCCGCGAGACCCCGCTGAAGCTGGTGCGCCACCGCATCCACAGCGACGGCGAGGGCCGCGACGAGCTCGCCGCCACCGTCCGCGTCGAGAACGACCTGCACGAGATCACCGGGTCGGGCAACGGCCCGATCGCCGCGTTCGTCGACGCCCTGGCCGGCATCGGGTTCGACGTGCGGGTCCTCGACTACCACGAGCACGCCATGGGCGGCGGTGACGACGCCCGCGCCGCGGCCTACGTCGAGTGCGCCGTCGAGGAGAAGGTGTTCTGGGGTGTCGGCATCGACAGCTCGATCACCAGTGCGAGCCTCAAGGCCGTCGTCTCCGCGGTGAACCGCGCCCTGCGCTGAGCCCCGCCGGGTCCGGGAGGCCGCCGCGCACGGCGGCCTCCCGGGCCGTGGTCTCCCAGAGTTCCCGCAGCTCAGCGCCCCAGCGCGTCGGTGACCGAGAGGCTCGGCCCGGGCACCTGCGGGCCGGTACCGGTCGTCCCCGGGCCGGCGGCCACCTCGTCGGGGGCCAGTTCGTGCGGCGTGATCCGCCCGTCGCGGATCGCCTCCGCGTGGTGGCAGGCCACCCGGTGCTCCGCGGCGGCGCCGGTCGCGCCGTCGAGCACCCGCAGCTGCGGCCGCTCGGTGGCGCAGCGGTCCTCCTGCCGCCACGGGCAGCGGGTGTGGAACCGGCAGCCCGGCGGCGGCGCAGCAGGCGACGGCAGGTCCCCGGTCAGCAGGATCCGCTCCCGGGTGTCCTCGGCGGCCGGGTCCGGCTCCGGCACCGCGGACAGCAGCGCCCGCGTGTACGGGTGCAGCGGCTCGCCGTAGAGCTCGCCCGCCGGGGCCTCCTCGACCAGCGACCCCAGATACATCACCCCGACCCGGTCCGACACGTGCCGCACGACGGCGAGGTCGTGCGCGATCACCAGGTAGGTCAGCCCCAGCTCGCGCTGCAGCGAGCGCAGCAGGTTGAGCACCTGGGCCTGCACCGACACGTCGAGCGCGGACACCGGCTCGTCGGCGACGATCAGGTCCGGCTCCACGCACAGGGCCCGGGCGATCCCGATCCGCTGCCGCTGCCCGCCGGAGAACTCGTGCGGGTACCGGCTCAGCGCCGCAGGCGGCAGCCCGACGGCCTCCATCAGCCCGACCAGGCGTTCGCGGTCGGCCTCGGTGCCCTTCGACAGCCCGTGCGCGCGCAGCCCCTCCGCCAGCAGCGATCCCACCGACTGGCGCGGGTCCAGGCTGGACAGCGGGTCCTGGAACACCATCTGGAACCGGCGCCGCGCGCGGCGCAACGGCTCCCCGGAGAGACCCGCGACGTCGTCGCCGTCGAAGGTGACCGAACCGGCGGTGGGCTCGGTCAGCTTCAGGATCGCCCGGCCCAGCGTCGACTTGCCGCAGCCCGACTCGCCCACCAGCCCGTAGGTCTCGCCGCGCTCGATCCGCAGCGAGACGCCGTCGACGGCGCGGACGTGCCCGACGGTGCGCTGCACCACCACGCCGCGGGTGATCGGGAAGTGCACCTCGAGGTCGTCGACCTCCAGCAGCGGTGTGCTCACGCGTCCCCTCCGATCGGGTTGGGGTTCAGGCACCGCAGCAGGTGCTCGGGGGTCTCCTCCACCGGCGGGGAGGTGGTCGTGCACTCCTCGATCGCCCGCGGGCAGCGCGGCGCGAACGCACACGCGTGGGCCCACGGCAGGTTGTCCGACACCGAGCCGGTGATCGCGGGCAGCTCCTCGGCCGGGTCCGAGGTCAGCCGCGGGATCGACCGGATCAGTCCCGAGGTGTACGGGTGCCGCGGGGCGGCGAACAGCTCGTGGCGCTCGGCCCGCTCGACCACCCGTCCGCCGTAGAGCACGTTGACCCGGTCGCACATCCCGGCGACGACGCCGAGGTCATGGGTGATCATGACCAGCGCGGTGCCCGTCTCGGCCACCAGCTCCTTGAGCAGCTCCAGGATCTGCGCCTGCACCGTCACGTCGAGCGCGGTCGTCGGCTCGTCGGCGATGAGCAGCCGCGGCCGGCAGGCCAGCGCGATCGCGATCAGCGCCCGCTGGCGCATGCCGCCCGACATCTGGTGCGGGTAGGCCTTCAGCCGCTGCTCCGGGTCGGGGATGCCGACGCGGCGCAGCAGCGAGACCGCCTCGTCGCGGGCCTCGGCCTTGTCCATCCCGCGGTGCCTGCGCAGCGCCTCGGTGATCTGCACACCGACCTGCACCACCGGGTTCAGTGACGACAGCGGGTCCTGGAAGACCATGCCGACGTCGCGTCCCCGGTGCTCGCGCAGCTGGGCGTCGGGCAGGGTCAGCAGGTCGACCGGGGGCTCGCCGTCGAGCAGCACGCTGCCCGACACCCGCGGCGTCCGCCCCGGGAGCAGCCCCATGATCGCCAGCGAGGTCACGGACTTGCCGCAGCCCGACTCCCCCACCAGCCCGACGATCTCGCCGGGGCGCACGTCGAACGACACCCCGTCGACGGCGACGACCTCCGGCTCGCCCCTGCGCACGAACCGGACCGACAGGTCCCGCACGGACAGCAGCGGTGGCGTGTCCGTGCCCGGGGCGGTGTCGACCGCCGCCCCTCCGGCAGCTCGGCTGCTCATCGGCGTCCCTTCGGGTCGGTACTCATCGGCGCCCCTTCGGGTCGAGTGCCTCGCGCAGCGACTCGCCCAGCAGCGTGAACCCGAGCGCGACGATGATGATCGCGATCGCCGGGTACACGGCCAGGCCGGGCCGGACGTCGAGGTAGGGCTGGGCGGCGGCGAGCATCAGGCCCCACTCCGCGCGCGCCGGGTCGGCGTCGCCCAGACCCAGGAACGACAGCGCGGCGGCGTCGAGGATCGAGGTCGCCAGGGTCAGGGTGGCCTGCACGATCACCGGGCCGATCGCGTTCGGCAGCATGTGCCGCAACACGATCGGCACCCTCTTGACGCCCAGTGCGGTCGCCGCGAGCACGTGGTCGGACTCGCGCTGGGCGAGCATGGAGCCGCGCAGCAGCCGGGCGAAGATCGGCACGTTCACCAGCGCGACGGCGATGATGACCGTCGTCTGGCTGGGCTTCGCCGCGAGGGCGGCGACCGAGATCGCCAGCAGCAGCGACGGGATCGACAGCAGCACGTCGGTGACGCGCATCAGCACGGTGTCCACCCAGCCGCCGAACGCGCCCGCCACCGCACCGATGGCGACACCGGCGGCGAGACCGAACACCGTCGCGAGCACGCCGACCAGCAGCGTCTGCCGCGAGGCCAGGATCATCCGGGAGAACTCGTCGCGGCCGTTCTGGTCGCTGCCGAGCGGGAACCCGTCCTGCGGACCGGGGATCGCGCCGGGGCGCAGCTGGTCGAGCAGCTGCGGGAACGCCTGGCCCGGGTCGTGCGGGGCGAGCAGCGGGGAGAGCACGGAGACCAGCACGAAGACCGCGATGATCACCGCGCCGACGATCGCGGTCGGGCTGCGGCGCAGCCTGCGGAACGCGTCGGCGGACAGGCTCCGGCCCGCGGTGTCGTCGACCTTGTCGCGGCGGCGCTGCGCCCACGTCGTCGGGGCGCTCACTTCAGCCTCACCCTCGGGTCGATGACCGCGTAGGACAGGTCGACCAGCAGGTTGACCAGCACGTAGATCAGGGCGCCGAGCAGCACCACGGCCTGCAGCCGCGGGTAGTCGCGGCGCTCGATGCCCTCGGCGATCAGCGTGCCGATGCCGGGGCGGTTGAACACCTTCTCGGTGAGCACCGCGCCGGCGAGCAGCAGGCCGGTCTGCAGGCCGATCGTGGTCGCGACCGGCAGCAGCGCGTTGCGCAGCACGTGCCGGTCGCGCACCGTCGCCGTCGCGAGGCCCTTGGCGTTGGCGGTACGGACGAAGTCGGAGCCGAGCACGTCGAGCACCGAGGCCCGGGTGATCCGCACGATCACCGCGAGCGGGATCGTCGCCAGGGTGACCGCGGGCAGCACCAGGTGCATCAGCGAGTCCCAGCTGGCGTCGAACTCGCGGGTGAGCAGCCCGTCCAGGGTCGGGAACCCGGTGACCGAGGTGGCGTCGATGTCGGTGGCCTGCAGGCCCGACGGCGGGAACCAGCCCAGGTCGACGGCGAGGAGCTGCTTGAGCACGTAGCCCAGGAAGAACACCGGGACCGCGACGCCGACCAGCGTGCCGATGATCGTGACGTTGTCCCAGATCCGCCCGTGGCTGCGGGCGGCCAGGTAGCCGAGCGGGATGCCCAGGCCGACCGCGATCAGCAGCGCGACGACCGAGAGCTCGATGGTGCCGGGCAGTGCGCGGCCCAGCTCGCCGAGCACCGGGTCACCGGTGACCAGCGAGGAGCCGAAGTCGCCGGTGAGTGCCCGGCCCAGGTAGCGCAGGTACTGGATCCAGACCGGTTGGTCCAGGCCCAGCGTGCGGTTGAGCGCCGCGATCGACTCCGGGGTGGCCTTGTCGCCGAGCAGTGCGCCGGCCGGTCCGCCGGGCAGCGAGCGCAGCCAGGCGAACAACAGCACGGACAGGATCAGCAACGTCGGGATCACCTGGAGCAGGCGGCGCACGACGAAGCGCAGCATGCGTCGAACCCCTCTGTGGTGGGAGAGAACGCGACCGGGCGCCGCGGGATCGCCGCGGCGCCCGGTTCGTGATCAGTTCTTGGTGACGGTGGCGAAGCGCTCGTCGGTCAGCGGGGAGGGGACGAGGCCCTTCACGTTCCCGCCGACGACGATCGCCGGGCCGGTGGTCAGGATCGGGACCGCGGGCAGGTACTTGCCCATGATGTCGGCGTTGGCCTTCTCGTATGCCTTCTTGTGCGCCTCCGGGTCCGGGGTCGCGTCGGCCTTCGCGAGCTCGGCGAACATCGCCGCGTCCTGCGGCCCGAACTCGGCCTTCTGCCGGCCGAAGAACGTGCCGACGAAGTTGCCTGCGTCGTTGTAGTCACCGGTCCAGCCGAGCAGGTGGATGTCGTGCTTGCCTGCCTTCTGGACGTCGTCCTTGTAGCCGCCGTTCCACGGCTTCGCGACCGGGTTGACCTTGATCCCCGCGGCCTGCAGGTTCGCCGACATCGCGGCGAACAGGTCGGACGGGTTCGGCATGTAGGGCCGGGTGATCTCGGTCGGGTAGTAGAAGTTCAGCGTCAGGTCCGAGGCACCCGCGGCGGCGAGCAGCTGCTTGGCCTTGGCCGGGTCGTACGGGTACTTGGTGACGTTGTCGGTGTAGCCGGAGACCGTCGGCGGGACGAACTCGTTCGCCACCGAGGAGCCCTCGGGCATCTTGGTGCGCACCAGCGACTCGCGGTCGATCGCGTAGGCGATGGCCTGACGGACCCGCAGGTCCTTCAGCTTCGGGTTGTTCTTGGTGTTGATACCCAGGTAGAGCAGCGAGAACGGGTCCCGGATCAGCACCTGGTCGCCCTGGTCCTTGAGCGACTGGTAGTCCGCGGGCGAGGGGTAGTCGTAGCCGTCGATGGTGCCGGCGGCGAGCTCCTGCTTACGCGCGTTCTCGTCCGGGATGATCTTGAAGATCAGCTTCGCGGTCTTGGCCTTCTCGCCCCAGTAGTCGTCGTTGCGGACCAGGGTGATCGTGTTGTCGGCCTTGTCGAAGCTCTCGAACTTGTACGGCCCGGTGCCGGTCGGGTGCTCGGTTGCGTAGGCCGGGTAGGTGAACGAGTCGCCGCTCTGGGTCACCTTGTCGGCGTCGTACTTCTTGAGCGCCTCGGGACTGGAGATCGAGAACGAGGTCAGGCCGAACGCGGCCGGGAAGGCGCCCTTGTACTCGTTCAGCGAGAGCACCGCGGTGGTCGGGTTCTTCGCGGTGCAGGACTTGTAGACCGGCTTGCCGGAGGCGTCGCCCTCGTTCTTCTTGAAGCCGCCGAAGACGTCGCCGTAGTAGATCATCTGGCTCTGGGCCGCGGCGCCGGACATGTTGAACCAGCGATCGAAGTTCGCACAGACCGCGGCCGCGTCGAACGGGGTGCCGTCGTGGAACTTCACGCCCTGGCGCAGGTCGAACGTCCAGGTCTTGCCGTCCGGGGTCGACTCCCACTTGGTCGCCAGGCCGGGTGCCAGGTCGGTGGTGCCCGGGGCGTAGGTGATCAGGGTGTCGTACATCTGACGGGCGGGGCGGAAGCTCTCGCCGTCGTCGTTGAAGATCGGGTCGAAGTTCTTCGGCGCACCGGCCGCACCGAAGACGAAGCTGCCACCCGCCTCGCCGCCGCCGTCGGAGCCGCGCTCGGACGACGCGCACGCCGTCATCGACACGGCGAGCAGCCCCGCCATGACGGCGGTGGTCCACCGCCGAGCGAGTACCCGTCCTGTGGTCATGTCTCTGTCCCTCACTGGTCAGCCGGGGAGGACGCACGCCCGATGTGTGTGCGGGACCACGTCCGGATAGCGCATGAACCTATAGCGCTCCGTTACCAATGGGTAGATCTCTGGATCACGAATGCGGAAATTCCGGCACGGTCGTACCGGTCAGGTCGACGCGCGGTGACGGTCCCGGTACGCAGCGATGATTTCGTACGATTCGTCGGGGTTGAGCGCGGCGGCGCGGGCGTCGGCGAGCACCCCGCGGTAGGTCGCGATGTCCTCGGCGCCGTCGAGGAACGACTCCCCCGCGTGACCCTCGGTGTGCACCAGGTCCGACCCCAGCTCGTCCGGGATGTCCAGCACCGCGACCCGCGCGGTGTGGGCCCGCACGATGCCGGCTGAGAACGGCAGGACCAGCAGGTTCACCGTCGGCAGCCGGTCGAGGTCCAGCAGCCGGTCCAGCTGCTCGGCCATCACCTCCGGGCCGCCGGTGGCCCGGGCCAGCACCCCCTCGTCGATCACCGAGCGCAGCCGTAGCGGCGGGTTGGCGGTGAGCGCCTCGATCCGGCGTCGGCGCAGCTGGACGAGCTGATCGATCTCCCAGTCTCGGCGGCCGGTCAACCTGGCATGCAGGACGGCGCGGGCGTAGGCCGGCGTCTGGAGCAGTCCGTGCAGGACCGTCAGGTCGAACGCGTCGATGTGCGTCGCGTCGGTCTCGACCGCCGTGTAGCGCCCGGGCGACGGCAGGACGTAACGCTCCGTGCGCAGTCCTTCGGTGTAGGGCTCCCACCAGCCGCGGGTCCGGCTCTGCAGGACGAGCCGGTGCAGCATCTCCCGCTCGACCTCGGCCGCACCGCCGTAGACCTCGAGCAGGGCGTCGACGTCGTCCCGGCGGGGGGCGCCCTTGCCGTTCTCCAGCCTGCTGATCTTCGACGCCGAACACGCGAGCGCGGCCGCGGCGTCCTCCAGCTTCAGGCCCGCCTTGACCCGCAGCCGACGCAGCTCCGCGCCGAGCCGTCGTCGCGCTCCGGTGGGCTCCTGCTCCACCTCGTCCTCCCGCGCCGATCACGCCCCGCGCGGAACGCGGGACCGCACCCAGTGCACCGTGATCGAGGCGTGCGTGCAATCCCTCGCGGCGTGCAAATTTCATCTGATTCGCAATTGCACGAGGGTGTGGGGTCCTGCATGCTGGAGGTGCCCGGACGTGACGGCCGGCACACGGCACGGCGGCAACCGGGAGGAGAACGACGAGGGAAGAGAGAGGAGAACGACATGATCCGCACTGCACGACACGGGGCTTCCGAGCTCGGCCACCCGGGGCGGTGGTCACCATGACCGACCTGCTGACGCCGATCATCGCGGGAGTGCTGTTCCTGATCCTGACCGCGGTGGTGATCGGGGTGACCGAGTCGGCCCAGCGCAGGGCCTGGCGGGACATCGCCGAGGAACGCCGCCGCAACTGGGAGCGCAGGAACCGCGAGTCCCGCCGGAGCGGCCCCGTCGAGTCCTGGTCCGACGAGGACACCGACTAGACGACACGGACTAGACGACACGGACTAGACGCCTCCGGCGAGGAGAGCACGAGCCCGGTCTGCCGGGAGGAAGGCGGCACGACGACGGGGGGTCGGTGTGCCGCAGCAGTACAGCAGGGCCGGTCACGACCGGGGCAGCACGCCCGGTGCGACCGGCCTTCGTTCGTTCCGGGACCGCAACAGCGCCCGGAGCCGGATCACAGGGAGCGGCGGCCCGCCAGCGCGCGGCCGAGCGTCATCTCGTCGGCGAACTCGAGGTCGCCGCCCATCGGCAGGCCGGACGCCAGCCGCGTCACGGTCAGCCCCGGGAAGTCGCGCAGCAGCCGGACCAGGTACGTCGCCGTCGCCTCGCCCTCGGTGTTGGGGTCGGTGGCGATGATGACCTCGGAGATCGCGGTCTCGTCCGGGGCCGGTCCGGTCCCGCCCAGGCGCGCGAGCAGCTCACGGATCCGCAGCGTGTCCGGTCCGACACCGGCCAGCGGATCCAGCGCCCCGCCCAGGACGTGGTAGCGGCCCTTGAACTCGCGGGTCCGCTCGACGGCGAGCACGTCCTTCGGCTCCTCGACGACGCAGACCAGCGAGGGGTCACGTCGCGCGTCGGAGCAGTACCGGCAGCGGGTACCCGCGGCGACGTTGCCGCAGATCTCGCAGAACGAGACGCCCTGCTTGACCGTCTGCAGGACCTCCTGCAGCCGTGCGATGTCCGCAGCGTCCGCCGCGAGCAGGTGGAACGCGATGCGCTGGGCGCTCTTCGGCCCGACGCCCGGCAGCCGGCCGAGCTCGTCGATCAGGTCCTGGACCGGCCCTTCGAACACCTCAGGCGCCCGGGAGGCCCATGCCGCCCATGTCGAGGCCGCCCGCGAGCGGGCCCATCTTCTGCTGCTGGAGTTCCTGCGCCTTGCTGACGGCGTCGCCGAGGGCACCGGCGACGAGGTCCTGCAGGGTCTCGACGTCCTCGGGGTCGACGACCTTCGGGTCGATCTTCACGCCGCGGGGCTCGAGGCCCGCGGTCACCGTCACCTCGACGAGGCCGTTGCCGGCCTGGCCGGTCACCTCGGCATCGGCCAGCTCGGCCTGGGCCTCCTGCAGCTGCTGCTGCATCTTCTGGGCCTGCTGGAGGATCATCTGCATGTCGGGCTGTCCGCCGGGTTGCACCGCGTACCCCTCGCTCTCCTGCTCGGCCGCCTCCGCGTACCGCGATCGGGGTCGATCCCCGACACGGCGGAGCGGTCGTCTCCTTTGCCAGGGTAACCGTGTCAGGCTCCCGAACCGTGGTCGACCCGCTCCGTCATGCCGCCGTCACGCTGTCCGCCGTCGCGCTCACCGCCGCCTGCGCCGTGGGGGCCACGACGGCCTCCGGCGCCGCTCCCACCGGGGATGCCGCGGTGGCCCCGACGGCCGCCGCCGCGCCTGCCGCACCCGCCCCGCCGGTCGTGCTGCTCGACCCGGGGCACAACGGCGGCAACGCGGCGCACTCGAAGGAGATCAACCGCCAGGTCCCGGACGGTCGGGGTGGCACGAAGGCCTGCAACACCACCGGCACGTCGACCGCCGCCGGCTACACCGAGCACGCGTTCAATTGGGACGTGGCGAAGCGGGTGCAGGCGCGGCTGCAGAAGGCGGGGGTCCGCGTCGTCATGACCCGGCCGAACGACACCGGAGTCGGGCCGTGTGTGAACGAGCGCGGAGCGGCCGCGACGAAGGCCGGTGCCGCGCTGGCGGTCTCGCTGCACGCCGACGGCGCCGCGCCGTCCGGTCACGGCTTCCACGTGATCTACGCCGACCCGGCCGTGCGCGGCGGGGAGCGGTCGCAGAAGCTCGCGACGACGCTGCGCGACGCCCTGCGCGGCGCCCGTTTCGCTCCGTCGGACTATCGGGGCCACGGTGGCCTCGACGGGCGCCCCGACCTCGCCGGGCTCAACACCTCGCACGTCCCGACGGCGCTGGTGGAGGCGGCCAACATGCGCAACGCGGCGGAGGCCCGGCTGGTGTCCTCCCCCGCCGGCCGGGACCGCTACGCCGCCGCCGTCGCCGCCGGGGTGCTGCGCTACCTGGGCCGCTGAGCGGCACTGCTCCGACGCCCGGCCCCACCCGCTCCCGTCTCGCGCCGCTGAGCTGCTCGTCCGCCCGCGGCCGGGATCAGCGCCGCTGGTCGAGCGCCTTGGCCCCGAGCTGGGCCGACAGCAGCTCGATGGCCGCCGCCTCGGGGTCGCGACGCTCACCGGGTGCGGCCGACTCGGCCGCCGCCTCGGCGAGCATGGCCTCCTCGTCGGCGGCCTCGTCCTTCTTCGTGCGCGGTCGCTGCGGGCCGGCCGCCGACCGGCTGCCGTCGTCACCGTGGGGGTCCGGTGGCGCATCCTCCGGCGGCGGCTCGGGCGGCAGCGGGATGCCGTCCCCGCCGGATCCGCGGTTCTCCCCGCCCTGCCGGCCCTGCTGCGACGGCCGCTGCGGCGCCCGCCGCTCGGACGGCCGCTGCAGCGGCGGCTTCTGCTGACGCTGCTCGGGCGGACGCGCACGGGTGCCGCCGGCGTCGCCCTGGTCGCAGCGGACCTGCCACCGGACGCCGAGCACGGCGTGCAGCGCCTCGCTCACGACGTCGGTGTTCCGCGGCTCGGACAGCCGCCGGGCCAGCGGCGGTGCGGCGATCGTCAGGACGAGCACGTCGCCGTCGACGGCGCGGACGGTCGCGTTGGCCAGCAACGCCTCGGTACTACGACTGCGCTGACGCACCGCGGCGAGGATCTCCGGCCAGACCCGCCGGACCGCGGTGGCGTCCAGCGACGACGTCGCGGGGGCCGGCTGGGCCGACGACGGCGGTGCCGCGTCGGCCGGGGCACCGTCGCGCGGCGGGGCCGGGTGCCCGGTGTCGCTCTCCGCGCCGCCGGGCCGCTCCGCGGTCGCGGGACCAGCCGGGGCGGGACGGTCCTGGTGTTCCGGGCTTGCCTCGGGACGGGCGTCACTCCCGGCGGGCTGCTGCGGGCGTTCACGGTCGCTGGGCCGGACGAACTCCGGGCGTCCCTCGGGCCTGCGGTCGGCGGCCGGTCCGTCGGGGGCCGGACGCTCGGCGGCGGAGCGGTCAGCGGCCGGGCGGTCAGCAGCCGGGCGGTCGGCGGTGCCGGTCGGCGCGTCGGCGTCGGCGGATGCAGCCGCGGCGGATGCATCGGTGGCAGGGGCCTCGGCGGGGGGCGCGCCGGCGGTGGGCGCCGCGGCCGCAGCGGCGTGGCCGACGGCGTCGCCGGCCGCGCCTGCCTCGGCCGGCCGGGGCTCCGCGTCCCGGGCCGCGTGGTCGTCGGCTCGGACGGCGGGGTCGGCACCGGTGGCGTCGGTGCGGGCCGGTTCCGGCTCACGGGCCTCCGGCTGCTCGTCCCGGCGTGCTGTCGGCTCCGGAACGGCAGGGGCCTGCTCCGCGGGGCGCTCGGGACGGGCGGCCGGAGCCTCCGGGGCCGGGGCGGCGCTCTCGGCGGCCGGGGCGCTCGCGCGCTCGCTCGGCCGGACGAACCGGCGCCCTCCGCCGTCACCGGAGTCACCGGCGCCGGACTCCGGGGCGATGGCGTTGCGCCGCTCGATGCGCTCGAGCCGCTCCAGCATCCCGCCGTCCGACGTCGTCGCCGCGGGCAGCAGCATTCGAGCGCAGAGCAGCTCGAGCAGCAGCCGCGGGGCCGTCGCGCCCCGCATGTCGATCAGCCCCTGGTGCAGGATCTCGCCGTAGCGGGTCACCGTGGCCGACCCGAGCCGGGCGGCCTGGTCGGCCATCCGGGCCAGCTCGTCCTCGGCGCCGTCGACCAGGCCCTGCTCGGCTGCGTCCGGCACGGCCTGCAGCAGGGTGATGTCCCGGAAGCGCTGCAGCAGGTCCGAGGCGAAGCGGCGCGGGTCGTGCCCGGCCTCGACGAGGCGGTCGACCGCGCCGTAGACGGCCGCGCCGTCGGCGGCGGCGAGGGCGTCCACCGCGTCGTCGATCAGGGCGGAGTCGGTGACCCCGAGCAGCGCGACCGCACGCTCGTAGGTGACGCCCTCCGGACCGGCACCGGCGAGCAGCTGGTCGAGCACCGACAGCGTGTCCCGCGCGGAACCCCCACCGGCCCGGATGACCAGCGGGTACACCGGCGGCGCGACGGACACGCCCTCCTCGCCGCAGATCTTCTCCAGGAGCTGGCGCATGGTGCCCGGCGGGATCAGCCGGAACGGGTAGTGGTGGGTCCGCGACCGGATCGTCGGGAGGACCTTCTCCGGCTCGGTCGTCGCGAACACGAAGACCAGGTGCTCCGGTGGCTCCTCGACGATCTTCAGGAGCGCGTTGAAGCCCTGGCTGGTGACCATGTGGGCCTCGTCGATGATGAAGACGCGGTAGCGCGACTCCGCGGGCGCGTAGAACGCGCGGTCCCGCAGCTCACGGGCGTCCTCGACACCGCCGTGCGACGCCGCGTCCAGCTCGACGACGTCGATGTTGCCCGGCCCCTCGGGCGCCAGCGAGATGCACGACGAGCACTCGCCGCACGGATCCGGTGTCGGCCCCTGCACGCAGTTGAGCGAGCGGGCCAGGATCCGCGCCGACGACGTCTTGCCGCAGCCCCGCGGACCCGAGAACAGGTACGCGTGGTTGATCCGGCCCGCGGCCAGCGCCGTCGCCAGGGGTTCGGTGACGTGCTCCTGCCCCACGACGTCGGCCAGCTTGGCCGGGCGGTACTTGCGGTACAGAGCCAGTCCCACGCCCCCGAGGCTACCGAGGGGGTCCGACAGTCATGGACGCGAGCCGGGGCGGCGGGAAGGGGGAGCTCCGGGACCGGACCCGGACATGAAGGGGACCCCGCGCACCCGCCAGAGCCTGCTGACCCTTGCTGCCTTCCGGCCCTGGGGGAGTTCACAGGATGGACGCCGCACGGGGTCCACGGACAGTGTGCCACGGCGAGCGCGCCCGAGCCGGGAGGGGGGCGTGCGGCAGCGGCGGGACCGGCGCGTACTCTGTTCCGCGGAGGATTCGCCTAGTGGCCTAGGGCGCACGCTTGGAAAGCGTGTTGGGAGCAATCCCTCACGGGTTCAAATCCCGTATCCTCCGCCAGCCTGAAGAGGCAGAACGCCGGGCGGCTCCCACGCGGAGCCCCCGGCGTTCGGCGTTTCGGGCACCCGGGGTCATGGGCATGCGCCTCCGGGCTCGAGCCCGCCGCGGGACCATGGCACGGCGCCCTGCCCCAGTGGCTCGAGCTCACGGCACACCAGCGCTTCTTCCCGTTGTTCTCGTTCCTGTTCGGACTCGGCACCGCGCTGTTCCTGGACGGCGCCGCCCGCCGGACTCCGCGTCCGCGGATCGTCCTGCTGCGCCGGCTGCTCGCACTCGGTGTGCTCGGCGGGGTCCACCAGCTGTTGCAGCCCGGTGAGGCGCTGCTCCCGTACGCGATCGTCGGCGTCGTCGTCCTGCTCCCGGCCACCTGGCTGCCGCGGGCGGTGATCGCGCTCGGCGGAGCCCTGGCGACGGGCCTGGCCCTCGCGTTCACCAGCGGCGGGCTGCTGCTGGTCCCCGGGCTCTTCCTGCTGGGGCTCGCGGCTGCCCGCTACGGCCTGCCCAGATCGATCGCGGCTCCGAACCGGGCCGTGTGGGGAGCCGTGCTCGCCGCGGCGGTCGTCGCGTCGGTGCCGCTGCTGAGCATCCAGGTCGGCACCATCGAGAACAGTGGCTTCGACAGCGTGTCCTCGATCACCGGGCTCGTCATGGCCATCGGCTACGCGAGCGCTCTCGTCCTGCTGACGGCCTCGCCCGCCGGACCGTGGGTGTGCTCGGTGCTCGCCCCGCTCGGGCGCCTCGCACTGACCAACTACCTCTCGGCAACGCTGCTGGTCCTGCTGCTGACCACGACCCCGGCGTTCTCCGGCCCGGACGGGTACCGCTTCGTGCTGCCCCTGGCCGCCGCCATCCTGGCGCTCCAGGTCGTCCTCAGCCGGTGGTGGCTGCGCCGCTTCCGGTACGGGCCGGTGGAGTGGTTGTGGCGCAGCGTCTCCTGGTGGTCGCCCGCACGGATGGTCTGAGCCTGCGCGCTCAGCCGCCGTCGTCGAACCGGATCGCGAGGACCACGACGTCGTCCTGCGGCTCCTCCTGGACGATGTCGATCGCCGCGTCGACGATCTCGGCCGGGCTGCGGTCGCGGACGGCCTCGACCGCGGCGACCAGCGTCTCGGTCCCGGCGTCGAGATCGCTGCCGCGGCGCTCGACGAGGCCGTCGGTGTAGAGCACCAGCGTCGACCCGGGGTCGATGATCCGCTCGTAGTCGGTGCGCGGGAACTCCTCGGTGAGCGAGAACCCGAACAGCACGTCGTGGGCGTCGAGGATCTCGGTGCCGCCGTCGGGCAGCAGCAGGATCGGCGGCGGATGCCCCGCGTTGCTCCAGACGAAGCGCAGGCGGCCGTCGTCGCGGCGGTGCAGATGCGCCAGCAACGCCGTCCCGGCCGCCCCGAGCCCGAGCCCGTCGTCGGCCCGCTCGAACGCGCTCAGGATCGTCGACGGCTCCCCCGTCGGGTGGTCCCACGTCGCCTGGCGCAGCATCGAGCGGACCTGGCCCATGACATTGACGGCGGGCAGGTCGTGTCCGATGACGTCGCCGACGGAGATCGAGACGCACCGCTCGTCCGTGCCCCCGGGCGGGCTGACGACGGTGACGTCGTACCAGTCGCCGCCGACGTTGAGCCGCGAGTCCGCCGGGATGTAGCGGGCCGCCATCGGGAGCCGGTCGAGCCGGGGCAGGACCGTGAGCAGGGCGTTCTGGAGCTGGTGGGCGACCGTGCTGCGGTGGGCGAACGCCCGGGCGCGGGCGAGGGCCTGACCGGCGTAGCCGGCGATGGTGGCGATGGTGAGGACGTCGGAGGCGTCGACGGCGTCGGCGGAGTCCCAGCCGAGCACGATCGACCCGGCGGCCCCGTCGTCGCCGGGGATCGGAGCGGCCACGACGGTCTCGAGGCCCAGCGCCTCGACGATCGCGAGCGCCTCCGGCGGGTAGTCCCGCATGTCCTCCCGGCCGACGACGTGCACGATCCGGTTCTCCCGGACGGCGATCACCCCCGGCAGCCGGGCGGTCAGCGGCACCTCGGCGTCACGCGGGACGAGCTCGCACCCCGGCCGGAGGTCGACGTCGCCGAGAGCCGGGTCGGCGCGCAGGCCCGCGCCGAGGGCGGCGCGGTGCAGGCGGCCGCGCTGGTCCTGGAACAGGGTGTCGGCGTAGTCGGGACGCAGGTCGTGCCGCAGGACGTCGTCGATCCCGGCGTGCACCTCCTGGACCGTGGTCGCGGCGGAGAAGACGTGCGAGGCGTGGAGCAGGTTCCGGCTGCGGTCGTGGGCACGCTGCTGGGCCTCGGCCAGCTCGGCACGCTGCGCCTCCTGCACACCGTGGTCGTACCGGGCGAGGCGCAGGCGGAGCTCGGTCGAGCAGCACCGGGCGATGTCGGCGAGGGTCTCGAGGTCCGCCTCGGTCCACTCGCGCGGGCGGGGGTCGACCGCGCACAACGCACCGAGGACGTGTCCGGCGGCGTCGGTGAGCGGGAACCCCGCGTAGGCGCCGACCGGGAGTGCGGGCTCGTCGCCCTCGACGCGGGGATCGGTGGCGGCGTCGGACATCACCAGCGGCTCTGCGGAGGCGACCACGTGCCGGCAGTAGGAGTTCCCGACCGCGGTCGCCCGCTCGGAGGCCATCGGCTCGTCCACCCCGGCCAGCCCCGGGTACACCTGCTGCTCGGCCCGGACCAGCGAGACCGTCCCCGTGGGGACCTGCAGGTCACGGCGCACCCAGGCGGCGAACCGGTCCATCTCCTCGTCCGGCCGGGCACCGAGCCCGGTCAGCTCGAGCGCCCGCAGCCGGTCCGGGTCCCACAGCACGTCCGAGCCACGGCCGGCCGCCGGCGATCCGGCCTCGCGCAACTCCGGCGGAGCATCTCCCATGGCCCTCTCCCAGGCGAGTCCGGTGCGTGACGACGAACACGTCGACCGGCGGAGGCGACGCCGGTTGAAGATCGGGTCCAGAGGGTAGCGGACCGGGATCCCCGCACCCGGACGCAGCTCAGGGCTCGCCCACCGACGCGATCTCGTACCGCTTCACGTCCGCGTCGAGGATCTTCGCGGCCGTGCCGGGGTCCGGGCCGGAGCCGCGGAACGCGAGCAGGTCCGTCTCGCTCTCCCACCGTTCCAGCACGACCACACGCGACGGGTCGACGGTGTCGGCGGTCAGCGAGAAGTCGAGACAGCCCGGGGCACTGCGGGCCAGGGTGACGACCCGGGCTCCCTCGGCGAGCATTCCCTCGCGCTCCGCAGGATCGACGACGAGATGTCCGGCGATGATCAGCATGCAGGGTGGACCGGCCGGGACGGCAGAACTCATCGGGACGCCGGTTCCCGGAGGGAGGATGCCGCCGCTTGACCCCGCCCCGGACGATGGGGCGCATGTCGGTGCTGCGTTCGGTCGTCCTGTTCCTGCTCGCCGCGGTCTGCGAGATCGGCGGCGCCTGGCTGGTCTGGCAGGGCGTCCGCGAGCACCGCGGGTGGCTGTGGATCGGCGCCGGGGTCCTCGCACTCGGCGCCTACGGCTTCGTCGCCACCCTGCAGCCCGACGCGAACTTCGGCCGGATCCTCGCGGCCTACGGCGGGATCTTCGTCGCCGGCTCGCTGGCCTGGGGCATGGCCCTCGACGGTTTCCGGCCGGACCGCTGGGACGTGACCGGAGCGCTGGTCTGCCTCGTCGGCGTCGCGCTCATCATGTACGCCCCGCGCACGGGGACACCGTGATCCGTCACTCACAGTAAGATTTGGATTTCTTCTCGAAAACTTCCGAACCGCCTCCGGAGATCCCTCCGAAGAAACGGTTGCACGGTCGCCGGGAATCACCCGGGCGGCCCCGGCGAACCGAGGAGAAACACCATGTTGCGTTCCGTTCGGCGCGTAGTCGGCCTGACCACCATCGGCCTCGTCGCCGCGGCGAGCACCGCGCTCGGCGCCGGTGTGGCGTCGGCCGCGGACAAGCCGCCGATCGCGATGATCTCCAACCTCACCGGCAAGAGCACGTCGGTCAAGCTCGACAGCGGTTTCACCAGCGCACTCGAGTCGCTCGGCGTGACGCCCGGCCCGTACGGCAAGGCGAAGATCGCCGACGGTTCGGCGAGCTTCCCGATCACCGGCGGGAACGTCAGCGTCTACAAGCCCGAGGAGGTACTCCCCTACGTCCAGGGCAGCATCGAGCACCAGGGCAGCGGGCTGACCCTGAGCAAGGGCGACACCACCGTCACCCTCGACAACTTCGTGATCGACCCGGGCGACCCGGCGGTCCTGACCGGCCGCGTCCGCGCCGGTGGCAAGACCGTCGCCGAGTCGACCACGCTGTTCGACCTCAACGGCTCGACGCTGAAGCCGATCACGATGGACAAGTCGGCGGGCACCGCCACGCTGACCGGCACCACCGTCACCCTGAACGCCGGCGCCGCGAAGGCCCTGAACGGCGCGTTCGAGACCGACGCGCTCAAGGGCGGCACGAAGATCGGCATCGCGACGATCGTCGTGAACACCACGAGCGGCGACATGGCGATGCCGAAGGGCGGCGTCGAGACCGGTGGCGGCAGCACCTCCGGCCTGGACACCGAGGCGGTCGTGCTCGGCGCGGTCCTGCTCGTCGGCTCCGCGACCGTGCTGGTCGTCGCCCGCCGCCGCGGGACCCGCGGCAACTGACACGAACCGGACCGTGCCCCGGAGCGAACACCCGGGGCACGGTCCGACCCCTGTCGCTCGGATCCCCTCGGGAGCACCCATGACCGGCACCGCCACCCCGCCCCGCAACGCCCGGCGGCTCCTGGCGCCCGCACTCGCCGCCGTCCTGGCGGTCGCCGGGGTGGTCGTGCTGGTCATGGCGCTGCTCGGCGGCGGCCCCACGGCCCCGGAGCCGGCCGCGGCGGCCCCCGGCGCGCAGCCGGCCGGCGCACCGGCGGCCGGTCCGGTCGGTGACGTCCCACCCGGGGCGACACCGGAGGGCCCCGTCCTGTCCCCCGCCCCTCCTGCGGAGATCACGATCCCCGCGATCGGCGTCGCGTCCCCCGTCGAACGGGTCGGACTCAATCCCGACGGGACGCTCGGCGTGCCCGCGCCGGGCCCGCTCTACGACCGGGCGGCCTGGTACACCGGATCGTCGGCACCCGGTTTCCGCGGCCCGTCGGTGATTCTCGGGCATGTCGACTCCGCGAAGAACGGGCCGTCGGTGTTCTTCGATCTCGGAAAAATGGAACCCGGTCAGGAAATCGTCGTCCGGCGCACCGACGGAATCGTCGCGACATTCGTCGTCGACCAGGTCCGGTCGTTCCCGAAGAACACTTTTCCGTCACGCTCCGTGTACGCCGACGTGGATCGTGCCGAGCTGCGGCTGATCACCTGCGGTGGTGAGTTCGACTCCGCGGCGCACAGCTACCGGGACAACACCGTGGTCTTCGCCCACCTGACCGGCAGCCGTCGCGGCTGACCGCCGAACCACCCGGTCCCGGACGAGCGGGCCTGCCGGACCGGTCACCATCGGCTGCGCGGGCGCCACCCGGATTGCGACACTGGGGCCGGACCGCCCACCGGCGGCACCCCGGACGAGATGCGCCGTACCCGGAACGCCAAGACGACGCACCGGAGGTGCGCCGTGGCGTGGATCCTGCTCGTGGTCTCGGGTCTGCTGGAGACCGTCTGGGCCTCGGCCCTGTCGGCGAGCCGCGGGTTCTCCCGGCTGACACCGTCGATCGTGTTCGCCGTCGCGCTCCTGCTCAGCATGACCGGGCTCGCGCTGGCGCTGCGGACGCTGCCGGTCGGCACCGCCTACGCGGTGTGGGTCGGCATCGGTGCGATCGGCACCGCCGTCTACGGCATGGTCGCGCTCGGCGACTCGGTGAGCACCGCGCGGCTGCTCTGCCTGCTCGCGATCGTGGCCGGCGTCGTCGGGCTCAAGCTGGTGAGCTGAGTCCGGGGCCTGCAGGGCCCGGACACGGAGAAGCGGCGGGACCGGTGCCCCACTGCCACCGGTCCCGCCGCTCGGGGTGGGAGCCCCTCCCCTACTCGAGGGGTCCGTTCACCAGCAGGCCGCCGGCCGGTCCCTCGACGAACCGCGGGTCCGCCTGGGGGAACTCGGTGTCGGTGCCGTTCACACCGTCGGGGCGGTTGCTCGCGGTGAAGCCGTCCACGGCGTCGAAGAGTCCGAACGCAGCGGTGTCTCCCGTGGCGACCAGCGCATCGAGCCCCTGGGTGGGGCTCTGCGTGCTGGGGTAGCCGTGCTCGTCGTCGCCGGCGGCGTGCGCGATCCCCGCGAGCGGGAACGCCACGGCCGCCAGCGCGCCGGTCGCGATCAGCGAGCGGCGCATGCGGTTCTTCATCGAATCCGTCCTTCCGTTGGGCCTTCGGCCCCGCACGCCACCCGGAGACCCGGTGCGGCGCGCAGGTCACATCGCTGCGGCGCCGTCCTTGATCGCCTCACGGATGCGGTTGTAGGTGCCGCACCGGCAGATGTTGCGGATCTCGTCGAGGGCCTCGTCGTCGATCGAGCGACCCTCGGCCTGGCAGCGCTTCACCAGCGCCACGGCGGCCATGATCTGGCCGGGCTGGCAGTAGCCGCACTGGGCGACGTCGTTGTCGATCCAGGCCTCCTGCATCGGGTGCAGGGTGTCGCCGTCGGCGAGGCCCTCGATCGTGGTGACCTCGTCGCCCTCGAGGAGGGTGCCGATCGGCGTCGCGCACGGGTTGAACGCCTTGCCGTTGACGTGGCTGGTGCACGCCTTGCAGACGTTGATCCCGCAGCCGTACTTCGGCCCGGTGACACCGAGCAGGTCCCGCAGGACCCAGAGCAGGCGGACGTCGTCCTCGACGTCGACGGTGACGCGCTCGCCGTTGAGCGTGAAGGTGTGCTGGGGCATCGGGGCCTCCTCAGTTCGCGAGCTCGCGGCCGTTGGTCGGCGACGGCGGCACGGGCGGGATCGTCGGGTACGGCTCGAACGGCAGCGGTTCCTTGTGCAGGATCGGGAAGTACTCGGGGACCTTCCCGGTGGCGCGGGCGTAGGCGCAGGCGATCGCGCCGCAGGTCGCGGCCACACCGAACTCGCCGGCACCGCCCGGCTCGGGTGCCTCGGAGTCGTCGATGAGCACGATGTTCATCTCCGGCGGGGTGTTCCACTGCCGGGTGTAGAAGTAGTTGTCCCAGCTGGCCTCGACGAAGTGGCCGTCGGTGAGGTGCAGGCCGGACGTCAGCGTCATGGCGATGCCGTCGTTGATCCCGCCCATCATCTGGGCGCGCAGCCCGCGCGGGTTGATGATCAGCCCGATGTCGACGACGTAGGTCACCTTGGTGACCCGCGGCCCGGTGCGGGCGGACCGGATCTGCCGGTTCACCGTCTCCGGCCGGCAGTCCAGCTCGACGACCGCGCAGGCCACACCCTTGTACTCGACGTGCATCGCGATGCCCTGGGCCGTGCCCTCCGGCATCGACCTGCCCCAGTCCCCCTCCTCGGCGGCCCGGTCGACGACGTTCTTCCAGCGGGTGAGCTTGGTGAACTCCGACCGGAACTCGTAGGGGTCCTTGCCCATCTTCGCCGCGACCTGGTCGACGATCAGCTCGCGCGCGGTCGCCACGTCGGGCGAGTAGATGTTGCGCATCGAGCAGGTGTTGAACCGCATGTCGACCTCGTTGAGCAGCGAGGTCGCGGCACCCACGTTGTAGGGGTTGGTCTGGGTGGTCGCGTAGATGCTCTCGGAGACCGACAGGTTGCCCAGCGGCGCCTTGTTCGCCGCCGCGGTCACGGCCTCGGACAACCCCGGGTTGATCTCGGTGGCGACGCTGGTGTGCCGGATCTCGAAGCTGGACACCGCGTCCCCGCTGACCTGGGCCCGGACCCGGGTGGTCGCCATCGGGTGTGTGCGGCCCTGACGCGAGTCGTCGGAGCGGGTCCACATCAGCTTGACCGGCTTGCCCATCGCCTGCGAGACCTGCGCGGCCTCCTCCAGGGCGTCGAAGAACAGCCGGCGGCCGAACGAGCCGCCGCCCTCGGTGACGTGCACGGTCACCGCGTTCTGCGCGATGCCGAGCTTCTTCGCGATCTCGGCCTGGGCGGCGATCGGGGACTTCGACGGCCCCCAGATCTCGGCCGTGCCGTCGCGGACGTCGGCGATCGCGCAGTTGGTCTCCAGCGCGGAGTTGCTGCGGAAGTAGAACGTGAAGTCGCCCTCGACGGTCTCACCCGGCACCTGCGGGGCGGCCAGCGGCAGCTCGCCCTCACGCAGCTTCGCCAGGACCGACTCGTCGTCCTCGCCGGGGACGGTGCCGGAGTCCCAGTCGACGTCGAGTGCGTTCACTGCCTGGATGGCCTGGCCGAAAGTCTTGGCGCGCACCGCGACCCCGGTCGGCACCTGCTCGACGTCGGTGACGCCCGGCATGCTGCGGACCTCGTCGATGTTGTTGACGCCCTGCGGCGCCGAGTTGAGGCTCGGTCCGCGGCAGATGACCGTCGGCAGCGCGTCCGGGACCTGCATGTCGGTGAGGAACTTCTTCTTGCCGGTGACCATGGCGCGGGCGTCGGACTTGGTCTTGGCCTTGCCGATCACGGTGAACTGCTCGCGGTCCTTGAGGACGACCTCGGACGCCTCGGTCACCGACGACGACGCGGGCTCGGTGAGCTCGCCGAAGGGCAGCTGCTCGCCGTTGAGGCCGGTGATCAGGCCCTGCCGGCTCTTGAGGACGTCGACGTCCTGGCGCAGCTCGTTGGCGGCGGCCGACAGCAGCCGGCCCTGGGCCAGCGCGGCCGCCACCCGGATCGGTGTGTAGGTCGAGAACGTGGTGGTCGACCCGCCGGTGAGCTGGTTGAACACCAGCTCGGGGCGCGCGTCGGCGAGGGTGACCCGCACCTGGTCCGGGTCGAGGTTCATCTCCTCGGCGATGATCATCTGCGTCGAGGTGATGATGCCCTGCCCGTTGTCCGAGCGGGGCAGCGCGAAGGAGACGGTGCCGTCCCGGTTGACCTCGACCTTGATCAGGTTCGCGGTCGGGCGGGCCGAGTCGCGGATGACGTCGAGCAGGTCGTAGACCTCGGCGGGCAGGGGCGGCGAGGGGATGGCGGCGGCGTTCGCGGTGGGGGTGGCGAACCCGTCGAACAGGGTCTGGCGACCGATCTCCGCGGCGACGACCAGCGTCGGCGCGGCGATCACGTAGCCGAGGAACTTGCGCCGGCTGACGGAGCTGCGGCCGGGCTGCGGGTCGGTTTCGGGGCCCGGACGCTCGGGGGCGCGGTGAGCGGGCATCGTTGTCCTCTCGGATGTGCGGCGGTGCACAGGCCGTGCGGACCCCGGTTCTGGGGGGGAGCGGGTCCGGCGTGGCCTTACCGAGGCGGAACGAGACGTCCGGTTCGACGGGTACGGGACGATCCGTACCGAACGTGCGGTCGGATCTCCGCGGGTCGGTCGCCCACGATCGATCGTCACGCAGGTCACGAAGGTGTCGGACAGGCAAACCTAACCCGCACCTGCGGAGGGCGCGCCCTATTCGATCCGCAGAGAAGAAGTTGCCTGCGCCACTACTTCTCCACCCATTCGAGTGATCACGCCCTCCCCGATGGGGGAGGTCAGCGGCGGCCGGCACGGAGCAGCTTCACGAACGTCAGCGCCAGTACGACCACCCCGACCACCGCCAGGAGAACCCCGGCAGCGATGAGCCAGCCCGCAGCCTGGGCTTCGCGCAGCAGGCCCGCACCGGCCAGCGCCGCCGCAGGCACGGCGACGACGGCAGGCCAGACCAGCGTGCCCAGCCACTTCTCCCCCGCGGTGAAGGAGCGGCCGCACCAGAGCATCACGACGCCGGCCAACCAGCCGACGACCGGCAGGACGAACCCGCCGAATACCAGCATCAGCGCGGTGAGCGCGGGGTAGGTGCCCGGATCGTCGGTACGCGGGGCGGGGGTGTGGTTCGGGGTCGCGGTCATGGTGGTCATCTCCGTGGTCCTCCCGGTCGTATCCGTTACGGGGACAACCGTGCCGCGCAACGGATCCCGGCACATCGGGCCGCGGTCCGATCCCGGGCGTCATCCCGGGGTGGGAGAGGGCCGCACACGGGGCGGAGACGACGAACGCCGGGCCTCCCGTGGGAGACCCGGCGTTCGGGTGGCGGTAGCGGTGGGATTTGAACCCACGGAGGCGTGAACCTCACGCGCTTTCGAGGCGCGCTCCTTCGGCCGCTCGGACACGCTACCGCCGAGAAGGCTACTAGACGGCTTCCGTTCGCCCCGGGAGGGGGGTGGAGGCCTCCCCGTCGCTCCCGGCGGAGTCGCGGAAGAAGGCCCGCATCAGCGCGGCGGCGTCGTCGGCGCGGACGCCACCGATCACCTCGGGCCGGTGGGCCAGCCTGCGGTCGCGCAGGACGTCCCACAGCGATCCGGCCGCGCCGGTCTTGGGCTCCCAGGCGCCGAACACCACCCGCTGCACGCGGGCGAGGCCGATCGCGCCGGCGCACATGGTGCAGGGCTCGACGGTCACGGCGAGGGTCGCGCCCTCCAGCCGCCACTCCCCCACCCGTGCCGCGGCCGCGCGCAGGGCCAGCACCTCGGCGTGCGCGGTGGGGTCACCGAGGGCCTCGCGGGCGTTGCAGGCGACGGCCAGCTCAGTACCGTCCGCGGCCAGCACGACCGCGCCGATCGGCACGTCGCCGGTGTCCGGGGCCGCCCGCGCAACCGCGAGGGCACGCTCCATGGCGGCCTCGTCCTCGGGCCGGAACACGGGTCAGGAGTTGACGATCTCGTCCAGCGGACCGGCGAAGCCGCAACGGCGCGCGATCGTGTCGAGCTGCTCGTCCGGCCACAGTTCCAGGTCCCCGACGAGCACCTCGAGCTCGTCGGCGGGCAGGCCGAGGTCGGCGACGATCCCGAGGTCGCCCTCGGGCCACGGCTCGTCGAGCACGTCCTCGTCCGGCGGCAGATCGATCCGCAGGAGGTCGAGCACGTCGGCGGCGACATCGTAGTCCAGGCCCGCCACCGCGTCGGAGATCATGATCCGGACGCCGCCGGGCGAGGGGCGCAGGAGCACGAAGAACTCGTCGTCGACGTCGAGCAGGCCCAGCACCGCCCCGGTGGAGCGCTGCGCGCGCAGCGCGCTGATGGCCGCGTCGAGATCGACGAGGGATTCGGAGTCCAGCCGGACACACCGCCACCGGCCCTCCTCGCGGATCGCGGCGACCGCGAATCCGGGCAGGGCGGCACCCCGGGTGTCCGGGGCTGCCTCGACGCTCTGAGTCGGCACGGAGCCAACGGTACGCACCCGATGCCCTGTGGGCCACGCCACAACCAGGTATGCGTGGTCACATCACCCCGCGTGTCGCCCGGCGGGCACCGAGGGACGACGATCGGTCCATGCCGATCACCGCCGCGTCGATCGCCGATCTCCCCGCCGACCTGCTCGGCGCCGCCCGGGCGCTGCAGCCCCGCACGGTGGCGCTGCGCCGCGCCCTGCACCGCCGTCCCGAGCTCGGCCTGGAGCTGCCGGCCACCCGCGACGCCGTCCTGCGCGCGCTCGACGGCCTGCCGCTGACGATCCGGACCGGGACGGGCTGCGACTCGGTCGTCGCGGTGCTCGACGGCGCACGGCCGGGCCCGACGGTGCTGCTGCGCGGGGACATGGACGCGCTGCCGCTGTCCGAGGACTCCGGGCTGGAGTTCGCCTCCGAGGTCCCGGGCGCGATGCACGCCTGCGGCCACGACACCCACACCGCGATGCTCGCCTCGGCCGCGCGGCTGCTCGCCGGACGACGGGACCGGATCGCCGGGCGGGTGGTGCTGATGTTCCAGCCGGGCGAGGAGGGCTTCCACGGCGCCCGGCACATGATCGACGAGGGCGTGCTCGACGAGCAGCCGGAGCAGGCCTATGCCCTGCACATCTCCTCGACGGTGCCGACCGGCGAGATCCACCACCGGCCGGGGCCGATCATGGCGGCGGCGGACACGCTGCACGTGACGGTGACCGGGCGGGGCGGGCACGCGTCGGCGCCGCAGGACGCGTGCGACCCGGTGCCTGCGGCCGCGGCGATGGTGGGCGGACTGCAGGCGCTGCTGACCCGCCGCGTCGGCGCCCAGGACTCCGCGGTGCTGACGGTCGCGCGGATCGCGGCCGGGACCACGGACAACGTCATCCCGGAGACCGCGGAGCTGTCCGGGACGCTACGGACGCTGTCCGAGCCGGTGCGGGCGATGCTGCACCCGGAGATCGCCGAGCACTGCCGGCACACCGCGCTGGCCTACGGCTGCACGGCGGAGGTGGAGATCGTGCGGGGCTACCCGGTCACGGTGAACGATGCCGGGGCGGCGGCGTCGCTGGCCGGGGTCGCCGGGCAGGTGCTCGGAGCCCGGGCGTGCGTGCCGATGGAGGTACCGCTCATGGGCGCGGAGGACTTCTCGTACATGCTGCAGCGGGTACCCGGTGCACTCGCCTTCCTCGGGGCACGCCCGCCGTCGGTGGATCCGGCGACGGCGCCGCCGAACCACTCGAACCGGGTGGCGTTCGACGAGGCAGCCTTCCCGGCGGGCGTCGCGACCTACGCCGGCCTCGCGCTGGCCGCGACCGGCCGCGGCTGAGCGGGCCCGGACAGACGACGAGGGCGGACCCGGCCGTGTGGCCGAGCCCGCCCTCGAGCGTGAAGTCGGTCGGATCAGACCGCCGCGGGGGTCTCCTCGACGGAGACGACGGCGGCCGGACGGGCGTAGCCCTTCCAGTTGCGCTGCGCGTAAGCGGTCAGGGCGGTGGTCACCGCCAGGCCAACTCCCGTGCTCGCGATGATCGACATGAAAACGGACGCCATGACGGCTCCTCCTCACCAAGTGCTCGCGCCGGGCACGTGTCGGATCCGGTTGACCCGATCGTTACGTCGGTGCTTGCGATACCTCGACGCTACCTGCGCCCACCTGGGATTCTGCCACTCACGGCAGACGCTGTCGTCCCCGCCCCCAGGTCACGATTGATGATCCATGACACACGATCCGGGCGGTTTGCCTCGGCAATCGGGCCTTCGCTTGACTAACGTCTCCGGAAACTGCTCGACGAAATCGGACACATCGCCATAAACGACGTAAGCAGGCATTAGTCGTCGTTCCGGCAAGATGAACGTCAGGGGGACCGACGTGAGCGAAACCGAAGGTGGAGGGCACCCGGGCGTCACCGTGACCGACCCGGCCACCATGAAACGAGCCGTCGCCGCTGCGGCGGTCGGCAACATCACCGAGTGGTTCGACTTCGGTGTGTACAGCTACCTGGCCACGACGATCGAGGCGGAGTTCTTCCCGCCCGGCCCGCTGTCCCAGGTGGCCACGTTCGCGACCTTCGCCATCGCGTTCTTCTTCCGCCCGCTGGGCGGCCTCTTCTTCGGCCCGCTCGGTGACCGGCTCGGCCGGACCAAGGTCCTGTCGATCACGGTCATCATGATGGCCTGCGGCACGTTCCTGATGGGCCTCGTCCCGTCCTACGCGAGCATCGGCCTGGCAGCACCCATCCTGCTGGTCGCCTGCCGAGTCATCCAGGGCTTCTCCACCGGCGGCGAGTACGCCGGCGCGATGACCTTCATCGCCGAGTACAGCCCGGACCGTCGCCGTGGGTTCTACGGCAGCTTCCTCGAGCTCGGTACGTTCATCGGCTACGCCATGGGTGCCACCATCGCGTCGGTGCTCCCGCTGATCTTCAGCGATCAGTTCATGTCCGACTGGGGCTGGCGGATCCCGTTCTACGTGGCCCTGCCGCTGGGCCTGGTCGGGGTCTACCTGCGGGTGCGCCTGGAGGAGACCCCGGCGTTCCAGAACCTGCTCTCCGAGTCCGAGGAGCGCGAGGGCACCGAGGTCAAGGACGGCCTCAAGCTGGTCTTCACCAAGTACCTGCCGTCGTTCATGCTCGTCGGCGGCATCGTCGTCGCCTGGAACATCACCAACTACATGCTGACCAGCTACATGCCGACGTATCTGGAGAAGGACGTCGCCGCGCACGGCGGGATCGCCATCGACTCCAAGACCTCGGCCTGGCTGCAGATCGCCGTGCTCTGGGTCGCGGTGATCATCATTCCGTTCCTGGGACGTCTCTCCGACAAGGTCGGCCGCAAGCCGATCATGTGGACCGGCGCGATCGGCCTGATCGTCCTGGGCATCCCGATGATCCTGCTGATGCAGAACGGCTCGGTCCCGAGCGTGCTGACCGGCCTCGTGGTCATGGGTCTGCTGCTGATCTGCTTCTCCTCGACCAGCCCGTCCACGCTCCCGGCCGTGTTCCCGACCGAGATCCGCTACGGCGGCCTCTCGATCGCGTTCAACATCTTCGTGTCCGCGTTCGCCGGGACCGTGTCGCTGGTGATGACCGCGCTGGTGCTCGCCACCGGGGACCTGCTCTGGCCCGGGTACTACCTGATCGCCGCCGGGATCATCGGTGTCGTCACGCTGTACTTCCTGCCGGAGACGAACAACAAGCCGCTCCGCGGGTCGCAGCCGTCGGCGGGCAGCGAGGAGGAGGCGCGGGAGATGGCCCGCGTCGGCCAGCCCAGCTGACCTCGCTCCACGGCTCTACAACTCCACCGCCCCCGTCGCCACGCCGCGCCGGGGGCGGTGGTGTGTCCGGGGTGCGACGCCGGTCTCTACCCTTCGGGCCCATGCGAGCGGTGTGCGTGCTGGGGACCGGCCTGATCGGTGGCTCGCTCATGCGGGCCGCCGCCCGTGCGGGACGCGAGGTGTGGGGCACCGCCGCGTCGGAGGCGACCGCGGTGGCCGCCGTCGCCGACGGGTTCGACGTCACCACCGACACCGACGCCGCGCTGGCCCGGGCCGCCGAGGCCGACGCGCTGGTCGTCGTCGCCGTGCCGCTGACGGCGCTGGAGCCCCTGCTGCAGCGGATCGACGCCGTCGCCCCCACCTGCCGGCTCACCGACGCCGTCAGCGTCAAGGTGGCGGTCGCCGACGCCGTCGCCCAGTTCGCCCCGCGCACCCGCTACGTCGGCGGGCACCCCATGGCCGGGACGGCGCAGTCGGGCTGGGCCGCAGGCGACCCGGACCTGTTCGACGAGGCCGCCTGGGTCGTCGCCGCCGACGACGGCCTGGACCTCGACGTGTGGCGCGACGTCGCCGAGCTGGCCTGGGACTGTCGCGCGAACGTCGTCCCCGCCGCCGTCGACGAGCACGACGCCGCCGTCGCCCGGATCTCGCACCTGCCGCATCTGATGGCCGCGGTGCTGGCCTCGGTCGGCGCCGGCGAGCAGGGCGACGATCTCGCACTGGCACTGTCCGCCGGCTCGTTCGCCGACGGCACCCGGGTCGCGGGCACCCGCCCGGAGCTGACCCTGGCGATGTGCGAGGGCAACCGGGCGGCGCTGCTCACCGCCGTCGACGAGGCGCTGGGCAGGTTCGGCGTGATGCGTGGCGCGCTGGCCTCCACCGGAGGCCTCGCCGCGACCGTGAACGCCGGGCACGAGGCGCGGATGCGCTGGGCCTCGACCCGCGAGCCGCTGCACGTACCCGTCGACCTCGGCGCCGACGACGTGTTCGCCGAGCTGCGCGAGCTCGGGCGCCGCGGCGACGTCGTCGAGGCCTGGAAGCACTGAGCCCCGGGGCCACCGGCGTCCCGGGGGCTACCGGCGCGCGTCCAGCGACGTCCGGGAGCCGATGCCCGGGCCGTCCAGGACGAACCCGTCGGCGTCGACGGTGAGCTCCGCCTCGACGGCGCCGGAGGAGAACGCGACGACCGCCGACTCGTCGCCCTCGGCGGCCTTCACGGTCCGGTAGGTCTGCTCGGTGGCCTCGACGGCCAGGTCCGGCAGGTTCACGAACACCATCGGCAGGACGTGCTCGGCGGGCTCGCGATGGAGCCGCAGCCGCCGGATCGGCAGCGCCGCGAACACCGGGCTGAACGCCAGGTCGACGTCGCAGGCACCGGAGAACCCACCGCGGGTGCCGCCGGAGCCGTCGTCGACCAGCCAGACCCCGTCGGCGCTGCGGCTGAGCGTCAGCTGCTTCTCCCCGTCGCCGGTGGCGACGTCCACCGAGAGCCGGGACAGAGTGCCGTCGGCGGCCACGACCAGCCGGTACGACGCCGTCAGCACCCCGGACGGGATGCCACGGATCAGCCGCCCGACGGCGCGCAGGCCGGTCGCCGAGGGACTGATCCGGACGGACTCGAGGCCCTCGCCGTCGTCGCCGGAGAACCGCCAGCTGAGCATCTCGGCCATGCACCACACCGCCTGCGTTCGGAGCCGGGAGCGCCGCAGGGCCGCGGTGGCGACCCGCACCGCGACCGCGTCGGCGCAGATCGCCCCCGATCGTGTCATCCCCCGGGTTCGCGGCGCACCTCGGTCGGCTCGACGTCGTCACGGATCCCGCGGAACACCGGCTGCCGCAGCCGCCCCGCGGCCGTCCACCCCAGGTGCGCGACCTCCACGACGACGGCCGGCTCGCACCACCGCGCACCCGCCGCGTCGGCGCGGGGCAGCGGCCCGGCGAACGGGGATGCCTCGGCCGCGACCGGGCCCAGTCTCGCCGTGAGCACCTCCTGGACCGCCGCGCCGGCGAGCCCGGAACCGACGCGTCCGGCGAAGGTCAGCCCGTCCGGGCCGGGGACGCCGAGCAGCAGCGCCCCGATCCGCCGGCCGGCGCCCTTCTCGGGCCGGACACCGCCGACCACGCAGCTCTGCGAGTGGCGGTGGGTCGTCTTCACCCAGGCCGGGCTGCGCCTGCCCGGCCGGTACGCCGAGTCCTCCCGCTTGGCGACGACGCCCTCCATCCCGCGCGCCGCGGTCACGTCGAGCAGCGCGGCGCCGTCCGGGTAGACCGGGGAGAGCTCCACGTTCGCCACCGACGCCGGGTCCAGCCGGTCCAGGGTCGCGCGCCGCTCGGCCAGCGGCCGGTCCAGCAGGTCCACGCCGTAGAGCCGGAGCACGTCGAACACCATGAACACGACCGGGCGACGCTGCGCCGCGGCCACCCCGACGACGCCCTGCATCCGGTGGGCCAGCGCGGCGAAGCTCGGGACGCCCTGCTCCAGCAGGACGACCTCGCCGTCGAGCACGACGTCCGGGGCGAGATCGACGAGGTCGGCCAGCTCCGGGAAATGCGCCGTGACGTCGCGCCCGGAACGGGTGCGCAGGGTCAGGGCGGGGGCGTCGTCACCGACGGTGCCGGCGACCTCGGCGAGCACACGCATGCCGTCCCACTTGACCTCGAACGACCAGCCCGGGCCGGTCGGCAGCGGTCCGGGAGTGGCGAGCATGGGCAACACACCGTCATGCTGTCACCGAACCCGGCCCCACGCGCCGAACGGCCGGGACGTCGCGAGGGGGAACACCGGATGCGGGCGATCTGGAGCGGGGCCGTGTCGTTCGGCCTGGTCAGCGTGCCGGTCAAGGTGTACTCGGCGACGTCCAACCACGACGTGCGGTTCCACCAGGTCCACGACACCGACGGCGGCCGGATCCGCTACAAGCGGACCTGCGAGGTGTGCGGCGAGGAGGTCCAGTACGCCGACATCGCCAAGGGCTACGACACCCCCGAGGGCGAGCTGATCACCCTCGACGACGGCGACCTCGCCTCGCTGCCCGTGTCGACCAGCCACGAGATCGACGTCGTCGAGTTCGTCCCGGCCGACCAGGTCGACCCGCTGCTGTTCGACAAGAGCTACTACCTCGAGCCCGAGACCAAGGCCGCCAAGCCCTACGCGCTGCTGCGTGAGGCGCTGGAGGAGACCGACCGGATGGCCGTGGTCAAGGTGGCGCTGCGCCAGCGCGAGACCCTGGCCCTGCTGCGGGTGCGCGGCAAGGCGATCGTGCTGCAGACGATGATCTGGCCGGACGAGGTGCGCGAGCCCGAGTTCGACGTCCTCGACGCCGACGTGGACCTGAAGCCGCAGGAGCGGCAGATGGCGTCGTCGCTGGTGGAGAGCATGGGCGCCGACTTCGACCCGGACGAGTTCACCGACGAATACCGCGACGCGATGGTCGACCTGATCGAGGCCAAGCGCTCCGACGGCGACGCCCGCCCCGCCCCGGCCGCCGAGTCCGAGGAGACCGGCGCGGACTCGATGGGCGACCTGCTGGCGGCGCTGCAGGCCAGCGTGGACGCCGCCCGCTCCGGCAAGGAGGACACCGACCAGCCGGCCGCGGAGTCCACGCCGGCGAAGTCCAGCGCGTCGAGGTCCACGGCAGCGAAGTCCACCGGGTCGAAGTCCACAGCAGCGAAGTCCACCGCGGCAAAGTCCACACCGAAGGGCTCCGGGGCGGCGGAGCCGAAGACGGCGGCGGCCTCCGAGACCTCCGGATCCGACGGCGACGCCGAGAAGCCGAAGTCCGGCTCCACCCGGTCCCGGGCGCGGAAGTCCACCGAGGCCGGCGACACCGGCTCGGGGACCTCCGGCACGAAGACGACCACCCGCCGTCGTTCCACCCGCAAGACCGCCTGAGCGGTCCCCCGGACCCGGCCCGGGGTCAGGGCCCGAAGCTGGACTCCTCGGGCTTCCGGTCCTCCTTGAGCGCGCCGAACAGCTGCTGCGAGCGGGTCTTGTCCCAGCGCAGCGTGCTGCCCGCACCGGCACCGGCGACGGGCACGGTCGTCGCGACGCCGTCGCCACCGGAGACGCCCTTCATCCCCCAGGCGAGCCCGGCGACGTTCCACAGGTGGTCGGAGTCGTCGACGGTGATCGTGCCGGTGATCGCCGAGGCCAGCGGCACCGTGCGGAACGGGTTGATCAGCGTCAGCGGGCTGGTCGCCTTGGCCAGCAGCACCGAGAGGAACTCGCGCTGGCGCTTGACCCGGTCGAAGTCCGAGCCGGGGGTGGCGCGGGTGCGCACGTAGCCGAGCGCGGTGCCGCCGTCGAGCTCCTGGCAGCCGGCCTTGATGTCCAGGCCCGCCTTCGGGTCCTTGATCGCCTCCGGGATGCACATGTCGACGCCGCCGACCGCGTCCACGGCGCCGACGAAGCCGCCGAACCCGACCTCGACGTAGTGGTCGATCTTGAGGTCGGTGGCCTGCTCGACGGTCTGCACGAGCAGCGGCGGGCCGCCCATCGGGAACGCGGCGTTGATCTTGTTGCTGCCGTGCCCCGGGATCGGGACGTAGGAGTCACGCGGGATCGAGACGAGCACGCTGCCGGAGCTTCCGGTGTGCAGCAGCATGATCGTGTCGGTGCGCTGGCCCGCCGCGTCACCGGTGGCGAGGCGTTCCTCGTCCTCGGAGCTCAGGCCCTCGCGACTGTCCGAGCCCACGATCAGGTAGTTGGTGCCGTCGGAGCTGATGTCGGTGTCCGACAACGCCTGCACCCGGGTCATGTGCTGGTCCAGGTACACGCCGAACGCGACGAGCGCGAGCAGCACGACGGCGAGCAGCGCCTTCCAGCGCGGGCCGCGCAGGCCACCGCGGAAGCGGGCCCACTCGGGCATCGACGGGCCACGGGTGACCCGCCCGTCACGCGGCGCCTGCGACGCCGGGTGGACCCGGGCACCCGCGGCGCCACCGGGCACCTCGGCCTTGCGGGTCCGGTTCGGGCCACGCGGCGGCGGGGCGGCACCGGCGGCACCACCGGCGCCGCGGCCGGGCGGCGGCTGACGCAGCGGGCCACGGCCCCGGTTGCCCGGTGCGGGCGGCGGGGACTGCTGCGGCGGGGACGGCGGCGGCAACGGGCGGTTGCCGCGCGGCGGCTGCGGCGGCGGCCCCTGCGGGCGCCTGCCCTGCGGTGGCGGCTGCTGCGGGGGCTGCTGGGGCGGGCGGCGGAACCGCCCGGAGATCCAGGGACGGCGCGGACCGTTACCCCCGCCGGGTCCGCCCCGACCCGGCGGTGGCCCGCCACGCGGTGGCGGACCGCCACGGAAACCTCCGGCCATCCCCACTCCCGTGCTCGTCCGGCTGGTCGCGCTCGACCTTTTCGTCACCGAACGCGTCGGCCGCGACGGTACCGGGACCACGCCCTGGGATACGGGAGGGCAGGATCTTTTCCGATGGACGATCCGATTCCGCTGCTCGAGGACGACCTCGACGCCGACGGTGTCATCCGCGCCGAGGCGATCTGCCCGCGCCGATCCGACATGCCCGCCGCGGCCGTCATGTGCTGGTTCCCCGAGGTCGTCGACGCGGTGGGGGCGTCCGCACGGCCGATCGCGACGCTGCGCTCCGAGCTGGGCCGCACCCCGGTCTGGGAGACCCGCGGCCCCGGCGGGACCCCGGTCGCGGTGATCCATCCGGGGATCGGCGCGCCGCTCGCCGCGATCTTCCTGGAGGAGATCGTCGCGATGGGGGCGCGGACGGTCATCGGCGTCGGCGGGGCCGGGGCGCTGCGTCACGAGCTGACCCTCGGGCACGCCGTCGTCCTGGACAGCGCGCTGCGCGACGAGGGCACCTCGCTGCACTACCTGCCGCCCTCGCGCACCGTCGACGCCGACCCGGAGGGCGTCACGGCGCTCACCGCAGTCCTCGGCGAGGCGGGCGTCCCCGCCGTGACCGGGCGTTCCTGGACCACCGACGCGATCTTCCGGGAGACCCCGGAGCGGGTCGCTCGGCGCCGCGAGGAGGGGTGCGCGGTCGTCGACATGGAGGCGTCCGCGCTGGTCGCGGTGGCCCGCAGGCTCGGTGTCAGCTACGGGCAGGTGTTCCTCGCCGCGGACTCCCTGGCCGGGCCGGAGTGGGAGCACCGCGGCTGGACGACCGCCCGCGACGCCCGGGCCGGGCTGTTCGACCTCGCACTCGCGGCCGCCGAGCGCTGGGGGGCCGACCGGCGCTAGGTTGCGGCCCGTGCGAGTTCTGATCACCGGCGGTGCCGGCTTCATCGGGTCCCACGTCGCCGACCGGTACGCCGCCGACGGCCACGACGTCGTGCTCCTCGACGCGCTGCTCCCGCAGGCGCACGGCGAGGGCGCGGTCCCGGAGTCGCCGTACGAGCTGATCCACGGCGACGTCCGCGACGCCGAGCTGCTCCGCTCGCTGCTGCCCGGGGTGGACGCGGTCTGCCACCAGGCCGCGATGGTCGGCCACGGCGTCGACCCGTCCGACGCGCCCGACTACGCCATGCACAACGACCTGGGCACCGCGGTGCTGCTCGCCGAGATGTACGAGGCGAAGGTCGAGCGGATGGTGCTCGCCGGGTCGATGGTCGTCTACGGCGAGGGCCGCTACCTGTGCCCGGAGCACGGCGTCGTACGGCCGGGGCCGCGGGCGTTCGCCGACATCGACGCGGGCCGGTTCGAGCCGCGCTGCCCGGAATGCGGGCAGGAGCTGGCCTCGGAGCTGGTGCCCGAGACCGCACCGGTCGACCCGCGCAGCACCTACGCCGCCACCAAGCTCGCCCAGGAGCACCTCGCGAGCTCGTGGGCCCGCCAGACCGGCGGCAGCGTCTGGTCGCTGCGCTATCACAACGTCTACGGCCCGCGGATGCCCCGCGACACCCCCTACGCCGGCGTCGCGTCGATCTTCCGGTCGGCGCTCGAGCGCGGCGAGGCCCCGCGGGTGATGGAGGACGGCCGGCAGCGCCGCGACTTCGTGCACGTCACCGACGTGGCGGCAGCCAACGCGGCCGCGCTGGCGGCCGACCCCGAACCGTCCGGGTTCGGCGCGGCGAACGTCTGCTCGGGCGAGCCGCACACCATCGGCGACCTCGCCGAGGAGCTGGCCCGAGCGATGGACGGCCCGGCACCGGTGATCGCCGGCGGTGCCCGGCCCGGGGACGTGCGGCACGTCGTCGCCGACCCGTCGTACGCCGCCGAGCGGCTCGGGTTCCGCGCCAGGGTGGGGTTCGCCGAGGGCATCACCGCCTTCGCGACCGACCCGCTGCGATCACCCTCGCGGGTGAATTCCTGACCGGTCGTCCGAACCGGACCGGGCCGAACGTCCGAACACCTTCCCGACCAGCGGGCGATTCCCGAGCGGAGAGGCCACGATCGCGACGTGCATCCGGAGATCGTTCTTCCCTGCCTCGACGAGGCGGAGGCGCTGCCCCACGTACTGGCGCGGATGCCGGCGGGGTGGCCGGTGATCGTCGTCGACAACGGGTCGACCGACGACACCGCACAGGTGGCCCGGGACCTGGGTGCCCGGGTCGTCGTCGAACCCCGGCGGGGCTACGGCGCGGCCGTGCACGCCGGTCTGGAGGCCGCGACCGGTGAGCTGGTCGCCTTCCTCGACGGCGACGGCTCGCTCGACCCCGGGGTGCTGCCCGGGATGGCGGAGACGGTCGCCGCGGGGTGGGCCGACATCGCCGTCGGACGCCGGGTGCCGGACTCGGCCGGGGTCTGGCCGTGGCACGCCCGCGCCGCCAACGCCGTCATCGCGGCGATGCTGCGGGCCCGCGGCGTCCCGGTGCACGACATCGCCCCGGTCCGCGTCGCCCGGCGGAAGGCGCTGCTGGACCTGCAGATCGCCGACCGCGCCTTCGGCTACCCGCTGGAGCTGCTGCTCCGTGCCGGGCAGGCCGGGTGGCGGTTCCACGAGATCCCGGTCGCCTACGCCCGCCGCGCCGGTGGCCGCAGCAAGGTCTCCGGCTCGGTGAAGGGCACCGTCCGCGCCGGTCGCGACATGACGAGGCTGCTGCGATGAGCGCCGCGGTGACCACGGTGACCACAGTGGTGCTCGCGAAGGCACCGGTCCCGGGCCGGGTGAAGACCCGGCTCTGTCCCCCCGCCACGGCCGAGCAGGCCGCCGGCATCGCCGCCGCGGCGCTGCTCGACACCCTCGACGCCGCCGCCGGTGTGCCCGGCGGGACGGTCGTCGCGATCACCGGGGTGCGCGGCGAGGCGGTGCACGCGGCCGAGCTGGCCGACCGCCTGGCCGGGGCGGGCGTCGTCGAGCAGCGCGGCGAGTCGCTCGGCGAGCGGATCGCCGCCGCGCACGCCGACGCCGCCGCGCTGCACCCCGGACGCCCGACGCTGCAGGTCGGGATGGACACCCCGCAGGCGTCCGCGGAGCTGCTGGGCCGGTGTGCCGCACGGCTTTCCGAGCCCGGTGTCGACGCCGTCCTGGGCCCGGCCACCGACGGCGGCTGGTGGGTTCTCGGGCTCAACGACCCGTCCGCGGCCGCCGCTCTCACCGACGTCCCCACCTCCCGCGACGACACCGGTGACCGGACGCTGGCCGCGCTGCGGGCGGCCGGGCTGCACGTCGAGACCGTCGAGCCGCTGACCGACGTCGACACCGCCGACGAGGCCGTCGTCGTCGCCCGCGAGGTGCCCGGCAGCCGGTTCGCCGCCGCCGTCGCCGACGCGTTCGCCGAGGGGTGGGGCCCCGAGGAGGTACCCGCATGACCGCGCTCGCCGGGTTCGACGCACCGCTGGCCGGGGTGCCGTCGTCGTTGCACTGCAGCGACGGCAGCGAGATCCCGCTGGACACCCACCGCTGGACCGACCCCGCGGGCGGCTGTGACGAGTGGCTGCTGCGGCACTGCACCGGCCCGACCGTCGACCTGGGCTGCGGCCCCGGCCGGCTGCTGGTGGCGCTGGGCGCCCGCGGGGTGCCCGCCCTCGGTGTCGACGGGTCCGCGGTGGCCGCGGGCTACTGCCGGCACCACGGCGTGTCGATGCTGCGCACCGACCTGTTCGGCCCGCTGCCCGACGAGGGATCCTGGGCGCACGTGCTGCTCGCCGACGGCAACCTGGGCATCGGCGGCGACCCGGCCGGGCTGCTCCTCCGCGCCGCACGGCTGCTCTCCCCCGGCGGGACGGTGCTGGTGGAGGTCGACCCGCGGCACCCGCACGAGTGGCGAGGCACCGCCCGCGTGAGCTGCGACGACGGTGTCTCCGATCCGCTGCCCTGGGCGATCTGCGGGTCCCGCGCGACCATCCGGGCCGCCGCCCGCGCCGGCCTGCGGGTCACCGACGTGCACCCCGGGACGCGGGTGTTCCTGGAACTGACCCGCAGATGAGCCGCCGGCCGGTCCTGCGGTGGCGCAGCCCGATCCGCGGACCGTGGCTGACGTCGGTGTTCGCGCTGCCGCTGCTGGTCGGCTTCCCGGTCGTGATCCTCACGGGGCTGCTGGACTGGGTCGCCTACGGCGAGGGGCAGCACATCCCCGCCCGCGAGGACGTCGGCGGGCTGCACCTGCCGGTGTTCGGCTGGCCGGTGTCGCCTGCGTGGCTGTTCCGGCTGACCGAGGGCCTGCACGTCGGCCTCGGCATGATCCTGGTGCCGGTGGTGCTGGCCAAGCTGTGGTCGGTGATCCCGAAGCTGTTCACCGGGCCGTCGCGGAACCCGGTCGCGCTGCTGGAACGCGCCACCCTGGTGCTGCTGGTCGGCTCGGTGCTGTTCGAGATCGGCACCGGCCTGCTCAACATCCAGTACGACTACGTCTTCGGCTTCTCCTTCTACACCGCGCACTACACCGGCGCGTGGGTGTTCATCGCGTCGTTCGTGCTGCACGTGGTGCTGAAGCTGCCGACGATGGTCCGGTCGCTGCGGTCCCGCTCGCTGCGCCGGGAGCTGGCGACACCGCTGGCCGCAACCGCGCCCGAACCGCCGGACGCGCACGGTCTCGTCGCACCCGACCCGGATCCGCCGACGATGTCCCGGCGCGGCGCACTGGCCCTGGTCACCGGCGGCGCCGCGTTCGTCGCGGCACTGAGCGTGGGGCAGTTCTCGGACCCGTTGCGCCGCACCGCGCTGCTGCTCCCCCGCGGCCGGACGACCGGGCCGGCGGACTTCCCGGTGAACCGCACGTTCGTCGCGTCCGGGATCCCGGCCGACGCCGTCGGGGACGGCTGGAGCATCGAGCTCGCGGGCGGTGCGCGGACGGTCCGGCTGGACCGCGCCGCGCTGGCCGCGCTGCCCCGGCACACCGCGACGCTGCCGATCGCCTGCGTGGAGGGCTGGTCGACGTCGCAGACCTGGAGCGGGGTGCGGCTGCGCGACCTCGCCCGCGCCGCCGGGCTCGCTCCGTCGGCGGTGGGCGGCGCGACCGTCGTCTCGCTGGAGACCGCCGGTCCGTTCGCGCGGGCCGTGCTCACCGCCGAGCAGGTCCTCGCCGACGACGCGATGCTCGCCACGCACGTCAACGGCGCCGAGCTGCCCCGTGACCACGGCCGGCCGGCGCGGGTGATCGTCCCGGCGCTGCCGGGGGTGCACAACACCAAGTGGGTCGCGCGGATCGGTTTCGACCGTGCTTAGGACGGTCCTGGGCTCGCTGGTCCGGCTCGCGCTGGTCGCGGGCTGTGCCGGGCTCGCCTGGTACGCGGTGACCACGATCGTCGGCGACGATCCGTCGCTGTGGTGGATGGGCGTCTGGTTCGCGGGCGCGATCGTGCTGCACGACCTGGTGCTCTTCCCGCTCTACGCCGGCGGGGACCGGATCCTGACCCTGCTGCTGCGTGTGTTGCCGCCGACCCGGGTCCCGCTGGTCAACCACGTGCGGATCCCGGTGCTCGGCTCCGGGCTGGCGCTGCTGATGTTCCTGCCCGGGATCATCCGGCAGGGCGGCGCCACCCATCTGGCCGCGACCGGGCTGGACCAGGAGCCCTACCGGATGCGCTGGATGTGGCTCACCGTCGCGTTGTGTGCGGTGTCGGCGGTGGTGTGGCTGGTGCGGACGCTCACCGCCCGGGCGCGGGATACGGGCAGGATGGCTCCATGAGCGAACCGGTCTTCGACAAGCGCGACCAGCTGGACAAGATCGCCTCCGGGCTGCTGCAGGGCGAGCAGATCATCGCCGTCTACGACGCGATCGGGGTCGGGACCGGGTTCCTCGGCCTCACGAACCTGCGGCTCGTGCTGCAGGACAACTCGTTCGTCGGGAAGCGGACGGCGCTGACCTCGGTGCCGTACTCCCGGGTCGGCGCGGTGTCCTTCGTGTCCGATCGCAACATGCTGGGCCGGTTCGCCAGCTCCAGCCAGATCGCGGTGACCGTCGGGACGCACACCTACGAGGTGAGCTTCCGAGGCGACGACAAGGCCAAGCACGCCCACGACGTCATCCTCTGGCACCTCGTGCACTGAGTCCCGCGCCCCGGGACGACTTCACAGTCAGGCGTCGCGGATCGCGGCGAGGAACGCCCGCAGGTCCGCGGGTCCCTCCGACGCGATGGCGTGCACCCGGCGCAGGTCGAGGTCGCCGTAGGCGTGCACGATCAGGTTCCGGAACCCGGCGGCACGTGCGAGCCGGTCGGCCAGCTCCTCGTCGACGACGCCATTGCGGCCCAGAGCACGGAACGCGTCGCCGTAGGTCGGGGGCGTGCCCAGCCCCAGCGCGACGCAGGCCGACACCGCGGTGTCGATCACCGTCTGGATCGCCTGCCAGAGGTGCAGCACGACGGCATCGGTGGCGTCGCTCATCGGTCGCAGTTCCCCGGGGTCGCCGGGAAGCCGGTCCGCCACCCGGGCCAGGTGCCGCTGCACCGTCGCCGTGCGCTCGGCCAGCAGCTCCGGACGCACCGGGCTCATCGGTCCAGCCCCGCGAGCACCTCGGCCTGCGCCCGCCGGATCACGGGGCCGGCGTCGCACCAGAAGTGCACGGCCTCGAGCACGAAGCGCCGGTGCTCCTCCTCGGCGCCGACCACTACGACACCGTCGCGGGCGGCCTCGAACCGCAGCAGCGCCGACGACGTGCGCAGGTCGGCCAGGTCGACGGCGTCGGTACCGAGTGCGGACGCGATCGTGTCGTACAGCGCCGCCGGGTCGACGGACACGTCGGTGGCCTTGTCGACGGACACCTCGGTGTCGCTGTCGACGGACACGTCGGTGTCACCGTCGACGGACACGTCGGCGAGGTAGCCGAAGTCCCAGTCCGACCCGGTGTGCTCCTCGCCACGGCTGCGCGAGCCGTGCAGGAGCAGCAGGCCGAGCCCCGGACGGCCGGCCACCGCGGCCCGGACCGCGGCCAGGGCGGGTTCGGAGCCGGAGCCGGCGCGACGATAGGTCACCGCACCACCGTAGCCGCGGGTGACCACCGGCACGCGGAGCGGCGGGCCGCCCGGGAGGGTTGCGACACTGGTGCCATGACCACCACGCCGTCGTCGCCGAGCACCCGGACGCCCGACGCCGCCGCGCCCGCGCCGGAGAGCACCGACGTGCTCGTCGTCGGGGCGGGGCCCGCGGGGTCCGCGGCCGCCGCCTGGGCCGCGCGGCACGGCCTGGACGTCGTGCTCGCCGACTCGGCGACGTTCCCCCGGGACAAGACCTGCGGCGACGGCCTCACCCCGCGTGCGATCGCCGAGCTGGACCGGCTCGGCCTGGGCGAGTGGGTGGACCGGCACGGCCGCAACCGCGGACTGCGCGCACACGGCTTCGGGCAGACCCTGGAGCTGCCGTGGCCGGGCGGGTCGCTGCCGGCGCACGGCTCGGCGATCCCGCGTACCGAGCTCGACGACGGCATCCGCCGCGCCGCCCTCGACGCCGGCGCGGTCCCGATGGACGGCGCGAAGGCCGTCGGCGTCGAGTTCTCCGGAGACCGGGTCGACCTCGTCCGCTTCGCCGACGGCCGCTCGGTGCGCTGCCGTCGCCTCGTCGTCGCCGACGGGGCCCGCTCGACCCTGGGCCGCGAGCTCGGCCGGGAGTGGCACCAGGACACCGCCTACGGCGTCGCCGCGCGCGGCTACATCACCTCCGGCCGCAGCGCCGACCCGTGGATCAGCTCTCACCTGGAGCTGCGCGGCGAGTCCGACGAGGTCCTCGCCGGCTACGGCTGGCTGTTCCCGCTCAACGACGGCCGGGTCAACATCGGCGTCGGCACGCTGGCCACCGACCGGCGCCCCGCGAACGTCCGGCTGCGCAGCCTCATCGAGCTCTACGCCGACGCCCGCCGCCGCGACTGGGCCCTCGACGGGAAGGTCGAGATGGTCCGGTCCGCGCTGCTCCCGATGGGTGGCGCGGTCTCCGGGGTCGCCGGCCCGAACTGGGCGTTGATCGGCGACGCCGCGGGCTGTGTGAACCCGCTCAACGGCGAGGGCATCGACTACGGGCTGGAGACCGGCCGGCTGATCGCCGACCTCATGGCGTCCGACCCCGGGCGCCCGCTCGACCCGGCGTGGCCCGCGATCCTGCGCAGCCACTACGGCCTGGCGTTCTCCATCGCCCGCCGGCTCGCCGGGCTGGTCACCATCCCGTCGCTGCTGCCGTGGGCCGGGCCGGTCGGGATGCGTTCGCGCACGCTCATGACCGTCGCGCTGCGGGTGATGGGCAACCTGGTCACCGACTCCGACCGCGACCTCACCGCACGGGCGTGGCGGGCCGCCGGGCGGCTCTCGGTCCGGCTCGACGAGCGGCCCCCGTTCCCCGCCTCGGACCTGCGCAACCCGGTCACCCAACCGGCCTGATCCGGCGCCCGTCCGCGCGCCGGGCGGCCGGGGTCACGGGACCGGCCGGTAGCGTCACACACCGTCCCGGGAAACGGCCGTCGGCCACGGGGCGCCCCAGACCAGCGGAGGACGACCAGTGCAGCGCGGCGAGGATCCGAACCGCACCCGGCGGATGGGCCCGGGCGACGCCGTCACCCGGCGTGTCGGTCCGCCCGGTCCGCCCCCCGGGCCGCCGGGTCCTCCCGGACCGCCCCCGACCGTGCGCGCACCCCGCCCGGACGCCACCCGGATGATGCCGGCGCCGGTCACCCGCCCCGAGCTGCTCGGCGGCCGCTACCGGCTGGAGGGCCTGCTCGGGCAGGGCGGGATGGCCGACGTCCACCGCGCCACCGACACCCGGCTGAACCGCCCGGTCGCGGTCAAGATCTTCGGTCCGGGCAACGACCCCACCGCCGACCAGCGCTTCGAGCAGGAGGCGCAGGTCATGGCGAACCTGCGCAACCCCGGTCTGGTCGCGGTCTACGACTTCGCCGTCGAGCCCGGCCGGGCCTATCTGGTCATGGAGCTGGTCGACGGCCCGTCGCTGGCCCAGGTCATCTCCTCGGAGGACCTGCCGGCCGAGGACATCCGCCGGATCGGCTCCGAGGTCGCGCAGACGCTGGCCTACGTGCACGGCCAGGGCGTCACGCACCGTGACGTGAAGCCGTCGAACATCCTGATCGACTCCGAGGGACGTGCCCGGCTGGCCGACTTCGGCGTCGCCTCGCTGCTCGGCGAGGACGGCCACACCGCCGCCGGCGAGATCGTCGGGACGCCCGCCTACCTGGCGCCCGAGCAGGTCCGCGGAGCACGCGTCGGCCCGCCCGCCGACGTGTACGCACTCGGCCTGGTGCTGCTGGAGGCCTGGACCGGGCGGCGGGAGTACCAGGGCGAGGGCCTCGCGGGCGCCGCCGAGCGCGTCAACCGGCCACCGGTCGTCCCCGGGGACGTGCCGGAGCCGTTGCGCTCCACCATCCACGCCGCGACGGCGACCGACCCGGCCCGGCGCCCGACGGCGCGCGAGGTCGCGACGATGCTCAGCGAGCCGGCCCCGGCGCCGGTGGCCGCACCGGTGCGCGAGCCGGCCCCCGAACGTCCGGACACGCGCTCCGGGCCCGGGAAGTGGATCGCGATCGGCGCGTTCGTCGTCGCGCTGCTGGTGCTGCTGATCGGCCTGCTGCTGTTCGGCAACAGCGACGACAGCGGCACCGGCGGATCGACCACGCCCACCAGCTCGCAGTCCTCCGAGCAGGCCCCCGCCTCGGAGCGGCAGGAGCCCTCGCGCACCACCGAGGCCCCGCAGCCCTCCGACGACGGTGGTGGCGGCGGTATCGAGCTGCCCAGCGACATCCCGGGGCTGCCCTCGGACATCCCGACGAAGCTCCCGTCGATCCCGTCCAACCTGCCGTCGCTGCCGTCGAACCTGCCCGACCCGGGCAAGATCGGCCAGGACGCGCAGGGATTCTGGGACACCGTGCAGCAGTGGTGGCGCAGCGTCGGCGGCGGCAGCTGACCGGCTGAGGCCTTCCCCCCCGGGGCGTCGGCCCCCGGAGGCCACCCGGAGCGGCGTGCGCCGGGCGCGATCGGGGACCATCGTGGGAGGCGCGCACCGCGACGGTGCGCGCGGCACGACCTGCGGAGGAGTCCTCGGTGAGCGCGAGCACGGAACCGGCCGCCACGTCATCGGACGGCGCGGCGGCTCCGGCGGCCCCGGGCGGGAGCCGCGGCCCGGCGCGCGCCGGCCGGCTCGTCCCCACCCTCGCGGCCCTGGCCGCGGTGGTGCTGTGCGCGGTGGTCGCGGTCGTCGCCACGGCCGGGGACACCGGCTTCTGGCAGCAGGGCGGGCTCCCCGTCCCGCCGCGGTGGCTGGCGTCGGCGGCGCTCGTCGCGAAGGTCTGTGCCGTCGCCGGTGCGGCGCTCGCCGCCGGATCGTTACTGGTCGCAGGCGTGATCGCCGCCCCGCAGGCGTCCGGGACGGTCGGGGTGCACGGCTACCGGGGGCTGCGCCGCGGGGCGCTCACCGCGCTGCTGGGCGGGGTCGCCGCGATCGGCGCCGGCTGGCTCTCGGTCGCCGACACCACCGGTGTCTCCCCCGGCGACCTCGCCGGGGCCGGGCCGTTCGGCTGGCTCGGGGCGGCCGCGACGCTGGAGGAACCGCTGGGCTGGACGCTGGCCGGGGTACTGCTCCTGCTGGTCGCGGCCGGCGCGGCGACGTTCCTGAGCTGGCGGGCCGCCGGGGGGCTCGGGGTGCTCGCCGCGGTCTCGACGGCGCTGCCCGCCGCGGTCCACCCGGCCGCGACCGGCGCCGGGCACGACTGGAGCGGCGACGCGAACGTCGTCCGTGCCGTCGCCGGGGTGGTGTGGCTGGGGCTCGCGGCCGCGGTGACCGCGTACCGGGTGCACGGTGGGCCGGTCGACCACGCGGCCGGGCGCCGGATCCGCGCTCTGCTGGCCGGCTCCGGGGTGCTGTACCTGGCCGGTGAGGTCGTGTTCCAGCTGGTCGTGACCGACGCCGGCCCACTCGCCGGGTCGCGCTACGTCGGCGTCGCGGTGGTGGCCGCGGTGCTGCTCGCGCTGCTGGTGGCCGGGACGGCGCTGCTCGCCCGCGGTACCGCGCCGCGCGTGCTGCTGCCGGTGCTCGCCCTGGTCGGCGGGGTCGTCGGCGCCCTCGGGATCGCGACGACCCGGCTGGTGCCGCCGCGGTTCCTCGCCACCGACGACACCGCGATGCAGGCGCTGATCGGCTGGGACGTCACCCGCCCCTTCTCCGCGGTCACGGTGCTCACCGAGTGGCGCTGGAACCTGCTGTTCGGCACCGGCGCGCTGCTGATGGCCGGCGGCTACCTCTACGGAGTGCACGTCCTGCGCACGCGCGGCGTGACCTGGCCGGTCGGACGGACGGTCGCCTGGCTGCTGGGCTGCGCGACGCTGGTGCTCGCGACGTCGTCCGGGCTGGGCTTCTACTCACCGGCGATGTTCAGCGTCCACATGATGAGCCACATGACGCTGAACATGCTGGCCCCGATCCTGCTCAGCCTGGGCGGCGTCGTGACCCTGGCGCTGCGTGCGCTGCGTCCCGCAGGCCGCGGCAACCCGCCCGGGCCGCGCGAGTGGCTGCTCGCCGCGGTGCACTCGCCGATCGCGAAGGCACTGACCCACCCGGCCGTCGCGGCGATCGTGTTCGTCGGGTCGTTCTACCTGCTGTACTTCACCCCGCTGTTCGACGGCGCGCTGCGCTTCCACTGGTCGCACCAGCTGATGAACCTGCACTTCGTGCTGGTGGGGTACCTGTTCTTCTGGCCGCTGATCGGCGTCGACACCGCCCCGCACAAGCTCCCGCACCTGGGCCGGCTGGCCCTGCTTCTGGCGACGATGCCGTTCCACGCGTTCTTCGGGATCTCGGTGATGGTGTCCTCGGACGTCCTCGGCGAGAACTTCTACCGCCAGGTGGGGCTGCCCTGGATGGATCTGCTCGACGACCAGCGCACCGGCGGCGGCATCGCCTGGGGAACCGGGGAGATCCCGATGCTGCTGGTGATGATCGTGCTGGTCTACCAGTGGTCGCGCGACGACTCCCGTGAGGCGCAGCGCCACGACCGGCAGGCCGACCGCGACGACGACGCCGAGCTCAAGGCGTACAACGAGATGCTGGCGCAGCTGCGCCGCGGCGGCTGAGGCCCGTTCACCGGCGAGATGCGCAGAGGCCCCCACCGGCGTCCCGGTGGGGGCCTCACTCGTCGCCCGGCCGTCGTGCGTGACCACCTCGGGCCGGGCAGGCCGGGGTGGGTGCGGGATCAGCCGAGAGAGCTGCAGGAGACGTTCGCGGAGCTGTACTCGCTGTTGTCCAGGGACTTCGCGGTCTTCGTGTCGACCACTCGACCGGTCGCGACATCGGTGACGGTGCAGGTGATGGAACCGGGGCCGGAGCTGGCGGCGGAGACCATCGCCGACTGGAAGTCGCCCGACGTCTCGACGGTCTTGCTCCACGGCAGGGACTTGTAGTCGGTGTCCGAGCTCGTCGCGCTGCCGTTGCTGTAGGACAGCATCATCTTCTTCGCAGTCCCCGTGACCTCCAGCTTGTAGCTGGTCGGTGCCGCCGAGTACGGAGTACTGACGTCAGCCGGAACTGCGCCGGTGCCCGCGCTGATCGACGGCGCCGAGGCGGTCGGAATGTTGTTGAGATCGTCGGACAGCTTGCTGAGCCCGGTGAAGACGATGACCATGCCCCAGATACCGAGGGCGATCGCAATGATCGACAGGATCCCGCCGGCGATGGCGGTCTTCAGGTTCGTCGCGACCTTCTTGCGGGCGCGACCGAGGCCGACCAGCCCGAGGATCAGGCCGACCGCGCCGAGGCCGAAGGCGATGAACCCGGTGAACGGGATCATGCCGAACAGGATCCCGACGATGCCGAGGCACAGGGCCGCGATGCCCAGACCGTTGCGCGGGGCCGGAGCCGGGGGCGGACCCCAGCCGGCCGGCGGCTGCGGCGCGTATCCGGGCGGCGCCCACTGCTGCGGGATCTCGGCGGGGCCGCCCTGCTGCGGGCCGTAGCCCTGCTGCGGTGCGTAGCTGTACGGGTAGCCGCCCTGGGGCTGCTGCGGGTAGCCGGTCGGGATGTTCTGGTCGCCCTGCTGCGGGCTCTGCGAGGTGGTCACGACCCACGTGTCGCTACGCCGTACGGCCCTGTTTCGGCTGCACCGAACGGTTCCACAAAGTTGTGGAGAGCGGCGTAGCGCGTACCGCCCGGGTCGCTGCGTCAGTCGTCCTGACGGACCTGGCCCAGCGTCTCGTCGGCCCATGCGGCGGCGTTGCGCAGCCGCAGGCTGTTCGTCACGACCAGGAACGACGACACCGCCATTGCCGCGCCGGCCAGCAGCGGGTTGAGCAGCCCGGCCATCGCGACCGGGATCGCGGCGACGTTGTAGCCGAACGCCCACCACAGGTTCCCGCGGATGGTGCGCATCGTCGCCCGGGCCAGCTCGACGGTCGCCGGCAGCACCCGCAGGTCGTCGCGCACCAGCACGACGTCGGCGGCCTCCAGCGCTACGTCGGTCCCCGAGCCCACGGCGACACCGAGGTCCGCGGTGGCCAGCGCGGCCGCGTCGTTCACGCCGTCGCCGACCATGGCGACCGTGCGGCCCTGTTCCTGCAGCGCACGGACGTGGTCGACCTTGCCGTCGGGCATCGCACCGGCGACGACGTCGGTGATCCCGCACGCCGCCGCGACCGCCTGCGCGGCGGCCGGACGGTCGCCGGTGAGCAGCACCGGCCGCAGGCCCGCAGCGACCAGCTCGGCCACCGCAGCCTGCGCGGACTCCTTCACCGGGTCGCTCAGCGCGATCAGGCCGGCGAGCTCGTCGTCGACCTCGACGGCGACGACGGTGTGCCCCGCCGCCTCCCACTCCTCGACCCGGCCGGCGAGCACGCCCGCGTCCTCCGGCGGCCGCCCGACGGTGACGACGACACCGTCGACCCGGGCACGGGCGCCCAGGCCGGGCAGCGCGACGAAGTCGGTCGCCTCGTGCACCGGCAGGTCCGCGGCACGCGCCCGGATCGCGGTGGCGATGGCGTGCTCGGACCCCGCCTCGACGGCGGCGGCCCTGGCCAGCAGCAGGTCGGCGTCGGTGCCGGCGTCGGCACCGACGCCGAGGGTGGCCACGTCGGTGACGGTCATCCGCCCGGTCGTCAGGGTGCCGGTCTTGTCGAGCACGACGGTGTCGACGGCCTTCGTCGTCTCCAGCGCGCGGTAGCCCTTCACGAAGATGCCCAGCTCCGCGCCGCGGCCGGTGGCGACCATCAGCGCCGTCGGTGTCGCGAGGCCCAGCGCGCACGGGCAGGCGATGATCACGACGGCGATGGCGGGCGCGATGGCCCCGGTCCAGCCGGCACCGGCGACCAGCCAGCCGACGAGCGTCAGCACGGCCAGGCTCAGCACGACCGGCACGAACACCGACGACACCCGGTCGACCAGCCGCTGCGTCGCCGACTTCTCGGTCTGCGCCCGCTCGACGGCGGCGATCATCCGGGCCAGCCGGGTGTCGGCGCCGACCTGCTCGGCGAGCACGGTCAGCGCCCCGCCGGAGGCGATCGTCCCGCCGGTGACGCGGTCGCCCTCGCCGACCTCGACGGGCACCGGCTCCCCGGTCATCGCGCTGGTGTCGACGGCGGCCCGCCCGGTCTCGACGACGCCGTCCGCCGCGATCCGCTCACCCGGCCGGACCAGGAACCGGTCCCCCACCCGGAGCTTCGAGACGGGCAGCGCGGTCTCGGTCCCGTCGACGACGACGGTCACCTCGTCGGTCTCCAGCGCGGCCAGCGAGCGCATGACCCGCCCGGCCGTACGACGGGCACGGGCCTCGAAGTACCGCCCGGCCAGCACGAACGTCGTGACCCCAGCGGCGACCTCCAGGTACAGCGGCCCGGTGGGGTGCAGCACGGCGTCCCAGCCGGACAGGGCCGGGGACGCGTCGTCGATCAGCGCCATGCCGACCAACGACCACGCCGACGCCGTCAGCACCCCGAGCGAGACCAGGGTGTCCATCGAGGTGGTGCCGTGGCGCAGGTTGAGTACCGCGGTGCGGTGGAACGGCCACGCCGCCCACCCGACGACGGGCAGCGCGAGCGCGGCGACCACCCACTGCCAGCCGGGGAAACGCAGCGTCGGCACCAGCGACATCGCCAGCGACAGGTCGGCCAGCGGGATGAACAGCAGCAGCGCGACGGCCATCCGCAGCCGCAGCCGGCGCAACGCGGAGTCGTCGGCGGTCGCGGCGTCGCCGGTGTCGGCGGCGCCCGGGTCGTCGGTGCGGATCTCGGTGGCGCCGTACCCGGCCTTCTGCACGGTCTCGACGAGCCGTGAGACCGGCACGTCCACCGGGTGCTCGACGATCGCCCGCTCGGTGGCGAGGTTGACCGTGGCACGGACCCCGTCCAGCTTGCCCAGCTTGCGCTCGACCCGCCCGACGCACGCCGCGCACGTCATCCCCTCGATGCGCAGCTCGACCTCGTGGACACCCGTTTGCGGGGCCGGACGGTCGACCGCACTACCTGCACTCACTCCACCATGGTTCTACACGGTGTCGGCGATCCGCCACCTGGTCCTGTGACCTGCGGATGTCGTGACGCAACGCGACCGGCGGGACCCGGTCGCCGACGGTGCAGCGCGCTGCACCACCATGTCAAGGGACACGTGCCGGTCGCGGGTCCCGACGAGTGCGATCGGCCGGGCGGGTAGCGCGGGACCACCGACGAGGAGGAAGTGTGATGGCCACCGGCAACAAGAAGCCGGCGAAGAACCCGATGACGGCCCGGAAGGGCCCGTCCCAGGCGACGGTGCTGGGCATCGTCGTCGTGGTGGTCTTCGCCGTGCTGGTCGGCGTGGGTGTGTACCAGGCGAACAAGCCCGCCGACGTCGTGACGCCGCCGAACGCGACGGCGAGCGGCTTCACGCTCGGCGACCCGAACGCCAAGGCGAAGATCGACATCTACCTGGACTTCCAGTGCCCGGGCTGCAAGGCGTTCGAGCAGCTCTCCGGCGACACCGTCGACCAGTTGCGCACCTCCGGGCAGGCGCAGGTCATCTACCACCCGGTCGCCATCCTGGACCGGACCTCGCCGGACAAGTACTCGTCGCGATCCGCCTCCGCCGCGGGCTGCGCGGTCGCGAACACCCCGGACGCGTTCCCGAAGTTCGCCCGGATGCTCTACGACAACCAGCCCGAGGAGGGCACGCCCGGCCTGCCCGAGGCGAAGCTGATCGAGCTGGGCAAGCAGGCCGGCGTCGGCGGCGACTTCGAGCAGTGCGTGAAGGACGAGCGCTACGAGCCCTGGGCCGGCGCGGTCACCCAGCAGGCCGACAAGGACGGCCTGAGCGGCACGCCCACCGTCAAGGTCAACGGCAAGCAGATCGCCCAGCCCACCCCGGACGCCCTCAAGCAGGCCGTCGCTGCCGCCGGCTGACCCGGCAGGACCGACCCCGCACGAACGCGGCGGTTCGGAGCGCATGACGCTCCGGGCCGCCGCGTTCGGCGTTTCCGGGGCGTCGCGGTTCCAGGGCGTCTCGGTTTCGGGGCGTCTCGGTTTCCAGGGCTTCGCGCCCCGGCGGTTCCGCTCCGTAGCGGCCTGTCCGCCTACTCGCGGAGCGGACAGTCGGCGCAGAGCCCGTCGGGACCGAGCGGCCGGCGTGCCGTGGCGGCCCGATGCTCCTGGTCCCGGAGGTACTCCTCGCGGCGGAGCCGGCGTTCGCGGGCGATACGCCGCCACTCCCGGCGCTGGGACTCGGTGTCCATCGAGGCCCCGATGAGCAGGGCGATCCAGACCAGGGCGAGCACCCCGAACGTCAGGACCAGAGAGGTGTTCATCTCCGACCACCCCCGGACGGGGCGGGCCGGCTCGTGCGGACTGCGCGTCGTGCGGTCATCTCGCACCCCCAGATCAACGGGCGGATGGTTCCGCCCTCCCAGGTGGGAGCCGAGTATGCGGGGCGAACGCCTCGATGCACCAGGGGGTAACGCAAAACTCTCAGATGCAATTGCGAGACGGTGACGGCGCGTACTCTCTCGACGGGGGCCGGCGAGCGGGGCGAGGAGGACTCATGACCGTGACGCACGGTCCCGTCGTCATCCGGCGGCGTCTCGGCTGGGTGCTCAAGAAGCTGCGGATGGACCAGGGCCGCCAGCTGGGCGAGGTCGCCAAGATGCTCGAGGTCTCGCCGTCGAAGCTGAGCCGGATCGAGACCGGGCACGTGGAGCCGAAGTTCCGGGACGTCCGGGATCTGCTGGAGATCTACGACGCCGACACGGAGACCCGCGAGCGAGCGCTCGACTGGGCTCAACAGGCGAAATCACCCGGCTGGTGGGCCCGACTCGGACCGGCTTCGTCCGGCGTCGACCTCAACATGCTGATCTCGCTGGAGTCCGAGGCGCGCACGAAACGAATGTTCAGCATCCCCATCGCCGGCCTCCTGCAGACCGAGGCCTACGCCCGTGACCTTCTGACCCGCGTCTTCACGCAGCGCGAGGACGACTCGGAGATCGACAGGATGGTCGAGATCCGTATGGGGCGACAGAACGTCATCGAGCCCGACCGTGCAGACGCCCCTCCGCTGGTCCTCCATGTGCTGATGGATGAGGTCGCGCTGTATCGGTGCGCCGACCCCACGATCATGCGCGGCCAGATCGAGACTCTGCTCCGTCGCCGGGAGCAGGACAACGTGCTGTTGCAGATCGTTCCGTTCCGAGCAGGCTGGACGAACGCGACGAGCACCTTCTCGATCTTTGACCCCCGTGACACCGAGTCGGACTGGCGCGTAGTCAACGTCGAAGGCACTGCGAACGACGTCTTCGTCGACTCGGAGCAGACGATCGCCGACTACGAGCGGATCTGGTCGGAACTCCTCGAACTGGCACAGTCGCCCGAGGAGAGCCAGGAGACGCTCGAGCGCGCGCTGGCCGCTACGAAGATCAACGGCGAAGCGTCTCGAGGTCGAACTCCCCGCCCTTGACTCCGAGAACAAACGCGCTCCACTCGTCGTCGGTAAAGGCGACACTGTCCGCACCACCGGTCGCCCGCACGACGACCTGACCAGGAGAAACAGCAACCTCGACACATTCGCCACGAGTGCAGAACGAGCTGGTCACAAAGTGCAATTCAGACAACAGGGGGCCTCAGTTTCGAACGCGTTCCCGGGGAGCGAGCGGCGCACGAACGCCTCTCACATCATCCAACGACCCACAGCAGAGGCCAGCACCACATTCACTCGATGGAGTTCGCCGGCACTCCCCCTGGCGTTAGCCGCCGTGCCGATGCGGGTGCTTCATCCATGATCGCCACGTCCGTGACGAGGCGTTCGCTGATCGCACGCCGCGTCACGATTCCGCCGATCATGGACCATCCCCGCGCAAGCCGCCGGGCCCCTCCCGGGCGAAGATCGCCGCATTCGTGACCACGCGGCCGCTCAGCGAACGCCTCGTCACGAACCTGCCGATCATGAACAGGCGGGGTCCGGGAAGTCTGCATCCCCGTTGGGACGGGCGGGCTCAGCCCTCCACGGCCAGCTCGGACGGCGCCGCCGGGGCCCGCTTCTCCGCACGCCGGATCAGCACGATCCCGCCCAGGATCAGCAGGCCGCCGAGTGCCTGCATCGCGGTCGGGATCTGCGCGACGAGCAGCCAGGCCGCGAGTACCCCGAACATCACCTCGGACAGCCCCACGAACGAGGCGACGCGGGTGTCGAGCAGCCGGATCGCGAGGATCCCGGAGACGTAGGGCAGGACCGTCGCGAGGACGACGAGCATCGCCAGCAGCAGCCACCAGTCGATCGCGGTGCCGGCGAGCGAGGCGGTCGGGGCGCCGGCGTGGAACGGGGTGAACCCGGCCAGCCCGCTCAGCACCAGCGCGACGGTGCCGACGACCATGCCACCGGAGATCATCAGCATCGGCGGGACGTGGCCCTCGCCGTCGCCGCCGGGCAGCAGGAAGTACACGCAGACGCAGACCGCCGAGGCCAGGCCCCACACGATCCCGACCAGGTCGACGCGCTGCGGCCCGAACGGGTCGACGACACAGATCAGGCCGACGATCGCGACGACGCAGCCGGCCAGCGTGGTCACCGACGGCGTCCGGCGGGTGCGCAGCCAGGTCCAGCCGACGAGCAGCACCGGCGCCAGGAACTCCAGCAGGAGCGCGACGCCGACCGAGAGATGTTGCAGCGCACTGAAGAAGCAGAGCTGCGTCCCGGCGACGGCGGCGAGGCCGTAGAGCAGGACGCGCCGCGCATTCGGGCCGTCGAGCGGATGACGCATCAGCAGAACGACCCCGACCGGGGCGAGCACGACGGCGGCACCGGCGATACGCATCAGCGTCGTCAGACCGGGTGACCAGCCGGCCTCGAGGAACGTCGAGCCGAGTGGGCCGGAGAAGCCGTACGCGGCGGCCGAGACCAGCGCCCAGCCCAGGCCGCGCATCGTCCGCTGCCCCGCCTGCGCCGATGTCACGACCGAAGAACCCATAGACTCCTGACACTAGGAACCGACGACGTCAGGGGTCAACATGGAATTCGCCCATGACACCCAGGTGGTGCTCGCCGCGGCCGCCGCGCTGGTGAACACCGCGACGACGACGCCGGACCCCCTGGACGACCTGGCCTCGTTCGAGGCCTGGCTCGACGAGCAGCCCTACAGCGGCGACCGCGAGCACACCGACGCCGAGCGGGTCTCGGTACGGGACCTGCGCGCCCGGGTGGCCGCGTTCTGGCCGGCCGCCGACGCCGAGCCCGACCGCGACGGCACCGTCGAGCTGGTGAACGCGCTGTTCGCCGAGACCGACGCGCGTCCGGTACTGGCCCGGCACGCCGGCTGGGACTGGCACCTGCACGTCACCCCGTCGCACGCCCCGCTGGCGCACCGGATCGGCGCCGAGATCGCGATGGCCGTCGCCGACCTGATCCGGGTCGACGACCTGTCGCGGCTGCGCCGGTGCGCGGGCGAGGACTGCGACGCCGTGCTGGTCGACCTGTCGCGCAACCGGTCCAAGCGGTTCTGCGACACCGGGAACTGCGCGAACCGGGCCCACGTGGCCGCCTACCGGGCCCGCCGGGCGAAGGCCGCCGAACCTGCGGGACGGCGCGCGCGTTCGTAGCCGGCGTACTGGGCCGGGCGGGGCCGGCAGCGGCTCAGGCGACGACGATCCGGCCGCCGTCGACCTTCACGGTCCGGGACTCCAGCGGGGCCTTGGCCGGGCCCTCGATCGGGGCACCGTCGGTGAGGGCGAAGATCGAGCCGTGGCACGGGCAGCTGATCCCGGTGCCGGTGACCTGGTCGACCAGGCAGCCGGCGTGCGGGCAGGTCGCGCCGAACGCGGCGTACTGCCCGGCCACCGGCTGGGTGACGACGACGCCGTCGCTCGCGAAGACCGTGCCGCCGCCGACCGGGATGTCCGACGCGGCAGCGAGGCCCTGCTGCGGCGCGCCGGCCTGGCCGGACGGCTGCGGTGCGGGCGGGCCGCCCGGCGGCGGTGCGGCCTCGGGGGCGGCGCCGCGGGGTGTGCCGTAGGTGGCGCAGCCGGCGGCGCAGGTCGCCGCGCAGGCCGCGCCCGCGCCGGCCAGCAGCCCGCGGCGGGTGATCGGGGACATGATGCTTCCTCGCAGGTGGTGGGAGGTTCGGGTCAGAACGACAAGCCGTGTCCGGTGAAGAACCAGAGCGCCGAGGTCAGCCAGACACCGGCCAGTATCGCCAGCAGCAGGCCGCCGCAGACGGCGAGCACCCAGCCGGGGATCCCGGGCCGCCGCAGCAGCAGCATCTTCGTGACGAAGGCGCCGTAGAACACGCAACCGAGCAGCGAGTGCAGCAACGCCGAGGTCGTCGCGCCGGACCAGCCGAACGCGTAGAGGCACTGGACGGCGACGGGCACGGTGACCAGCACCGCGACGCGTCCGGACCAGCGATGCACAGTCGTGACGAACGGGTCACCGGAGGCGAGCATCCGCCCGGTGACGCCCTGCACGATCGCCAGCAGCAGGGCCAGCGAGCCGAGCCAGGCCTTCGCCGCGGCACCGCTGGAGAACCCGGCGAGGTTCACCGCGACACCGGTCCCCTCGTGCTGCCGTGCCCACACCCCGAGCGCGACGGCGACGAGCGCACCGATCGCGACGGGCACCGCGACGGCGGCCACGGTGAGCCGCGACGACGGGGCGGCCGCCGGGGCCACGTAGCCGTCGTGCCCGGTGTCCCGGGTCCGACGGCGGGGCTCGGGGCTCTCCGGTTCCGCGGGCGGCGCCCACGGCCCGGCGTACGGGTCCCGGGCGGGTGCCCGGCCGGGCCGCGGGACGGTGAACAGCTCGTGGTCCGGGTCGCCCCAGTACTCGGCCGACCGGGGACCGTCGGGCCGGGCGTCGTCGGACCGGTGGTCGTCCGGTCGGGCCTGCGGTGCGGGGACGGCGTAGGCGTCGTCGGCCCAAGGATCGGCCCAGGGATCGGTCCGGGGATCGGCCCGGGATCCGGCGGCGCCGGCGGGCCGGGCACCGTCGCGCGGGATGCGCGGCTCGGGTACCCACGACGCGTCGGCCGTGCCGACGGGGGCGAAGCCGTGCGGGTCGGTGGCGTCGGGGTCGGCGTGGCGTCCGCGGGGACGGGTCATCAGTAGCCTCCGTAACCGCCGGAGCCGTAGCCGTCACCCGCGGGCGGCGCGGGGGCAGGCGCGGGCTCGGGCGCCGGGGCGGGCGCGGAACCGGACGAGGAGTCGGCCTTCCAGTCCTTCTTCGTGGAATCCCCGGACTGCCCGGAACCGGACTCCCCAGCGCCGGACTCCCCAGCACCGGACTTCTCGGGGCCCTTCTTCCCGATGCTGAACTCCCAGCTCTTCCCCGCCGCCCGCGCGGTGCCGGTGGCGACGCCGTCGGCGACGGTGTACTCGACCCAGGCGCCGTTCTTGCCGGTCAGCCGGGTCGCAGCACCCTGCTGGACGGTGCCCCTGGTCCAGGACTCGAGCTCGTCGCCGTCGCAGACGTAGGCCTTGGCCTTGCCGTTGGTCACCCAGATCGTGACGGTCACCTTCCCGTCGGTGGAGCGGCCGTCGTAGACGACCTTGCCGCTCGGGGCGGGAGCGGCCTGCTGCTGCGCCGCCCAACCGGGGTCCGTCGCGGCACGGGGCGGAGCCGCCAGGGGCCGGCCGAGCGAGGCCGAGTCGGCGGCCTGCTGCACCGCCGCCGGGGCCTCGGGCTCGGTGAGCACGACGTTCGCCACGCCCATCCCGGCACCGACGGCGCCCACCGCAGCCAGCGTGATCAGGGGTCCACCGAAACGCATGTCACTTCACCTCGATACGAACGGAGTCGAACGCGGGGGTCTGGTTGGCGCGCTGCATCATCGGCATCCGGTGCGAGCCGTCACCGGCCCATGAGGAGCACTGCAGCTGCCCGGTCTGCTCGACGCCGGGGACGTCGATGGTCACGCTGTCGGGCGTGGCGCCGCCCTTGTTGTCCTCGGTCGCCTTGAAGAACAGCGGCGCAGGTGCGGCATCGGGGGCGGCGTCGGTGCTGTCGAGCATCCGGCAGGCGGTGTGGAAGTGGCCGCGCTGCAGGCCCTGGCCGTCGAGTACCGACGACTCCTTGTAGTAGCCGCCCTGCGCCGCGCCGAGGAACCGGTCGCGGACCAGGTTCCGGGTGCTGACGGTCAGCTGGAACCCCTCGCCGCGGGACACCTCGGTCGGCGACTTCGTGATCAGCAGTGACGGGTTCTTGTCCGCGGAGCCGACCTCGCCGAACGCGGTCGAGACGCACCGCGGGCCCTTCTCGAACCCGTCGTGCGGCTGCAGCTCGCTCTTCTCGCAGTCCGCGGCGAGGACGTCGGCGGCGGACTGCTTCTGCTCGCCGCCCTGTTTCTCGCCGTCCTGCTTCTCGCCGTCCTGTTTCTGCCCGTCCTGATTCTCGCCCTGCTCCGGCTGGTCGCCACCGGTCCCGGATCCCTGTCCGGAGTCCTGGTCGGAATCCTGGCCGGCCCCCTCCGACGATCCGGAAGAGTGGTCGTGCTCCCCGGCGGAGCCGGACTCCGACCCCGAGCCGGAGCCGGACGTCTCGTCCGAGCCGGTCAGCCCCTGCTTCCCGCTGCCCACGGAGCCGGAGCCGGAATCGGAACCCGGGTCCGCGGTACGGCTGCTGCCTGCGGTGTCCTTGTCGTCGCCCGCGGTGGCGGCGCCCGCGGCGTAGGCGGCGGGCGCGCCCACCATCGCGCAGACGGCGACGGCGGCGGCGACCACCACGCGTCGGTTGCGTCCGGTGTTCGGTGTCATCGGTACTGGCTCCTCGAGGTGCGACGGTGCGCGCCGGTCGTCGCAGGACCGGCGGTCTCGGATCGTTCGGGCTGGTCGGGAAGGTCGGTGGGGTTGCCGGCGGCCGTGGGGTCGGTGGGTGCGCGTGGCCGGACGTCGGGGACGCGGGCCAGCTCCTCCCACGGGTCGGGTGGGCCGATCGCCGATCTCGGTGGTGCCGCGTCCCGGGATCGGCGCGGCGCGGGCAGCGAGACCGGCAGCAGGCCGCCGAGACCCCGCCCGGACCCGCCGCCCGGGGCGCCGCGCCGGTGCAGCGCGGTGAGCAGGCCGCCCGCGGCGAGCAGCGCCCCCGCGACGACGACGGCCGGCACCACCAGGTCCGACGCGCTCCGCCCGGTCGTGGCGGGCGGGGGCGGCTCGGGCAGCGACGCGTAGTCGACGAGCCCGGTGGACTCCAGGTAGCCGATGTGCCGGGTGACGTAGGCGTCGGCGTCGGTCGCGAAGCGGCGCATCAGCTCGTTGCGGGTGCCGACGCGGACCTGGCTGATCAGCGGCAGGACGGTGCCGTGCGCGGCCCGCAGGATCTGCACGAACTGCCGGTCGTAGTCCGCGCCGGTGCGGGTGGACAGGTCGTTCATCCAGCCGATCTGCTGGTCGTTGGGCCTGCTGGGCAGCAGGACGCCGAGCTGCTCGGCGGTCGTACGGACCTCGGTGTCGAGCTCGTGGTGCTCGACACCGAGCTTCTGCGCGACACCGCGGACGGCCGGTGCGCTGGCCTGCTGCTCGCCCTGCTGCCCGGTCGGGCCCTCCCAGAGCCCGGCGAGGCGCACCTTCTCCAGCAGGTCGCGGTCGGCGGGACCGAGCGGGCCCCAGCGGGTCTGCGTCCAGCCCTGGTCGGACACGGCCGGGGCGGCCATCCACGACTGCGTCAGCGCGACGACGACGACCGCGGCGAGCGCGACCAGCATCGACCAGCGCAGCGGGCCGGGGATCCGGCGGGACATGGTGTTCTCTCCTCTCTGCACGGGGTCACACCTGGGCGAACTGCTCGGTGTGCACGCGCTCGTCGGGGACCTCGAGGGAGGCGAGCGTGTCGAGCACGTCGGTGACCAGCTGCGGGCGGCCGCAGATGAAGTAGTCGAGGCGCAGGGCGGGGTCGTCGAGGTCGGTGAGCACGGCGGCCAGCAGCGCGGTGTCGATCGGCCCGGTCGCGCCGGACCAGTCCGCAGGCGGGCGGGTCACGACCTCGGTGACCTCCAGGTCCAGCCGGGTCCGGAGCTCGGCGAGTTCGGCCCGGAACAGCAGGTCGGCGCGGTCGCGGGCGTGCACGACCAGCCGGTGCGGACGCGGGTCGCCCCGGTCGGCGGCGGTGCGCAGCATGCTCATCATCGGCGTCACGCCGACGCCGCCGGCGATCAGCACGAGGCCGGTGGAGGGCACCGCGTCCGGGGTGAACGAGCCGTACGGGCCGTCCACCCACACCGGGTCGCCGCGGCGCAGCTCACGCAGCCGGGAGGCGAAGTCCCCGGTGTGCCGCACGGTGAACTCGACGCGCCCGGTGTCCGCGGCGCTGGAGGCGATCGTGAACGGGTGCTCCTCGACCGACATCTGCTCGAGCCGGATCCAGGCGAACTGCCCGGGCCGGAACCACGCTCCGCCGTGCCTGCCCCGGCGCAGCAGCACCAGCGTCGACACCGTCGGGCTCTCGCTGCGCACCACGTGCACCCGGAACTCGCCGCACCGGTCGAGGCCGCGCATGCCCCAGCGCAGCACCATCACCGCCACGACCAGCAGGCCGAGCACACCGAGCACCGGCCCCATCACCGCGTCGGAGACCAGCTGGTTCAGCCACAGCACGTGCAGCGCCGACCCGCCGACGACGACCGCGGCCAGGCTCAGGTGCACCCAGCGCCAGATCTCGTGCGAGCCGCCTCTGCGGACGCCGCGCAGCGCCAGGACCAGCAGGATCCCGATCGCGACGGTCCCGGCCGTCGCCGCCTGCCCGCGGGCCGGGGCGAGGCCGGGCACGAGCAGCCCGACACGTTCGGGACGGTCGGCGACCACACACGCCAGGTGCAGCGCGACGAGCACACCGGCCAGCACACCGAGCCTGCGGTGCAGGCCGAGCAGGGTCTCCAGGCCGAGCGCGCGGCTCAGCCCCCGGACCCGCGACGGCAGTACCGCGACGACGACCAGCGCGGACAACGCAAGCAGCCCGGTCAGCACCGACAGGTGGTGCAGCGGGGCCTGCGGCCCGGCGCGCAGCATCCAGATCAGCGACGGCCCCACCAGGACCGTGACCAGCACGGATCCCCACGCGAGGTTCGCGCGGCGGTGGGCGAGCCAGGTGTCGGTGTGCGGCGCGGGGCGCCGGTGCGGTGCGGTGACCGGATGCGGGAGCGGGCGGCTCACCGGGGCCCGGGCCGGAACCCGGGGGCCGTCGGGCGGGCGCCCGGGATGGAGAACGCTGTCGGGCGGGCGCCTCGGGCGGGGGATGCTACTGCGCGTCCGGCGGCGTCGGGGGCGCCTCCGGGCAGCACGGGACCAGGGATGGTCATGGGTCTACTTCCGGTTCGGGGAGCGGACCGGGACGGGGGATCCCGGCCGTCGCGGCGGCCGGGAGCGGGGAGCGGGCCGCGGCGCGACGGGGACGACCATAAGAAGACCCGGGTCGCGAAGGTTGCCTTCCTGAGACCCCGTCCGGTCGTCCGGACTCCCGATCACGACGAATGGTGCCGGATTGGGCGATTCGGAGTATCGGGCACGTCCGCCCGCCTCCCCCGGTTCTCAGGTCTCCGCCGTTCGCCCGGCCGGCGCCCGCTCAGGGCCCGGTCACCGGTCGTACATCCCCGGACACGGAGCGGCCCCGCCCACCTCGGGGTGTGCGGGGCCGGTCCGGAGCTGCGGTGGTGCGGTCAGGCGCCGACCGCCGACGCCGAGCGGACGCCCGCGGCGAGCTCGGCGGCGAGGTCGTGCACCGCGGCCGGGCCGCCGGACTCCAGGGCCTGCACGAAAGCCGTCCCGACGATGACGCCGTCGGCGTACGCGGCGACGTCGGCGGCCTGCTCGGCGGTCCGCACGCCCAGCCCGACGCAGACCGGCAGTGACGGCGGGGCGACCTCGCGCACCCGGCCGACCAGGTCACGGGCCTCGACGCCGATCGAGTTGACGCCGGTGACGCCCATCAGCGACGCGGCGTAGAGGAACCCGCGGCTGGCGTCGGCGGTGAGCTTCAGCCGCTCCGCGCCGGAGGTCTGGGCGACCAGGAAGATCCGGTCCAGGTCGTGGTCCTCGGACGCGGCCAGCCAGTCCGCGCAGTCGTCGGGCAGCAGGTCCGGGGTGATCAGCCCGGAGCCGCCCGCGGCGGCGAGGTCGGCCGCGAACCGGTCGACGCCGTAGCGGTCGATCAGGTTCCAGTACGTCATGACCACCGCAGGCGCCCCGGCGTCGGCGACGCCGCGGACGGCGGTGAACGCGTCGCGGGTACGGGCGCCGTTGTCCAGCGCGGTCTGCGTCGCGCGCTGGATGACCGGGCCGTCCATCAGCGGGTCGGAGTAGGGCAGCCCGACCTCGACGACGTCGACGCCGCCGTCGACCATCGCCCGCATCGCCTCGACCGAGCCGTCGACGGTCGGGAAGCCGACCGGGAGGTAGCCGACCAGCGCGGCCCGTCCCTCGGCGCGGACCTGTGCGATCCGCTGCGCCACGCTGCCCATCAGACCGCTCCGTCCGTCACGGCGTGCCCCTGGTCGTCGATCAGGTGGAAGTACTTCGCGGCGGTGTCGACGTCCTTGTCGCCGCGCCCGGACAGGCTGACCAGCACGACCTTGCCCTCGCCGAGCCGGTGTGCCTCGCGCAGCGCCCCGGCCAGCGCGTGCGCGCTCTCGATCGCCGGGATGATCCCTTCGGTGCGGCACAGCAGGCGGAACGCGTCCATCGCCTCGGCGTCGGTCACCGACTCGTAGCGGGCGCGCCGGGTGTCGTGCAGCCAGGAGTGCTCCGGCCCGACGCCCGGGTAGTCCAGCCCGGCGGAGATCGAGTGCGAGTCGCGGGTCTGGCCGTCCTCGTCCTGCAGGATGAAGCTGCGCGAGCCGTGCAGCACGCCCACCTCTCCCCCGCCGATCGACGACGCGTGCCGCGGGGTGTCGACGCCCTCGCCGCCGGCCTCGAACCCGACCAGCTCGACCGAGGGGTCGTCGAGGAAGGCGTGGAAGATGCCCATCGCGTTCGAGCCGCCGCCGACGCAGGCGCACACCATGTCGGGCAGTGCGCCGGTCTGGTCGAGCACCTGCTGCCGCGCCTCGACCCCGATGATCCGCTGGAAGTCGCGGACCATCTCCGGGAACGGGTGCGGCCCGGCGACCGAGCCGATCAGGTAGTGGGTGTCGGCCACGTTGGTCACCCAGTCGCGCATGGCCTCGTTCATCGCGTCCTTGAGGGTCCGCGTGCCCGAGGTGACCGGGCGGACCTCGGCGCCGAGCATCCGCATCCGGGCGACGTTGAGCGCCTGGCGGTCGGTGTCGACCTCGCCCATGTAGACGACGCACTCGAGGCCGAGCAGCGCCGCCGCCGTCGCCGACGCGACGCCGTGCTGGCCCGCGCCGGTCTCGGCGATCACCCGGGTCTTGCCCATGCGCTTGGTGAGCAGCGCCTGGCCGAGCACGTTGTTGATCTTGTGCGAGCCGGTGTGGTTGAGGTCCTCGCGCTTGAGCAGGATCCGCGCGCCCTCGGCGGCCGCGGCGAACCGCGGGGCCTCGGTGACCAGGCTCGGGCGGCCCGAGTAGGTCCGGTGCAGCTCGGCGAGCTCGTGCTGGAACTCCGGGTCGTCCATCGCGGAGCGGTAGGCCTGCTCCAGCTCGTCGAGCGCGGCGACCAGCGCCTCCGGGACGTAGCGGCCGCCGAAGCGGCCGAAGTACGGGCCGGTCTGGTCGACCAGCCGCTCCGTTCCCCCGGCCGGGGGGAGGGCGGTGTCGGTCACGATTTCTCCTGCACGAGACGGTGGATCGCCGTTCCGGGGCGGACCTGCACGGACCTCGCCACGCGGCGGCTCGACGGTACACCGGAGTGTTCGGGTGACGCCCGAGCGCCGGATCGCGCGGAGCCGGTCACAGGCGGCGCGATCACACGTAGCGCGGGCGTCCCGCCAGCCAGCCCAGCACCATCTCGGCCGCGACGGCGCAGGCGAGCAGCGTCAGCGACAGCCCCCAGCCGCCGGTCGCGCCGTGCAGGATCCCGAACAGCAGCGGACCGCAGGAGGCGACCAGGTAGCCCGTGCCCTGCGCCATCGCCGACAGATCGGTGGTCTCCGAGGCGTCCCGGGTGCGCAGGGCGAGCACGCCGAGAGCCACCGGGAACACCGACATCCCGACGCCGAGCAGCACCGTCCACAGCCACGGGGCGCCGCCCGGGGCGAACGCCAGCCCGGCGACGGCGGCCATCGAGCACGAGGCCAGTCCCACGATCCAGCCGGACTGCGAGCGCCGGGACAGCGCGATCGGCGGGATCACGAAGCTCAGCGGGATGCCGATCAGGTTGATCAGCGCGAGCATCAGGCCTGCGTCGGTGCGGGAGATGCCGTCGGAGACGAACAGCTCGGACAGCCAGCCCATCGCGACGTAGGCGACGCAGGACTGCAGCCCGAAGAAGCCGGTGATGATCCAGGCCAGCGGCCGGCGCAGCATCGAGCGGCGCGGCTCGGACGACACCGGGCGGTGCGCCGGGCCGTCGCCGTGCCGGGCCCCGGCCAGCCAGACGACGAGAGCACCGGCCGACAGCAGCGCCCACGCGCCGACGGCGCCGCGCCAGCCACCCAGGACCGCCTCCAGCGGCGGGGTGAACGCGGCACCGATCCCGCCGCCGCCGGACAGCGCGGCGGTGTAGATGCCGGTCACCCGCCCGACCGAGTGCGGGAAGGACTGCTTGACCACGACCGGGATCAGGACGTTGCCGACGGCGATGCCCGCGGCGGCGACGAACGTGCCGCCGAGCACGACCCACGGCCCGTCGACCACCCGGAGCACGAGCCCCGCGGTGAGCACGGCCAGCGCGATCCCGATCGCCCGGGCCATCCCGAACCGGCGGCCCAGCCAGGGCGCGGTGATCGCGGCGAGTCCGAAACAGACGGTCGGGACCGCGGTCAGGACGCTCGCCCACGCGGCGGAGGCACCCAGGCCGTCCCGCACCGGACCCAGCACCGACGCCATACTGGTGACGGCCGGACGCAGGTTGGAGGCGGCCAGTGCCACCCCCACCACCAGCAGCGGCGACCCGATCAGCGCAGCATGGCGCGACCGGGTCACCGATGGCGCGTCGGTGGTCCGGGTCATGCGTGTCTCCTGCTGCGTCATGCTCACGACACAGTATTGTTACAGACATAGGATGTTCGGATGGAAGGATGATCCGGTGCCTCTCGTCACAACCCGCCGCGGCGGTCTCGTCGACCAGGTGATCGACCAGCTGCGCAGTGCCATCTCGACCGGTGAATGGCCGGTCGGCCACCGGATCCCGCCCGAGGCCGAGCTGGCCACGACACTGGAGGTCGGGCGCAACACCGTCCGCGAAGCCGTCCGCGCGCTGGCGCACGGCGGCCTGCTGGAGGTGCGCCAGGGCGACGGGACCTACGTCCGCGCGACCAGCGAGCTGTCCGGTGCGCTGCGCACGCTGTGCGGGCAGGAGCTGCGCGAGGTCCTGGAGGTGCGGCGCACGCTCGAGGTCGACGCCGCCCGCAAGGCAGCGGTACGGCGGACCGACGAGGACCTGGCGATGCTGCACGAGGCTCTGGCCGCCCGGAACGAGACCGTCGGGCTGGTGAACCGGATCGCCGCCCGGGGCGAGACCCCCGATTCCGACCTGCTCGACCGCGCCGTCCACGCCGACACCGAGTTCCACGCCGCCGTCGTCCGCGCCGCCGGCAACGACCTGCTCACCGAGCTCTACCGGGGCGTCGTCGAGGCGGTCAGCGGGTCGGTCGCGACGACGATGCACGACACCGCGGGCACCGACGCCGACGTCGGGCACGACGAGCTCGTCGCCGCGATCGAGGCCCGCGACGTCGACCGCGCCGCCCGGGAGGCCGGGGACTTCCTGGACCGCTTCATCGACGGGGCGAGCTGAGCGCTCCGGACCCGCACGCCGGGGGCGATTCGATCACCAGGTCACGAACCGGTTACGGTGCCGCGCCGGACCCCCGTTCCCCGACCGCCCCCTCCCCCGAACTCGCGAGGAGCTCCCCCGGTGCTCAAGGGCTTCAAGGACTTCCTGCTGCGCGGCAACGTCATCGACCTGGCCGTCGCGGTCGTCATCGGTGCCGCCTTCACCTCCGTCGTCACGGCCTTCACGAAGTCGTTCCTGGAGCCGCTGCTGCGGCTGTTCTCCGGCGGCGAGGACACGATCCCGCCGGGCACGATCGCCCTGACGAAAAGCGTCCAGCTGGACTACGCGAGCTTCCTCAACTCGATCATCACCTTCTTCATCACCGCCGCGGTGATCTACTTCCTCGTCGTCTACCCGATGACGTGGCTCCAGGAGCGCCGCAAGCGCGGGCAGGTCGAGGACGTCGCGCCGACCGACACCGAGCTGCTCACCGAGATCCGCGACCTCATGCGCGCCCAGGCCGAGCGCGAGGCCCTGCGCGACGAGATCCCGACCGCGGCGGGGCGACGGTTCGTCCCGGATCCGGCCGCGGTGCCCGCAGCGCCGGGCAGCCGCGGCCCGGCGGTGCAGCAGGCCGTCGGACAGCAGCCCGCGGGGCAGCAGCAGTACGCGGGACACCAGCAGTACGCAGGGCAGCAGCAGTACATGGGGCAGCAGCCGGCGGGGCAGCAGGCCTACATGCAGCAGCACGCGCCCCGGCCCGACGCCGCGCCGCAGGCGGCCGCCCCGTCGCCCGCCCGGCCCGCACCGCAGGCCGAGTACGCGAGCGTCGGCCGACACGACGCCGGCCGCGGCTACGAGCCCTATCCGGACACCCCGCAGCCCACCGTCCGGCACCGCGCCGACGACTGACCCCGACGGGCCCCGCCCGGTGACGGGGATCTCGGCCCGATTCGTCCGGGTGGAACCCGCTGATCCTGTTGCGCACGGGATGTCCACGCCTCGGACCCGCGCAACGGTGCCACGATCGAGCCCGATGAACAGGCTCTTCACCTTCGTCAGCATGCCCGCCGCCGGGCACGTCACCCCGACCCTGCCGCTGGTGGCAGAGCTGGTCCGCCGCGGCCACCGGGTCCGCTACGGCACCGCCGACCCGATGCTCGACGCCGTCGCCGCGGCCGGCGCCGAACCCGTCGCGCTGCCGTACGTGTTCCCCAGCGGCCCGCCCGCACCGGGCCCGGACGGCGCCCCGCCGTCGAAGGAGATGCTCGAGGCGCGGCTCGCGGTGTTCTCCAAGTCCGTCGAGGACGTCTTCCCGGTCCTGGTCGACGAGCTGACGGCCAACCCGCCGGCCGTCGTCTGCGGGGACGCGCTGGGCCCGGTCGGCGCGCTCGCCGCGCAGCGCGCCGGTCTGCCCTACGCGGGCCTGCACCCGTCGTTCGCCGGAAACGAGCACTTCTCGCTGCGCGAGCGGATGCTCGCCACCGAGGACCCGATGGGGCAGGCGATGGCGGCCGCCTTCGCCGCCGTCGGCGACCGCGACGCCGAGTTCGCCCGCAGCCAGGGCCTGCAGCCGTTCTGGTTTGGCGACACCGGTGACCTCGACCTGGTGTTCGTGCCGCGCGAGTTCCAGATCGCCGGCGACACGTTCGGCCCGCCGTGGGTGTTCACCGGTCCGGACCTGGGCAGCCGTGCCGACGACGAGTGGACCCCGCCCGCCCCGCTCCACCCGGACGGCCCGCTGGTGCTGATCTCGCTGGGCACCGCGTTCAACGCACGCCCTGACTTCTTCCGGATGTGCGCCGAGGCGTTCCGCGACAGCCCGTGGCAGGTCGTGATGTCGATCGGGAACCGGGTGGACCCGGCCGAGCTCGGCGAGCTGCCGGACAACGTCGTCGCGCTGCCGTTCGTGCCGCAGATCCCGGTGCTGCGCCGGGCGAGCGTGTTCGTCACGCACAACGGCATGAACTCCACGCTGGAGGCGCTCTACCTGGGCGTCCCGCAGGTCGGCGTGCCCCAGATGCTGGAGCAGGACCTCAACGCCGAGCGCGTGGAGGAACTCGGCTGCGGTCGCCGACTCGACCCCCGCACCCTCGACGCGGCCACGCTGCGCGCGACCGTCGACGAGGTGGCGGGCGATCCGTCCTACCGCGCCGCGGCCGAGAAGTTCGGCGCCCGGATGCACGAGGTCGACGCGCCCGCACTCGGCGCGGACGCGCTGGAGGAGCTGGCCCGCTCCCGCGACTGAGTGCCCCGGGGCCGCTCCGCCACTCAGGCGTTCGGCAGCAGGACGATCTTGCCGACGACATGCCCGCCGGCCAGCTCGGTGTAGGCGTCGCGTACCTGCTCGAGCCCGTACCCGCCGGCGATCGGGATCTCCAGCGCCCCGTCGGCGACGAGGTCGGCGAGCGCGGCCATGTTGTCCCGGCCGGCCGCCGCCGCGGTGCCGTCGGCATGCACGCCGAACTTCTCGACGGCGTCGAAGTCGATGATGGTGTTGATCCGGTCGGCGGGGATCCCCAGGTCACGGGCGATCTCGACGTAGCCGCCGCCGTGGAGGTCGATCCAGGCGTGGACCTTCTCCGGCGTCGCCGCCCGGACGTTCTCCCGGGTCTGCTCCGGCGTCGCGCCGTAGGCCACCGGGGTGACGGCCATGGCGCGCAGCCGCTCGAAGTTGCGCTCCGACGCGATGCCGACGACCTCGACGTCGCGCAGGGTCAGCAGCTGCACCGCGATCTGCCCGACCCCGCCGGTCGCCCCGGACACCACGACGGTCTCACCCGGCTGCGGGTCCACCGCAGCCACCGAGCCGACCGCGGCCATCCCGGCCACGTACAGCACCCCGGCGGAGGCGACGTCGATCCCGGCGGGGCGGCGCAGCACCTGTTCGGCCGGGACGTCGACGTGCGACGCCTGGGCGTTGCGGTCGTCGGTCCAGCCGAACACGTCGTCACCCGGGTCCAGGCCCTCGACGCCGTCGCCGACGGCGACGACGGTGCCCGCCCAGTCGCTGCCCTGCCCGGACGGGAACGTCGACGGCCAGGTCTCGGCGAACGCCCCCTCGCGGATGGCGATCTCGCCCGGGTTGATGCCCGCCGCGGCCACCTCGACCAGCACCCGCCCCGGCGCCGGGTCGGGGAACTCGACGTCGGTCACGTACAGCTCGTCCACATCGCCGTAGCGGTCGAATCGCACCGCCCGGCCGGTCCGTGTGCTCATGTCGGGGGAGGTTCCCGTTCCGGCGCCGCCTCATCGATGACCCGGGTCACATCGGCGCTGTTCAGACCGCTGTTCCGGGCGGTACGGTGCATACATCAACCACGTCGCACTGATCCGGACGTACGGCACCGCCCGATTCGTTCCGCGGGGCCGTGGCGGAGCACGGCCCGGATCCGGGGTCCCGGGAGACTCGCAGGCCGTCCGGTGAACCCCGTCGACCCGGCTCGTGACCTGCGACGGTCCGCCCGCACCTGGCCCGGTGGCCCGGATCGGGTGCAGCTGCGCGAGCACCAGCCGCGGCCCGGGCTCACCGTGCTCGAGGTGACCGGCGAGATCGACCTGAGCGAGGCCGACGCGATCCGTGAACGGTTCGCCGCACTGGTGGGCGGCGAACGGCCCCCGGAGCGCGTCGTGCTCGATCTGTCCGGCGTCGGGTTCCTCGGCTCGCACGGGCTGACCGCGATCGTGCGGGCGTCGCGGGCGGCGCGGGAGGCGGGCGTGCGACTGTCCGGGGTGACCGGCCCGGAGAACCGGGCGGTGATCCGCCCGATCCGGATGACGGGCCTCGACCTGGTGGTGCCGTGGTACGCCGACCTCACCGGAGCGCTCGCCGCGGAGACCTGAGCCTCGCCGGACGCATCGGCCGGGACGGGTACGGCCGAAGGGGTGCGCGTCACACCCCCGTCCGGCCCAGCGGCACATAGGCTGCGCGTGTCCGACGCCGGGCGGTGCAGCCCGGCGCGCCGCCGTCCGGGGAGCCCGTCCGATGAAGTCCTTCACCGACCGTGTCGCCGCCGTCACCGGAGCCGGGTCCGGCATCGGCCGGGCGCTGGCGCTCCGCCTCGCCGCCGACGGCGCGAACCTCGCGCTCGCCGACAAGGACCCGGCCGGCCTGGCCGGGACCGCGGCGCAGCTGGCCCGGACCGGGGCGCGGGTGACCACCACCGAGCTCGACGTCGCCGACGAGAAGGGCGTGTACGCCTGGGCCGATGCGACCACCGCCGAATTCGGGACGGTGAACCTCGTCGTCAACAACGCCGGCGTGGCGCTGGCCGGCACGGTCGAGGCGCTCTCGATCGACGACTACCGCTGGATCATGGACATCAACTTCTGGGGCGTCGTCTACGGCACGAAGGCGTTCCTGCCACACCTCGTGGCCTCCGGCGACGGGCACGTCGTCAACGTCTCCAGCATCTTCGGGATCGCCGCCCAGCCGCTGATGAGCGGCTACAACGCCAGCAAGTACGCCGTCCGCGGGTTCACCGAGTCGCTGCGCCAGGACCTGGACATGACCGGCGCCCCGGTGTCGGCGACCTGCGTCCACCCCGGCGGCATCCGGACCAACATCGCGAGGACCGCCCGGGTCGACGCCAGCACCGCGGCGGTCACCGGCACGCCCGCCGACTCGGCGACCGCCGAGTTCGAGAAGCTGCTCATGACGACGCCGGACAAGGCCGCCCGCACCATCCTCGACGGCGTCCGCCGCGACCGGCGACGGGTGCTCATCGGTCCGGACGCGACCGTGCTGGACGCCATGGCGCGGCTGCTCCCGGCCTCCTACCAGCGGATCGTGACCACGGCGGTGGGATCCCGGCGCGGCGGGCGCCGCTGACCTCCCACTACCATCGTGCGGTGATTTTCACGCGCACCACACACGCCGCCCCCCGTACCGACGTCCGCCGGGCGACGGGTTGACCGCTCGGCCCACCCGGACCCCGCCGGACGCGGCGGGCAAGGGACTGCAGCAGGGCGCCCTGGGCCTCTGGGGCAACACCGTCATCGGACTGGGTGCGACGGCGCCCGCGTACAGCCTCGCGGCAACTCTCGGCTACGTCGTGCTCGCCGTGCACGAGAAGTCACCCGCGATGTTCCTGCTCGCGTTCGTGCCGATGCTGTTCGTCGCGATCGCCTACCGCGAGCTAAACCGGGACCTGCCCGACTGCGGCACCACGTTCACCTGGGGCACGAAGGCGTTCGGCCCGTGGGTGGGCTGGATGGGCGGCTGGGGCGTCGCGGTGTCGGCGGTCCTCTGCCTCGCCAACGTCGCCGAGATCACCGCGGTCTACCTGCTCCGTGCCGCCGGGCTCGACGAGCTGTCGGAGAACCCGCTGGTCAAGACCGGTCTCGGGCTCGTCGTCATCATCGTGACGACGTGGATCAGCTACCGCGGCATCCTGCTGTCCCAGCGCCTGCAGAACGCGCTGATCGTCTTCCAGATCGTCGTCCTCGCCGTCGTCTCGCTCGCCGCACTGGCCCTGGTCTACGCCGGTGACGCCGGCCCGCAGGCCGTCACGCCGAGCTGGAGCTGGTTCGACCCGACGGGCGTGTCCGGCTCCTCGATGGCCGAGGCCGTCATCCTCTGCATGTTCATCTACTGGGGCTGGGACGCCTGCCTGGCCGTCGGCGAGGAGACCCAGGACTCCGACCGGACACCGGGCCGGGCCGCGCTGCTCGCGACGGTGATCCTGCTCGGCCTCTACGTCGTCACCGCCGTCTCCGTGCAGGCCTACGCCGGGTTCGGCACGACCGGGATCGGCCTGAACAACGAGGCCGGCTCCGAGGACGTGCTCACCGTGCTCGGCGGCCCCATCGGCGGCCCCGTGCTGACCGTGCTGCTGCTGCTCACCGTGGCCGGCTCCGCGCTGTCCTCGACCCAGACCACGATCCTGCCGACCGCCCGCGGCACGCTGGCGATGGCCGTCTACGGCGCGCTGCCGAAGCCGTTCGGCCGCACCCATCCGCGGTTCGCGACGCCCGGATTCTCCACCGTGGTCACCGGCGCGTCGGCCGGGCTGTTCTACGTGGTGCTGAGCATCGTCAGCTCCAACGCGCTGCTGGACACGGTGGCCTCGCTCGGCCTGGCGGTGGCCTTCTACTACGGCATCACCGCGTTCGCCTGCGTCTGGTGGTTCCGCCGCACCCTGTTCCGGTCGGTGTCGAACCTGCTGCTGCGCGGGCTGCTCCCACTGCTCGGCGGGCTGGTGATGATCTGGGCGTTCGTGCAGAGCGCCTCGGACATGATCGACCCGTCGTACGGGAACACGACGTTCGGCCCGATCGGCGGCGTCTTCGTGATCGGCGTCGGGATGATCGTGCTCGGTGTGCCGCTGATGCTCGCCTGCGCGGTGCGGCTGCGGGCGTTCTTCCGCGGCGAGAGCCTGAACGCCGCGACGCCGATCCTGGTCCCGGAGACCCACGAGCCGCCCTACGGCGGGTCGTGAGCCCCCTGCCCGCCGGGCTCAGAGCTCGGCGGGCAGGAACCGCCGGGTGTTGGCCACGATCAGCGCGGTCCCGGACAGCGCGACCAGCACCAGGATCGCGAGCAGCGCCGGGTAGCCGAGCACCGCGCTGGACACCGCCAGCAGGGCGGGCAGCAGGAAACCGGAGTAGGCCAGGGCGTAGTAGACGCCGGTCAGCGAGGCCATCTCGCCGGGCCGGGCCAGTCGCTGGATCTCCAGCAGCCCGGAGACCACCGCGATTCCGTACGCCGAGCCCAGCACCACGGCCGCGACCAGCGCGAGCCACGGCGACCGGACGGCGGCGACGACCCCGGCCAGCACCAGCCCGGCCGACATGGCCGCCATCGAGACCGCGACGGCACGGGCACTCGTCGTGCGGTCCAGGCGGCGCGCGACCGGCTGGACGAGCGCACCGGCGCCCAGGGTGAGCACGGTCAGCAGGGTGGCGTAGGCGATCGCGTTCCCGCCGACCTGCTCGGCGACCAGCTGGGGCATGACGGCGTAGGCGATCCCGGCCGAGCCGAAGATCCACGGCGCCATCGGCAGCACGACCCGCAGGAAGCGCGGGTGCCGGGCGCGGACGAACCGCGACGATCCGGGCGTCGCCGGGGCGGGCTCGCGGGTCTCGGCGACCCGGAACAGCGGGACCAGGCACGCGATCGCGACGACGGCGTGCACGGCGTAGGGCAGGACGGTCGGTGCCGGGCCCCACTGGGCCAGCACGCCGGAGACCCCGGCGCCGATCCCGAAGCCCAGCGTCAGCCACAGCGCCGCGCGCCGGGCCCCGGAGGCGAGGGACTCCCCGCCGCGCTCGGACAGCTCGCTCACCCAGGTGGTGCCGACCGACATCGCGATCGCGACGGCGACCCCGGCCACCATCCGCCCGGCGGCGATCCACCCCGTCGAGCCGACGGCGATCAGCCCGCTCGCGAGCAGTGACAACACCACCCCGGCGATCATCACCGGGCGCCGGCCGTGGCGCTCGGTGACCGGGCCGACCAGCAGCAGGGCCGGCACCAGCCCCAGGACGTACGCGCCGAGCAGGCTGTCGACCTGCACCGGCGACATGCCGTGCTGCCGGTAGAGCAGCAGCAGCGGCGTGAAGTGGTTGCCGCCCCAGGCGCTCGCGAAGACCGCGGCCGCGGCCGGGCGCCAGCTGGTGTGGTTCGTGCTCATCTCCGGTGCGTCCCGTCCATGTGGGCCCGCAGGGCCGTGGCGAAGGTGTCGAGGTCGGCCGCCTCGATCAGGTCGATGAGGTCCGCGTGCTGCTGCAGCACGACCGGGACCAGCTCGGGAGCGGGCCCGAGCGCGTGCACGTTCATCCGGCGCTGGCGGTCGGCGAGGGTGCCGTAGAAGCGCAGGGTGAGCGCGTTCCGCCCGGCGGCGACGACGGTGCGGTGGAACGCCTCGTCGGCCTCGGCGAAGCGCTCGAGGTCGTCGGCGTCGGCGAAGCCGGTCTGGGTCTCCAGCGCCGCACGCAGGTCGGTGACCGCCTGCGGGATCAGGTCCGGGCGCCGGACCAGGCGCTTCACGGCGGCGACCTCGATCGCCTCCCGTGCGTCGAGGACGTCCTCGATCTCGCCGGGCGACACCGGTACGACGACCGCGCCGCGCTTGGGCACCAGCGTCAGCAGGTCCTCGGCCTGCAGCCGCAGGAACGCCTCGCGTACCGGGGTGCGGCTGATGCCGAGCTGGTCGGCGATGGTGCCCTCGCTGAACAGGTGGCCGCCGGGAAGCTCCCCGGACAGGACCAGCTCCTTGGTCAGCTCGTAGGCCTGCTCGGCCGCGGTCGGACTCGGTGTCACGTGGAGGCAGCGTACGCCTGGGATCGAAGCTTGTATCTATGCTTGTGTGCGACGTCTCGGCGCCGGGCGATGATCACATTCGTTGACACGCACCTGTGCACCTCCTAGGTTCGCGAATACTTTCCGCTGAAAGTATTTCCCGCGCCCCGACCGCAGGAGGAAGCCCCGTGCCCGACGTGATCTTCGGTGTGGACCAGTCCAAGCCCTTCCGGGAGCAGGAGCTGGTCGGCCACAACCGCTGGCACCCCGACATCCCCGCGGTCGCGACCGTGAAGCCCGGCGACAGCTTCCGGGTGGAGTCCAAGGAGTGGTTCGACGGCACGATCGTCAACACAGACGACGCCGACGACATCCGCGACTGCGACCTGTCGATGGTCCACCAGCTGTCCGGGCCGTTCGCCGTCGAGGGGGCCGAGCCGGGCGACCTGCTGATCGTCGACATCCTCGACGTCGGGCCGGTGCCGCAGGAGACCGGCCCGGTCGCGGGGCAGGGCTGGGGCTACACGGGCCTGTTCGCCAAGTCCAACGGCGGTGGCTTCCTCACCGACTGGTTCCCCGACGCCTACAAGGCCGTCTGGGACTTCACCGGCCAGAAGGCGACCAGCCGGCACGTCCCCGGCGTCGAGTTCACCGGGCTGATCCACCCGGGCCTGATGGGCACCGCGCCGAGCGCGGACCTGCTGTCGCGCTGGAACTCCCGCGAGGCCGCGCTGATCGCGACCGATCCCGAGCGGGTGCCGCCGCTGGCGCTGCCGCCGGAGCCGCACAACGCCGTGCTCGGCACGCTGTCGGGCGCCGAGTACGACCGCGTCGCCGCCGAGGCCTGCCGCACCGCGCCGCCGCGGGACAACGGCGGCAACCAGGACATCAAGAACCTGTCCAAGGGCAGCCGGATCTTCTACCCGGTGTTCGTCGACGGCGCGAACCTCTCCCTCGGCGACCTGCACTTCTCCCAGGGCGACGGCGAGATCACCTTCTGCGGCGCCATCGAGATGGGCGGGTTCATCGACCTGCGCGTCGACCTGATCAAGGGCGGCATGCAGACCTACGGCGTCACCACCAACCCGATCTTCATGCCGGGCAACGTGGAGCCGCGGTACTCGGAGTTCCTGACCTTCGTCGGCTTCTCCGTGGACAGCGCGGGCAACCAGCACTACCTGGACTCGACGCTGGCGTACCAGAACGCCTGCCTCAACGCGATCGAGTACTTCTCGAAGTTCGGCTGGACGAAGGAGCAGGTCTACCTGCTGCTCGGCGCGGCACCGGTGGAGGCGCGGCTGTCCGGTGTCGTCGACGTCCCGAACGCCTGCGCGACGCTCTACGTCCCCACCGCGATCTTCGATGTCGACGTCCGGCCGGGCCCGTCCGGCCCGACATGGACCGACCGCGGCCAGTGCGCCGTGACCTCGGCCTGAGCGGGGACGGCGCGATGGCGACCTACGAGTACCGCTGCGCCGAGCACGGCGCGTTCGACCACGTCTGTGCCCTCGGCGAGGCGCCGTCGCGGCGGCCCTGCCCGTCCTGCGACGGCGAGGGCCGCCGGTCGTTCCGCACGCCCGGCCTGGCCCGGACCTCGGCGTCGGTACGCCGCGCGTTCGACGCCCACGCGGCCTCGGCCGAGGCCCCGGGCGTCGTACGGCGGGCCCCGGCCGAGCAGCCGGCCGCACCCCGCTACGCCCGTCCGGAGCACCGGCTGCTGCCCCGCTCGTGAGCGCACCGGCCGCGGGCGACGACGCTCCGGCCGGGCCGCACTCCGGCCGGGAGCGACACTCGGGCCGGACCGCACCCGGACCGGGCGGTGCTCAGGCCGGGAGCAGCAGGTGCCCCCGCACCAGCGACCCGTGCGCCGTCCGGGCCGCGACGACCAGCCAGGCCACCACCAGCAGCACGTAGAGCCCGACGGCGATCCCGGCCAGCACCGGCAGGTGCAGGTGCACCGCCAGCGCGCTCGTGCCGGTCACGCAGGTGCCGACCGGGAAGGTGAAGCTCCACCAGGTCAGGGTGAACGGCAGGCCCCGGCGCGCGGTCCGGATCGTCACCGCGGCGGCCAGCGCCAGCCAGAGCATCGCGAACCCCCAGGCCGGGACGCCGTAGAGCACGCCGAGCACGTGCGCGCCGGTCGCGTACGGCTCGCCCAACACCCCGGCGTGGTCTCCGAGCTGGTTCGCCGCGGTCACCGACTGACCGAGCGGGCCGAGCACGATCCACATCGTGGGGACGGTCGCGGCCGGGCCGGTCCCGTGGACCACGAGCCGGTTCCAGATCTGCGGCAGCAGGGCCAGCGTCGCGAACAGTGCGGCGCCGAACATCGCGTAGCAGGCGACCAGCATCGTCGGTGCGAGCGCGGCCGGGGCGTGCCCGACGAGTGCCGCGCCGTTGGCCGCCGAGACCATCGGCGGCACGACCGGCATCAGCCAGCCCGCGAACGCCGCCTCCGGCCGCACCTCGTGGTGGACGATCATCATGTACGGGATCCAGGCTGCGGTGACCAGGCCGAGCAGGGTGCCGATCCCCCACAGCACCCAGCCGGCACCGAGCGCCACGGCGTGCCCGACCAGCGGCTCGCCGAAGGTGACCGACCCCGCGCCGACGGTCATCACCCCCATCGCGACCGCGCCCCAGAACTGCGCCATCACCGGGTTGTGGGCGTACCCGCGGGCGGTGCCGGTGTGGCGCACCCAGTGCACCGTCCAGGCCGCGGTCAGCGCGACCAGCAGGAACGCGGCCAGCAGCCACACCGCGACTCCGGCGGTGTGCAGCCCGGGCACCTGCACCGGCAGGGCCGCCGCAGCGACGCCGACGATGCCGGTCCCCATCACCGACGCGTACCAGTTGGGCCCGATGCCGGAGAACGCCTGCGACGGGCGGTCGAGGTCACGGAACAGGCCCAGGCGAGCCGGCCGGTGCGGGGCCTCCGGCGTCCACGCACCGGGGCCGTCCGAGGTGCGGGCGGTGGTGGTGTCGAGCTGCGTCATGTCCCTCACGATCCGCCCGGCAGGGGATCACCGGTAGCCGTCCCGGCCTGATGAGGTCACAATCAGCACTTATGCCTCTGCCTCCTCGCGTGGCCGACCTCGCCCCGTTCGACCTGCTGCTCTCGATCGCCGAGCTCGGCAGCATGGGGCGCGCGGCGAGCGCGCACGGCGTGAGCCAGGCCGCGGTCAGCGCCAGGATCCGGTCGCTCGAGGGCGCGCTCGGCCTGACGGTGTTCGAGCGGTCGCCCCGGGGCACCCGGCTGACCCCGCAGGGCGCGCTGGTCGCCGACTGGGCCCGCGCCGCCGTCGACGCCGCGCGGTCGCTGGAGGAGGGTGTCACCGCACTGCACACCGCGGGCGATGCCCGGCTGCGGGTGGCCGCGAGCCTGACCGTGGCCGAGTACCTGCTGCCCCGCTGGCTGATCAGCCTCCGGAGCCGCCGGGCCGGCACCTCGGTCGCACTGAGCACGCACAACTCCTCCGAGGTCGCCGACGACGTGCTCTCCGGCCGGGCCGACCTCGGCTTCGTCGAGGGGCCGCGGCACGCCGCCGACCTGGACGAACAGGTCGTCGCGCACGACCGGCTGACCCTCGTCGTCGCGCCGGACCATGCATGGGCCCGGCGTCGCGGTGTCGACGCGGCCCGGCTCGCCGCCACGCCGCTGATCGCCCGGGAGAGCGGCTCGGGTACCCGCGAACACCTGGAACGCGCGCTCGAGGAGGCGGGAGCCACACCGATCGCGGCGCCGCTGCTGGAGCTCTCCTCGACCACGGCGATCAAGAACGCGGCCGCCGACGGCGTCGCCCCCGCCGTGCTGAGCTCGCTGGCGGTGAGCGGGGAGCTGGAGTCGGGCGCGCTGGTCGCGGTGCCGGTGCGCGGTCTGGACCTCCAGCGCAGGCTGGCTGCGGTCTGGCCCCGCGGACGTCCCCCGTCCGGAGCAGCCCGGGAGCTGGTGGCGATCGCGGAGCGTTCCGGGCCCCGGACGCAGCGCTGATCCGCCGATCATCACGCGCCTTCCGGACCCGCGGAACCCGGATCGACCACCGATCGAGGGCTATCGATTTCTGCGGACACGCGCGCACGCACGATCGTTCGATCATGCCGAAATGTTTTCACTCGATCGTGTGATACTACCGAGGATCGTGACTATTTGCATGCGGGAACATTTACACACAGCCCGTGACCACAATACCGCCAGGTCAGAGTGGCAGTTAACCTCCCGTTCACATCTGAACCCCTCCCTGGCAACCCACGATCGGGTGAGTCGTCACAGAATTGGTCCGGTCGCCGAATCATGAAACGTGTCGATAGCGTTTCGGCCAGCACACCCGGGGGGTCCGGCTGTGCATCCGGAAACAGGAGGATCATCATGCGTAAGTCCGTGCGCACCCTTCTCGCGTCGGCCCTGGCCGTCCCCATGACGCTCGGTTTCGCCGGCGTCGCGATGGCCCACGGCGACCACGGGCACGGCCACCCCGGCGACAAGAACCAGATCGCGGGCAGCTCGTCGGTGATCGACCAGGAGTCGTCGACCGACCAGAAGAGCACCAACTTCAACTTCGCCCCGGTCACGCAGGTCAACCCGGCCGTGAACGTCCCGATCCTGAACCTGGGCGGTGGCGGCGCGATCGTCCAGGACAACTCCGTCGACTCGTCCAACACTCAGGGCAACGCGGCCGAGACCAACCAGGACGCGAAGTCGAAGTCGAAGGCCGGCAACGCCGGCTGACCGACGCCGTTCCGCGTCGGCGGCGGGTACGTGAACACGCACGTACCCGCCGGACCGGCCCGTACTCCGGCCCGCGAAGACGATCATTCCCACGATTCCGCAACGGACGGCGGATCGTGTCCGGACACCATTCCGGAGGGCCGCGCACGATCGCACATTCCTTGATCGCGTCCGACAGTTCTTCCACGATCGATTCAGAATCTGCATTCCTGATCACCGGGAGTGCGACGCCACAGGAGGATCATCATGCGCAAGTCGGTTCGCGCCGTCGTCGCCACCGCTCTGGCCGTTCCCATGACGCTCGGCTTCGCCGGCGCGGCCTTCGCCCACGGCGACCACGGCGACCACGGCCACCCCGGGGACAAGAACCAGGGCGCGTTCAGCCAGTCGATCATCGGCCAGAAGTCGGAGACCAAGCAGGAGAGCACGAACGTGAACGTCGCTCCGGTCACCCAGATCAACCCGGCCGTGAACGTCCCCGTCCTGAACCTGCTGGGTGGCGGCGGCGCCATCGAGCAGGACAACTCGGTCGACTCGTCGAACCTGCAGGGCAACGCGGCCGAGACCAACCAGTCCGCCGACTCCTCGTCCGAGGCCGGCAACCAGGGCTGAGCCACGCCCGACAGACGAACACAGGCCCCGACCGGTACCGGTCGGGGCCTGTGCGCCATTGCCGACCTGGCGTTCGTACTGGTCGGCGGGTGCACGGCCTGGCGTGGCCCCGGATGGGTGAAGTTCCTGGTAGACGGGCGATTGCCTAGATCTGTCCGTCCGACCAGGAGCTTCGAGCTGTTGTCCTCCCCGTCGGGGATGACCGTGTCCAGCCGCGCGCTCGGCGTGCTCGCCGATGCGCTGCGAGCGCACCGGAATCTGCGCCGCACCCGCCGACGCAAGCTGCTCGCCTACCTGCGCAAGGGCGAAACCTACGCCGACCTGGCCTGCGGGTTCCGGATCGGCACCGCCCCGGTCTATCGCGACATCCGCGAGGCCCCTCGGCCTGCTCGCCGCGATGGCACCCACCTCGGAACAGGCGATCGAGGCTACACAGCGGAAGGCGTTCGTGATCCTCGACGGCGCCCTGCTGCGCATCGACCGGGTCGGCATGGCCTCGGGCTACGACCGAGCGTTCTACTCCGGCAAACACAAGTTCCACGGCCTGAACGTGCAGGTCATCACCGACCCGATCGGCCGACTGGTATGGATCTCCCCACCGCTGCCCGGCGCCCGCCACGACATCGGCGCCGCCCGCGAGCACGGCATCATCGAAGCCCTGACCGCCCACGAGATACCGGCGGCGGCCGACACCGCCTACCAGGGCGCCCGCTCCACGGTCGCGGTCCCGCAACGGCGACGACGCAAGGACCCCGACACCGGCCGCTACCGACGCCTGTCGGCCAACCAGCGCGAGGTCAACGCCGCGCACGCCCGCCGGCGTGGGCACAGGGAACGGGTCAACGCCGAACTGATGAACTGGAAGTCCTGCGCACGATCCGCTCCAGCCCCGACCGCGCAGGCGAGCTCATCGCCGCAGTTCAGACCATCGTGATCGCCAACGCTTGATCAGGTTGGCAAAGGCTCAATACCAGTTCATCAAGCTAGATCCTATTGGCGGTACACCTCCCTCAGTAGCGACCCAGCTCACCATGTTCCGTCACTAATAACGACAGCGAGTAACTAGCGCACAAAATCTTAGACCATTCGAGTGCTGTAAGCAAGATCACAGTCTCTTTTTAGCTTGAGTAAGCCTGGGGAGGGTCTTGACTCTCCCTTTATTGGACGCGATGATGCCATCGGCCAGACCGCACTAGGTCGGTCGCTCTTGAAGGGCGACTACGAGTTCATAAGCCTCGACTCGACCCGAGCACTCTCCATCTGCTTGCCACCAGCGAGAGGGACTCGTGTGTCTTCAGTAGATTTCCCTGTGACCACTCCGGAAGCGCCGGACTTCCGTCTAGGCGATATTCGACACCTTCATACTTTGGGCCCCTCGGGCACAAATTTGGAGAGTGCTGCTCACGCATGGTTTCGGCGCCAGGGATTCGCTGGCGAAGTCGTCCTTCATGAATCGCTCGAAAGCGCTCTCGAGCGTGTTCCCACAACAGGCGAACACGCCTTGGTCGCGTGTGCCGTTTATCCTGAACTGCATACGTTAACCTTCTCAAACCTGCATCGATTGACGATGGTAGACAGTTTCCTGTTGCCAACCCACAACATGGTTTATGCCGGGTCAACTTCATCTCCGAGTACTGCGGCTACGCATCCGGCACCTTCTGGCCTAGTCCCGTCCGGCGTCGACCGCCGGATCGTACTCAGTAACAGTCAGGCAGCCCTCGACTGCGCCAACGGGGTCACAGATGCCTGCATTACTACAATTGTCGCCGCGGAGCGGCACGGTCTCCAGGTCATCAGGGACTTCGGTGCTGTACCGATGGTCTTCACGATCCATCGCGTTGGGGCCGCGTGATGATAACAACACCGCCCGAACTGTACGCCACAGCTCTCGAAGTAGTTGAGCTCGTCGATCAATTCCGCGTGCGGCAAGAACGCGATGGTTCAGTTGCGAACCCCTCTGCGGAGGATGTCGAACTCTTACGCACTATTGTTCGGCGCTCCAGTGAAATCCTCTCTTCCTTCGGAGCCGAACGTCAGCTCGACGGACTGTGGTCCGATATCAAGACCTGGATCGACTCCGGTTTAGCCACCACTCCAGATTTTGGAAGAACTCGCGAAGAATTCTCGCCTCCACAGCGAGACGAGTTTGCATTCTTTGTCGGATGCGCACTGACGACTAACAGCGCTCCCCCCGTGGGACGTCGCCTAGAATGCTTCTTGGTGCGCCGCCGTGAACCACGTGAAATCGACAAACTGGCGGAATTCTACCCGCATCCAAAGAACAACTGTCAATCAGTCATTTTATTAGCTGGCAGCAGCGGTTTCCGGCTCGGCAATTGTCTGGTCTTCTTTCCAGAGAACGTGCCATCCGCACGCCCGGTTGAGTCTCAATCGTATGCATTATTTTTCTTTAGTAAGTTCCGGCGGATACATGAGGCGCTAGCGATCCCACCTGCCGCACGAATCTTGGTAGATGGAACTCCGGTGGCCTCAACCGGCCTACGGCCGGACGTGTGCTACGACGCCCGGTCTGTTTGGGGCTACCTTCACGACTACTACCACCATCAGGGCAGCTGGCCCCTCGATGAGAACGTGGCCCTGAAGACCAACTGGTTCGTTGGTCTACTGGAAGAGACGAAGGTAGATGCGAAGACCATCATCGCAGCGATCGATGACGATCGAGTACCATTCCGCGACGAACAGATCGACATGATTCTGCTGGAACGCCTGGTCCGCTACCCCCGTTCGCGTGTGGCCACCCGAAACTTCGACGCCGGGACCGGTGTATTTCTGTATTCATGGTTCCGTGAGCGTGGCGGGCTTATCACGACCTCCTCAGGACTCAGGTTCAATCGTCAGACCGCTGTCTCAGCACTCCGTGACTACGTCAGTGAGATCGAAGGGATGGAGGAACACATCACGACTCCAGACGAGTACAAGTCAAAAGCGACTTCGTTCGTCCGTCGCTATCTGAGAGAAGGTGAGGGGCGGGACCGGTTCGCCTTCTCCTCGGACCAGCTTTTGCTTCTGTCCCACAGATCGGCCGCTGAGGACCAGCCGCTATTGTTTGCCGACGGCGAGCTTTAGCGGCACTCGTCGCCCGATAAGAGGAGAATGCTCATGGACTATTCCGACCGCGACGGTCACATCTGGCTTGACGGACAGTTGGTTGAGTGGAAGGCCGCAACATTTCATGTTCTGACCCACGGACTGCACTACGCTAGCTCAGTTTTCGAAGGTATCCGGGTCTACGACGGGATAGCTTTCGCTCTGGAGCAGCACCAACGTCGTCTACTCGCCTCGGCCGCAGCGCTGCGCATCGACATACCCTTTACCGTCGACGAACTCTGCGCCGCAACAGCGAAGCTAGTCTCTGAGTTGGGTGTAGCCAACGGCTACGTACGCCCTGTGTCATGGCGCGGTTCAGGCTCTATCGAGGTGCCAGGGTTCGACGCGGGCTCGCACACCGCCATCGCCATCTGGGACTGGCCCTCTGTGTTCGGCAATGAAGCTAGGGTTGCTGGTATTCGACTCGGTACCTCACGCTGGCGTCGGCCGGATCCAGCTACAGCTCCAACCCACGCCAAGGCCGCCTCGAATTACGCCATCGGCACGCTCGCTCGCCACGAGGTGGCCGAACGCGGATTTGACGATGCTCTTCTCCTCGACTGGCAAGGGCGCCTCGCTGAGGCGACTGGCGCCAATCTCTTCCTGGTCCACAACGGTTCCTTACACACGCCAATAGCGGATTGCTTCCTTGCCGGCATCACCCGTGCCACGGTGATGGAACTTGCGGAGAAACATAAGATCCCAGTTGTCGAGCGCCGGATTTGGCCGGAGGAAATCAACGATGCAGACGAGGTCTTCCTAACTGGTACTGCCTACGAGGTGCAGCCGGTGCGCGCGATCGATGATAAGGTGTTTTCTCCAGGTCCTGTGACTCGTGTACTGCAAGACGCGTATCAGGCCATCGTACGCCGCGTGGAAGGATAAGCCGTTCCGTGGATGCACGTCCCGCTGCTGAGAACAGCGGCTCTGAAAGCCTCAGTCGATGGCGACCAAGCCCGCGTCGCGCGGCAATGCTTGTGGCAGGTCTGTGCATTTTTGGGGCCGGCGAGGGACTGCTGGTTCTGTCGGGCTTAGGAAATTCGCCGTGGACGGTTCTCGCCGAAGGGTTGGGCCGAGCAACAGGATTATCGGTCGGTATCGTGACGAACGCGATCGGTCTACTTGTCCTGATTCTTTGGTTTCCTCTCAGGCAACACCCAGGCCTAGGAACAGTCTGCAACGCACTGTTTCTAGGCATCTTTATGGATCTCACTCTTGCTATAGTCCCTGCATCGACTTCAGTCTACGTCAACTTTTTGCTGGTGATTCTTGGAATCTTGCTGGTCGGACTCGGGGGCGGCCTCTATCTTGGATCTGCGCTTGGCCCCGGACCGCGCGATGGTCTGATGACTGGCTTACACCGCGTGACCGGACGATCAATCACCCAGGTTCGGTGGTTTCTAGAGATATCAGTACTTGTTATTGGTTTCGCGTTTGGCGGGACAGTCGGAATCGGGACCGTCATGTTCGCACTTCTCGTAGGCCCCGTTCTTGGATTAGCGGTCAAGACTCTATCACTGGTGCCTAGCACTAAGTTGTAGACATGTCTTCGGAACCCCTCACTTGAGGAGGAAACACTCTCCATTTCCCGGCTGCATTGCGCTGTCGAGAAGCGATCGAACTCATCTCCAGGTCCACTTCTAGTGGATGTTAGCGATCGATGAAAAACTGGCCGTGTGGGTGTACCGGTGAGCTCGTCGAACGGATTCGGGCGGGCCCCCTGCGGGTTTCCCGAGCGGAGATCACCGCGGTCTGGGCCGCGGCGCAGGCCCCGACCAGGGATCAGGGTGAGCGCGGGGTCCAGGACTGGTATGCGGCCGGTGTTGGTGACGACGTGTCGTTGGTTGGCAGGTGCGTCGCATCGCACCTGCCAGCCCGCGGCGCCGCCGGTCACCCGTTCCCCCGGTGGTAACGCGGCGGACCAGCACCGCCGCCCGGACGAACAGCACGAGCGGGACGTCGCCGAGGTTCGGGCCGCCGTACATCCGGATCTGCGACTCGTAGGTCATCCGGGTCGTCGGGTCGATCTCGTGCTGCGCCATCCATCGTTCGAGCAGCGCCCCGGCCGTTGCCTTGGTCCGGGCGATCTTCAGCTCGTCGGCGTCCGCGAGGAGAGCCGGGTCCGGGCCTTCTCGGCTTCGCGGTACGCCGCCTTCTCCGCGCGGTCTCCGGTGCCCTCGATGTCGACGCTCTCGCACAGCACGATCCGCTCACCGGTCGACGGATCCTCACCGGCCGGCATCCGGACCTCGTAGCACCGTGCTCGGCGGCGGATGCTCCCCCGCCGGCGCTTCACGGTGGCGTCGGATCGGCTGGCCACATGGCGGAAGCTAGTAACGTTCGTGGACCGCGATCAACTTCTGGCCCGGAAACGAGAACCGGCCCTGACCGTTCGCGCTGGTCAGAGCCGGATTCCGTGTGGTGCGCCCGAAGGGATTCGAACCCCTAACCTTCTGATCCGTAGTCAGATGCTCTATCCGTTGAGCTACGGGCGCATGATCATTCAGTTGTCGGCTCGCCGGCCCGGTGTCGGTCCGCCGTGCCGGTGCGGAGGCTCCGGGATTTGAACCCGGGATGGGGGGTTACCCCAAACCGCATTAGCAGTGCGGCGCCATAGACCAGACTAGGCGAAGCCTCCCCGGTGCCTCACGGCCACCAGCGAAGACAACAGTACAGGGTGGTTCCACCGGCTTCGCACCGGGGGCCGGTCCGTCCGCCCGGCCCCCGGTTCGCCGCAGCTCAACGGGGGTGCGTGCTCAGTGCTCGGCCAGCTCGACGAACGGGGTCAGCGAGTCCGGGTTCTGCAGCGCCCCGAACGAGACCGCCTTCTCCGGCGCCGTCCCGGAGAGGATCTTCTTCACCGGCACCTCGCACTTCTTGCCGTTCAGCGTGCGCGGCACCGAGTCCACGACGACGAACCGGTCCGGCACGTGCCGCGGCGAGAGCTCCTTGCGCAGCGCGGTCCGCAGCGCCGGCTCGACATCGTCGAGGGCGTGACCCTCGGCCAGGACCAGGAAGCAGAGCAGCGCGCCCTCCTCCCGCGCCCCGAGCGAGGTCGTGTCGATGACCAGCGAGTCCGCGACGCCGTCGAAACCCTCGACGACGGAGTAGAAGTCCGCCGTCCCCATCCGGACTCCGCCGCGGTTGAGCGTCGAGTCCGAGCGGCCGTAGATCACGTAGGAGCCGCGCGGGGTGCGCCGCACCCAGTCGCCGTGCCGCCACCTGCCCGGGAAGTCCTCGTAGTAGGACTCGCGCAGCCTGCTGCCGTCCGGGTCGTTCCAGAACTTCACCGGCATCGACGGCGTCGGGGCGGTGATGACCAGCTCGCCGACGTCGTCGAGCAGGTCGGTGCCGTCCTCGGCAAAGGAGCGGACGTCGGCGCCCAGCGCGGCGCAGGACAGCTCCCCCAGCCAGACCGGGACGGTGGGCGCGCTGGTCAGGAACGCCGCGCACACGTCGGTGCCGCCGGACACCGAGCAGATCTGGATGTGGTCGCCTGCGGCGTCACCGATCCAGCGGAACCCCTCGACCGACAGCGGGGCGCCGGTGGAGCCGAGCGCGCGCATCGCGGACAGGTCGTGGTCGTCGCCGGGGCGCAGGCCGGCCTTCATGCAGGACTGGACGTACGGCGCCGAGACGCCGAACAGCGTCACCCGGTGCTTCGCTGCCAGCGCCCAGAGCGCGCCGAGGTCGGGGTGGCCGGGGCTGCCGTCGAACATCACCAGGGTGGCGCCCACCAGCAGGCCGCCGACCAGGAAGTTCCACATCATCCAGCCGGTCGTGGTGAACCAGAAGAACCGTTCCCCCGGCCCGAGCCCGTGCTGCAGCCGCATCGCCTTGAGGTGCTCCAGGACGATGCCGCCGTGGCCGTGCACGATGCCCTTCGGCAGCCCGGTGGTCCCCGAGGAGTAGAGCACCCACAGCGGGTGGTCGAACGAGACCGGGGTGAACTCCAGCGGGCCGGGCTCGGCGGTGAACTCCGCCCAGCTCGTCGTGCCGTCGAGGGTCGCGCCGGGGTCGAGGTAGGGCACCAGCACGGTCTCGCGCAGCGACGGCATCTGCCCCTGCAGGGTCGCGACGGTCTGCCGGACGTCGTAGCCCTTGCCGTTGTAGCGGTAGCCGTCCACCGCGACGAGCACGGTCGGCTCGATCTGGGCGAACCGGTCGTGCACCGCGCGGGCCCCGAAGTCCGGTGAGCACGACGACCAGATCGCGCCCAGGCTCGCCGCGGCCAGGAACGCGACCAGGGTCTCGACGCTGTTCGGGGCCAGCGCGACCACCCGGTCCCCCTGCCCGACGCCGGCGCGGACCAGCCCGGCGCGTGCGCGGGCGACCTGGTCGCGCAGCTCGGCGTGGGTGACGGTGCGCTCCAGGCCGTCCTCGCGGACGAACTCGACGGCGACGTCGGCGTCCTCCCGGCCGGGGCCGGGGGTGAGGGCGTGCTCGGCGTAGTTCAGGGTCGAGCCCGGGAACCACTGCGCGCCGGGCATGTCGCGGGAGCCCAGCGCCGCCGCCGGGCGGTCGTGGAAGAGCACGCCGGAGTAGTCGGCGACGGCCGACCAGAAGCCCTCGAGGTCGTTGACCGACCAGTCGTGCAGCTGCGCGTAGTCGGTGACGTCGGCGATCGGCGCGCCGCACTCGTCGCGGGCCCAGGTCGCGAACGCGACGATCTCGGTGTGCGGCACCTGCTCCGGGTCCGGGCGCCACAGCAGCTCGGGGGTGTCCGGGTCGGTGACGGTCTGACCTGACGACGACTGGCCTGACGACGACGCTGACGACATGGGGCCAGCTTCCCCGAACGGGGCGGCCGCGCACCAGTGCCGGTGCGCCACACCCCCGGGGCACGGGACCCGGCTCAGCGCAGGTGCGCGTCGAACCAGTTGAGGACGCGTTCCCAGGCCTCGGCCGCGGATTCCGGGTCGTCGTCGAACCGGTAGCCCGTGCTCGGGTAGACCACGACGTCGGTGGCCACCTCGGACTTCTCCGCCGCGTCGCGCAGCCGGGCGATCGACGCTGACGCGGTGTTCTCCGAGTAGATCCCCAGCCACGGGCAGGTCAGCTCGGGCGCGACCTCGACCAGCGCCGGGACGCTGCGCCCGGGCGGGGTGTCGATGCCCTCCCCGGCGACGGTGACCGCGGCGCCCAGCGAGCGGTTGGCCGCCACCAGCAGCGCGACCGTCCCGCCGAGGTCGAAGCCGAGCACGCCCATCTGGTCGGACTCGACGCCGTTGTCGGCCAGCCAGCCGAACGCGGTGTCGCAGTCACCCATGACCTGCGTGGAGTCCAGCCCGTCGACGTGGTCGGCGACGTCGGCGTCGCTGTCGCCGTCCCCGAGCTCGTCGGCGTCGCGGTAGAGATGCGGGGCGACGGTCAGCCAGCCGTCGGCGGCCAGCCCCGTCACGAGCAACCGGACGGCCTCGGTCACCCCACGGGCCTCGTGCAGGACGACGACGCCGCCCCGCACCCGCCCGTCGGGGTCGGCCACGGTGAGCCGCAGGGTGTCGCCGTCGGTCAGCGGAACGACCTCGGTCCGGAGTCCGGTCATGCCCGCACTCAACCAGAGCGGGCGCCCGGGTTTCGACCCCTGAGAGCTACCGTTGCCGACATGACGCCGATCCGCCCCGATCTGGACACCCTCCCGGCCTACGTGCCGGGCCGCACCGTCGCCGGGGCGATCAAGCTCGCCAGCAACGAGGTCACCGACCCGCCGGCCCCCGCCGTCCTCGACGCCGTCGCCCGCGCCGCCGCCGGTGGCAACCGCTACCCGGACATGGGGGTCGGCGAGCTGACCGGCCGGATCGCGGAGTTCCAGCGGATCGAACCGGAGCGGGTCGCGGTCGGCTGCGGGTCGGTGCTGCTCTGCCAGCAGCTCGTGCAGATCACCTGCCTCGGCCCCGACGACGAGGTGCTGGTCGCCTGGCGCTCGTTCGAGGCGTACCCGATCGTCACCCAGATCGCCGGGGCGACACTGCGCACCGTGCCGCTCGACGACGACTACCGGCACGACCTGGACGCGATGGCCGCCGCGGTCACCGACCGGACCCGGCTGGTGTTCGTGTGCTCGCCCAACAACCCGACCGGCCCCGCGGTGCACCGCGACGAGTTCGTCCGGTTCATGGAGTCGGTGCCCGACACCCTGCTGGTCGCCCTGGACGAGGCCTACGCCGAGTACGTCACCGACCCCGACGCCGTCACCGGCCGCCCGCTGCTCGACGAGTTCCCGAACCTGGTCGTGCTGCGCACGTTCTCCAAGGCCTACCGGATGGCCGGGCTGCGGGTCGGCTACGCGCTGGCCTCGCCGGAGGTGACCACGGCGCTGCGCAAGGTCGCCCCGCCGTTCGCCGTGAACTCGATGGCCCAGGCCGGCGCGATCGCCGCCCTGGAGCACCGCGAGGAGATCCTCGCCGGCTGCGCCGACGTCGTGGCCGAGCGGGACCGGGTGGCCGCCCGGCTGCGCGAGCTCGGGTTCACCGTGCCGCAGACCCAGGCCAACTTCGTCTGGCTGCCGCTCGGCGAGCGGACGGCCGAGTTCGCGGCGCACTGCGCCGAGCGGAAGGTGATCGTCCGGCCGTTCGCCGCCGACGGCGTCCGGGTCACGATCAGCTCGGCGGCGGAGAACGACGCGCTGCTCGACGTGGCGTCGTCGTTCCCGGCCCCGTCCTGACCTCGCCGCCGGCCGGCGCTCAGCCGTCGAGCTGGTAGCCGCGGCCGCGCACGGTCCGGATCCGCTCCGGGCCGATCTTGCGGCGCAGGTAGGAGATGTAGACCTGCACCAGGTTCGCCGACACCGGCTCCGACCAGGCACGACGGGCCAGCTCGTCGTGCCCGACGACCTCGCCGGCCCGTTCGAGCAGTGCAAGCAGCAGGGCGTACTCGGTCGGGGACAGCGCGACCCGGCGGCCGTCGACGTGCACCTGGCCTGCGTCGGCGTCGACGGACAGGCCGCCGCGGCCGAGGACGGTGGGCGGTGGCAGCCCGGCCGCGGCCCGCAGCCGTAGCCGGATCCGGGCCGACAACTCGTCGGGGACGAACGGGCGCAGCAGGAAGTCGTCGCGGTCGCCACGCAGCACGCCCAGCACACCGGCCCGCCGTTCCCGGGGCACGACGGCGATCACCGGCGACCTTGGGGACTCGCCGTGGACCGCGGACAGCAGCACCGCCGGGTCGGGCCCGGGCAGCTCCATGTCCATGACGACGAGGTCGCCCCGCCCGGCCCGCAGCGTGTCGAGCAGCTCCATCCCGTCCGACGCCGTCGCCAGCTCGACGCCCTCGGCGGCGAGGTCCTGCCCGAGCCCGCGGGCCAGCGAGCGGGACGTCGCGCTCGCCGGGAGTGCGAGCAGCACGGTGAGCGCCGTGGACGGGGTCCGTGGCGCGGGGATCCGTACGCCCGATGCGGGGATGGCGGGTTCACTCACGATCGGAGCAGGATGCTGTCCCGGACCCCATCACGACGATCTACGCCAGCCCTGCGCGACCGGCAGACGATCACGATCGGCTAACGGTCCGCTGCGCTCCGTCGGTTGGGCCGATCGGCGCAACCTGAGAACTCTGATGCGCCGTACGGAGCAGAGTTGCTGCCGTTCTGGACGGTTCCTGCCCGTGGGCGCGCCAGGACTACCTGTTACCGCGGGGACGCAACCGTCCTACTCAGTGACCCTGGTGACAGCCGGTCACGCTGCTTAGAGTCCCATCCCATGCGACGGAAGAGTTCCGCTGCGGCAGATCAGATCAACCCCCGGGATCTGATCGCGCGCCTCGCCGCAGAGCACAGCTCCCCCTCTGTGCCGTCCCCCCGGGTTGCCCGCTCCATGCGTACGGCCGACCGCGCGGCCGTTCCCGCAGCCGACCTCCTGCAGGCGGCGTCCACCCCGGGACGTCACCACAGGCGGGCCTTCGGGTCCGAGGAGACCGGGTTCGGCGCCGCGTCGGCGTCGAACGCTCCCACCGGTGTCCTGACGGCCGAACCGGAGCACGACCACCACCCGTGGTCGCCGACGACGTCCTCGGCGACGGCCACGGCGATCGCCCACCTGCACGACCCGCTGGCGTCGGAGGAGCAGTTCCGCCCCGTGCCGGCCGGATCCGCGCACCAGGCGGGCGACGCCGACGCGTCGGTGATCGAGATCGACCGCGAGGTCTCCGCCCGGCGTGCCCGGGTGCGCAAGTTCGCGCCGATCGGTGTCGGTGCGGCCGCCGTGCTGGCCGGCACCATGGTGCTGTCGCTGCTGCAGCCCGGCGCCAAGGACCCGTCGCTGTCGAACGCACTGGTCGAGGACACCGGCCGCCAGGCCACCCCGGAGAACGCGGCGGTGACCGGGCCCGGCGCGAGCGCCGCCGGTGCGCTCGACTCGGTCTCGCAGACCACCGCCGACCGCTCCGGTGCGAGCGCGGCGGCGCAGGAGGCCGCGGCCGAGCAGGCGGCGGCGAAGAAGGCGGCGGCCCGCCAGGCCGCGACGCAGAAGGCCGCCTCGGAGAAGGTCGCCGAGGAGCGGCACGAGAAGGCCGTCGCGGCGCGCAAGAGCGAGTCGTCGACGTCCTCGGGCTCGGGCTCGCCGGACTCGTCGGGCTCCTCGCAGGGTGGCTCCCGCACCGCGACCGTGAAGACCGACGACTCGCCGAAGAAGAGCAGCAGCACGCAGGGCTCCCCGAAGAAGCAGGACAGCTCGTCGGGCTCCCCGACGTCCGAGGAGTCGCCGAAGTCCCAGGGCTCCGGCAAGTCCTCCCAGGGGTCCGGCACGTCCGAGGGCGCCGGCAAGTCCGAGGGCGCCACGAAGACCGAGGGCTCGTCGAACCCGGTCGCGCACGCCGCGCAGGTCGCAGGCGAGGGCGTCCAGGCCGCGATCGCGCAGGGCTGGAAGGCCATCGGCGGCGACGAGTTCACCGGCAGCTCGCTGGGCGAGAACTGGAGCGCCTACGACGGCGAGGGCCACGCCGGCAACGGCCGGCGGAGCCCGGACGCCGTCTCGGTGGAGAACGGCAACCTCACCATCAAGGGCGACTCGAACGGCAAGACCGGCGGCATCGCCTGGGGCAAGTCGCAGAAGTACGGCAAGTGGGAGATGCGTGCCCGCTTCCCGGAGGGCGACAAGCAGTACCACCCGGTGCTGCTGCTCTGGCCGAGCGAGGTCTCGTGGCCGGAGGGCGGTGAGATCGACTTCGCCGAGACGAACAGCGCGGCGAAGGACGTGTCGTTCTTCCTGCACCACGGCTCGGACAACAGCCAGGAGTCCGACAAGAAGGCCGTCGACATCACCCAGTGGCACAACTACGCCGTGGAGTGGACCCCCGACGCCATCGTGGGCTACATCGACGGCAAGGAGTTCTTCCGGAACACCGACAAGAACGCCCAGCCGCCGGGACCGATGCACGCCACGATCCAGCTCGACTACTTCCCCGACGGCGGCTCCCCGAAGCCGTCGGAGATGAACGTCGCCTGGATGCGCCAGTACTCCTGACGCTCCGCCAGTCCTGACCGCGCTGCCCGCGCCGCGCGGAACGGTCGTGGGCCGCGCTCGTGGTGCGTGGCCCCTGGGCTTCGGCTCCCCCGAAGCTCTGCGGAACCGCCCGCCCCGTCCGAACTCCCCAACGGACGAGGCGGGCGGTTTCGTATCGGTACCCCGCTGTGCCGGCCTCCCGGTCAGCTCACGGCGGCGAGGCCGCGCCGCTCCAGCAGCGGGGTGATCTCCGGGTCGCGGCCGCGGAAGGTCCGGTACGCCGCCATCGGGTCCACCGCGCCGCCGCGGGACAGCAGCTCGCGACGGAAGCGGTCGCCGTTGTCCCTGTTCAGGCCCCCGTTCTCGGCGAACCAGGAAACGGTGTCGGCGTCGAGGACCTCGGCCCAGATGTAGGAGTAGTACGCCGCCGCGTAGCCGCTGCCGAACACGTGGTTGAAGTAGGTGGTCCGGTAACGCGGCGGCACCAGCGGGTGCGCCACCCCGGCCCGCTCCAGTGCGGCCCGCTCGAAGGCGATCACGTCGTCGACCTCGGCGGCCTCCTCCGGCGACAGCGCGTGCCAGGCCTGGTCGAGCAGCGACGCGGCCAGGTACTCGGTGGTGTCGAAGCCCTCGCCGTAGCCGCGGGCGGCCTGCCACGCCGACAGCAGCTCCGCCGGGAGCGGCTCGCCGGTCACGTGGTGGCGGGCGAACGACGCGAGGATCTCCGGGTCCTCCATCCACATCTCGTTGACCTGGCTGGGGAACTCGACGAAGTCGCGCGGCACCGCCGTCCCGGAGAACGTCGGGTAGCGCACCGCGGAGAACAGCCCGTGCAGGGCGTGCCCGAACTCGTGGAACAGGGTGCGGACCTCGTCGAGGGTGAGCAGTGCGGGTTCCCCGGCCGGCGGCCGGTTCAGGTTCAGCGTGTTGAGGACGACCGGGGTCGTCCCGAGCAGCGACGACTGGTCGACCAGCGAGTTCATCCACGCCCCGCCGCGCTTCGACGGCCGCGCCCACAGGTCCGTGCCGAACAGGCCGAGGACCTCGCCGTCGTCGGTGCGGACCTCCCACCAGCGGACATCGGGGTGGTAGGCGGGCAGGTCGGTGCGCTCGGCGAACCGCACGCCGTAGAGCAGCTCGGCGGCGCGGAACACGCCGTCCCTGATCACCCGCTCCAGCTCCAGGTAGGGGCGCAGCGCGGTGTCGTTGACCGAGAAGTGCTCGCGTCGGTAGCGGTCGGCGTAGAACGCCCAGTCCCACGGCGCCAGCTCGTCGATCCCGTCGGCCGCGGCGAGCTCGCGCAGCCCCTCGGCCTCCCGATCGGCGTTCGCAACGGCCGCTGGGACCAGCGACTCCAGCATCTCCCGGGCGGCGGCCGCGGTGCCGGCCGTCGCGTCGTCGATGACGTACGACGCGTGGTCCGGGTAGCCCAGCAGCCGGGCCCGCTCGGCGCGCAGCCGGACGATCGCCAGGATCGTCTCGCGGGTGTCGTGCGTACCGCCGTCACCGCGGGTGACCGAGGCGCGGAACAGCTCCTCGCGCAGCGACCGGTCGGCCAGCGACGCCAGCACCGGCTGCGCGGTCGGCAGGACCAGGGTGAGCAGCCAGCCGTCGGGGTAGCCGCGGTCGGTGGCCGCGGCCGCGGCGGAGGAGACGGCGTCGTCGGACAGCCCCTCGAGGCGGTTGCGGTCGGTGACGTGGACGGCCGCGTCGTTCGCCCCGGCCAGCAGCGCGGAGCCGAACCGGGTGGACAGCGTGGACAGCTCGCCGTTCAGCTCGCGGAGCCGCTGCTGGTCGGCCGCGGACAGCTGGGCACCGGCCCGGACCATGTCACGGTGATGGCGCTCCAGCAGCCGCAGCGACTCCGGGTCGAGGTCCAGCTCGTCGCGGCGGGCGTGCAGCGCGTCGATCCGGGCGAACAGGCCCGGGTCGAGGGAGATCGCGTCGCCGTGCGCGGACAGCAGCGGCGCCACGGTCTCCTCGATCTCCTGCACCGCGGGCGAGGTGTCGGCGGAGACACGGGCGAAGAACAGTGCGGCGACCCGGTTCAGCGTCGCCCCGGAGCGCTCCAGCTCGACGATGGTGTTCTCGAACGTCGGCTCCGCCGGCTCCCCGGAGGCGGCCCGGCCCTCGACGATCGCCGCGACCTCGGCCCGCTGCTCGGCCATCCCCGCCTCGAACGCCGGCAGGTAGTGCTCGTCGCGGATCCGGTCGGTGTCAGGCAAGCCGAACGGCAGCTCGGAGGGGTGGAGGAACGGGTTCTCGGCGGCCTCGGAGCTCGTCATGCCCCGACCCTACGGTCCCCCCTTGCCCCGAGGGGCACCCTCGCTACCGCCGGTGGGAACGAGGGTGCCCCTCGGGGCATCGGGCGGGGTCTCCCGGTCAGCGGCTCTCGACGACCGCTTTGATCCGGTGCAGCGTCTCGGTCATCCCGCGCACGTTGGTCTTCCGCCGCGCCCAGCCGGCAAGCGTCCAGTAGATCTTCGTGCCGAGTGAGTCGGGCAGCCGGAAGGACTCGGTGACGTCGGTGCCGTCGCCGACGGGGACGAAGCGGTAGTGCCAGGTGTTCACCGGGTTCGACCCCAGCAGCACCTCGAAGCCGAACTCGCGGCCGGGCACGCAGTCGGTGATCCGGCAGACGCTCCAGTACATCGGCCCGCGGCCGTTGCGCTTGACGTGCCCGCGGAACCGGACGCCGACCGCCGGGCCGGTCGCACCGTCGAGCCACTCGGCGTCGAGGGTCTCCGGGGAGAACCGGCCGGTGTTGCGGATGTCGGCGACGAGATCCCAGATCTCCTGTGCCGGAGCGGCCATGTGGACGGTGACCTCGTCGTGCATCGGGCGTTCTCCCTGCTCGCAGCGCTGAGGATCGGGCCTCAGGACGGTGGGGCCACCAGGTCCGCGGCCCGCTCACCGATCATGATCGCCGTTGCGGCCGGTCCCCGCCTGGGGACCGACGGCAGTACCGAGGTGTCGGCGACCCGCAGTCCCGCCAGCCCGTGCACGCGCAGCTCCGGGTCGACGACGGCGTCCGGACCGGTCCCCATCGGCGCGCTGCCGGACAGGTGCACCGAGGTCGTGAGCCGGTCGTGGATCCACTCGTCGAGCCGGGCGTCGTTGCCGAGCACCCACCCGTCGAGGCCGCCCTCCTCCGGTGCGCCCCGCTTCCACCCGGCCGCGCGGACGACGTCGGCGGCGGTCCGGACCGCGGCGCGCATCCGGTGCCGGTCCGACGTCGTGCGCAGGTAGCGGTAGTCCAGCCGCGGTGGCTCGTCGAGGTCCGGGGAGGTGATCCCGAGGATCCCGCGGCTGTCCGGGCGCTGCACCGCGCACATCAGGTGCGCGGGCCCGCCGGGCACGAACGGCCGGGCGAACAACAGCACCTCCAGGTCCCCGGACGGGTCGGTGCCCGAGTCCCAGTGCAGCGCGGCCTGGCTCCCGACGGCGTTCGGGTGCGGCTCGGGCAGGTCGGCGCGCAGCGGCAGGAACACGCTCGGGTGGTCCGACCAGCTCCGCCCCACCCCGGGCAGCTCGTGACGCAGCGGCACCCCGGCCGTCCGCAGCGTGTCCTCCGGACCGATCCCGCTGCGCTGCAACAGCACCGGACTGCCGACGGCGCCGGCGGCCAGCACCGTCTCCGCGGCGTGCAGCTCGGTGCCGCCTGCCAGTCGCACTCCGCCGACCCGGCCGCGGGACAGCAGCAGCGACTCCACCGGGCTGCCGCCGTGCACGGTGAGGGTGTCCATCGGTGCGGCGCTCCCCCACGGCGCGGGCAGGTACGCGGTGGCCGCGCTGACCCGGAACCCGTCGACGGCGTTGGTGGGCACCGGGCCGGCGCCGGGCGGGTCGCCGCCGTTCTTGTCCGGCTCGGCGCGGAACCCGAGCTCGGCGCAGGCGTCGAGGAACGGGGTGGTCAGCGGGGCGAGCAGGTGCCCGGCGGGCCGGGAGATCCGCAGCGGGCCGTCGTGGCCGTGCGCCGGGTCGGCGGGCCGGTCGACGTCGGTCTCCAGCCTGCGGTAGGCGGGCAGCACGTCGTCGTAGGTCCAGCCCGGGACGGCCCAGTCGGCGAAGTCGGCCGGGACCGCGCGGACGAAGTAGCCGCCGTTGATCGCGCCGGAACCGCCGAGGACCCGGCCGCGCGGCACCGTGCACTCCCGGCCCTGGCACAGCGTCGCCCGGTAGGCCCAGTTCAGGACGTGCCCGGGCGCGGTCGCGCCCAGCGAGGCGATCGGCAGCGAGTCCCACGGGACGACGACCTGACCGGCCTCGACCAGCGCCGTCGTCAGCCCGCGGGCCGCCAGCCGGCCGGCCAGCGTGCAGCCCGCCGACCCGGCGCCGACCACCACCACGTCGAAGGTGTCCGCCATCGCTGACAGGATGCCCTACGTGACCGACGCTGCACGTGATCTCGCCTCGTTCCTGACCGCGAGCCCGTCGCCGTACCACGCGGTGGCCGAGGCGGTCCGCCGGCTGAGCGCGGCCGGGTTCGTCGAGCAGCCCGAGGACGCGCCCTGGATCGACGGTGCGGGCGGCCGCTATCTGGTCCGCGACGGCACGGTGCTGGCCTGGTGGCAGCCGGAGACGCTCGGCGAGCGCCCGCTGCGGATCTTCGCCGCGCACACCGACTCCCCCGGTTTCAAGGTCAAGCCGAATCCGGACGTGGGTACGGCGGGCTGGCGGCAGGTCGGCGTCGAGGTCTACGGCGGCGCGCTGTGGAACTCCTGGCTGGACCGTGACCTGGGTCTGGCCGGGCGGGTCGCGCTCTACGACGGCTCCGTCCTCCCGGTGCGGGTCGACCGGCCGCTGCTGCGCATCCCGCAGCTGGCCGTGCACCTCGACCGCGGTGTCAACAACGAGGGCCTCAAGCTCGATCCGCAGCGGCACCTGCTGCCGATCTGGGGTCTCGGCGAGCCCGACGAGGGCGAGTTCCTGGACTTCGTCGCCGCGCTGGCCGACATCGACGCCGAGGAGATCGCCGCGCACGACCTGTTCACCTTCGACCTCACCCCGCCGGCCACGCTCGGCCGCGACGACGAGCTGTTCGCCGCCCCGCGGCTGGACAACCTGTCGTCGGTGCACGCCGGGATCGCGGCGCTGCTCGAGGCCGTCGAGCGGGGCCCGGAGACGGTGCCGGTGTTCGTCGGGTTCGACCACGAGGAGGTCGGCTCGGACTCCGCCACCGGCGCTGCGGGCCCGCTGCTGGAGACCCTGCTGACCCGGCTGGCAGGCGGGTTCGACGCCCGCCGCACGGTGTTCGCGCGATCGCGGTGCCTGTCGGTGGACGTCACCCACGCCGCGCATCCGAACCACCTGGACAAGCACGACGTCGACCACCTGTCGGTGCCCAACCGGGGCCCGTCGCTCAAGGTCAACGCGGTGCAGCGCTACGCCACCGACGCGCCCGGCGCGGCCGCGTGGAAGCGGGCCTGCCGGACCGCGGACGTGCCGAACCAGGTGTTCGTCTCGAAGAACACCGTGCCCTGCGGCTCGACGGTCGGCCCGATCATGGCGACCCGGCTGGGTATCCGGACGATCGACGTCGGGATCCCGGTGCTGTCCATGCACTCGGCGCGGGAGCTGTGCGGCGTGCACGACCCGAAGCTGCTGCGGCGGGCGGGCGTGGAGTTCCTGGCCGACCCGGAGCGCTGAGCGAACCCCTGGGGTCAGCGACTCAGCGCAGCATCCCCGCCGGCATGCGCTCGGCCGCGGCGGCCGGCAGGTAGTGGTCGGAGTCGACGATCCGGGCGCCCAGCGGGAACAGCGACACCGGGATGAGCTTGAGGTTCGCCCAGGCCAGCGGCAGCCCGATGATCGTCACGGCGAGCCCGATCGCGGTCACGACGTGCCCGATCGCGAGCCAGATCCCGAACAGCACCGCCCAGAGCACGTTCCCGATCGCCGACGCCGCGCCGGCGCGTGGGTCGCGCACGACCTCCCGGCCGAACGGCCACAGCGCGTAGAGCGCGATCCGGAACGACGCGATGCCGAACGGGATCGTCACGACCAGCAGGCAGGCCACGATCCCCGCGGCGGCGTAGGCCAGGAACAGCCAGACGCCGGAGAAGACGAGCCAGACGACGTTCAGGATCAGCCGGAGCATGCCTCCAGAGTGCCGTGGGCGTCCGTGATCGGCCTCGGGGATGACCCTGAGATGCGCCCGACTGAGACGCGCTGCGTCTGGCTCCATTCGAGCTACGCCCGAGTCGTCACCGCACGTCACCGTGGGTGCGGTCACACCGTTGGGCCGGTATCCGCGGGGTGTTCGGCCCCTTCACGCGACGAGGCGTGACCGGTACGCCGCGGCGGAAGGCTCCCCATGAGACTGACGAAGCGAACGGGCGTCGCACTCGTCGTGGCCGGCCTGATCGCCGGCGGCGGCGCGACGGCCGGAACCGCACTGGGCGCCCCGGACGGGCCGTCCGGCGGGGCCGGACCGGACCTGCTGCGCGCCGCGCCGGTCGACGCCCCCCAGCTGCAGAACACCGGGATCTGGGCCGCGGACCCGACCGGGATCTGCATGACCAGCGCGTACCGCAAGGGCGAGTACGTGCACCAGGGCTGCGTCTACGACGACGAGGGTGGCGGCAACCAGTACCGCTGGCCGAACGACACGCTGCTGCGCAACTACACCTACCCGGAGGCCACCGAGTACCGGCGCAACGCCGCGGACATCCTCGAGGTCCGCGCGAAGCCGGTCGAGGGCGCGACCGCGTTCCGGGTCACGATGAACACGATGACCGACCCGGAGCTGGTCGGCCTGACCCTCGCGCTGGGCAACTCCGACAAGCCCCGCGAGGCCCCGCACGGCGCGAACACCGTGATGCAGGCGGAGAAGTTCGTGACCGTGCACGGCAGTACCGGTGACATCACCGACGCCGCGACCGGCGAGAAGGTTCCGGACGCGCCGCAGGTCAGCGTGGACACCGAGCGCCGCCAGATCGAGATCCGGGTGCCGAACTCGGCGTGGGACCCGGCCGGGGGCACCCAGCGGGTCGCCGCCGCGGCCGGGCTGTGGGACCGCGGGACCGACAAGTACCTCGTGCCGCAGACCACCGCCGACGAGACGCACCCGGGCGGTGCCGTCGTCGGGGACCCGACGCCGTCGGCGTTCTTCGACTCGGCGTTCCGGTTCCACGAGCCGTTCGAGGCGCCGTACCGCAACAACGACCAGCGCCGCGCGATCGCGAACGGCGACCTGTCGGACTTCTTCGCCGACATCGACTTCGGCAAGCTCGCCGACGGCGTCGACGACGAGTCCGGCGTCCCGACCAGCGGGTACATGACCCGGGTCTTCGCGTCGAAGTTCGAGAAGGAGCAGGGCCGCCGCCTGCCGTCGGACCCGGGTGGCCCCCCGCCCGGCACCGGCACCCAGCAGGGCGGCATCGCCACCGGCTCCGGGAAGGGCTCGGGGAACAAGCGGCCGAGCCTGGCGTTCGGCTACCCCTGCCGCGACGACTGCGTCCCCGACCTGGCCGGCCGGATGCAGCGCTACATGGTCTACGTCCCGGAGCAGAAGGCCCCGGCCGACGGCTACGCGTCGATGGTCTGGACGCAGGGCTACGCGCTGCGCCCCGGTGACGACGTCGGCGGCCCGCACGACCTGTACCGCAGCTTCGCCGACCGCCCGGGCAACCCGACGATGGTGATCGACGTCGACTTCCGCGGCGCCGACAACTGGGGCTACGGCGAGGGCGGCGCCGCCGTCTTCGAGGCGCTCGCCGACGCCCGCAGGCACTACGACCTGGACACCGAGCGGACGTCGATGGGTGGCTTCTCCTCCGGTGCCTACACCGCGAACAAGCTGTCCCTGACCTTCCCGGACGTGTTCACCAAGGCGTTCATCTGCGACGGGCTCAACGACGCGCCGTCGTTCCCGGGCCTGAACGGGGTGGCCGACAAGGGCTCCGAGCTGACCGGCGTGGACACGCTGACCAAGCACGAGCCGGGGTCGAAGATCTCCGAGCTGCTGCCCAGCCGGCGCAACCAGCCGGTGATGGAGTGGGCCGGGGCGAACGACGACTTCATCCCGTACCCGATCACCCGTGAGCGGGCCGACGCCTACAAGGCCGGGGACTACGACTACGAGTTCCTCAGCCACACCGGCCTCGCCGCCGAGCACCTGGTGATGTGCAAGAACGGCATGTGGGACCTGGCCACCGACTGGCTCGGTGACTCCCCGCGTGCGAAGAACCCGCCGCAGGTCACCTACGTGCGCAACCCGCTGATGGACGACCCGCAGTCCGGGCTCGTCGGCGACCGGGCGTACTGGCTGTCCGGGATCGAGAGCCGCGACCCGCAGCAGCTCGGCGCGGTCGACGTCGTCACCGAGGGCCTCGGGAAGGCCCCGGCGCCGGTGCCGCCGGCGAAGACGGAGCCCGGGGTCTCGCCCGGCACGGTCTCGCCGGTGAACCCGTACCTGCGCGAGTACCGCCACCTCGACGAGCCGGTGGACGCACCGGAGAACGACGTCCTGCACATCCGTTCGGCCGGCGTCGGCGCGGTGACGGTGGACCCGGAGCGCGCGGGCGTGGACTGCGACGCGAAGCTCCAGGTCGCCACGGACGGCCCGCTGACGGTCAGCCTCGCCGGCTGTGACCGCACCGAGTCGTTCACCGGGACCGACTCCGGTGGACTGGCGAAGCCGGGCACCTACGCCCCGGCCGACCCGCTGGCCCCGGTGGGCAACCCCGCCGCCGGTGCGCCGGTGCCGCCGGAGCTGGGTTCGCAGGTGCCGCAGGCTCCGCTGCAGGACCTGCCGCCGCTGCGGTTCCCGCCGAACGAGCCGGGCCAGGACCCGGCTCCGGGTGACGGGGCACAGGAGGAGCCGGCTCCGACCGCCGGAACCTGAACCCTCCCCGGATACGACGGTGCCGGCGCCCTGCTCCCCGGGGCGCCGGCACCGTCTGTGTGCGGGGGTCGTGCTCAGGCCTTCAGCAGGGCCTCGGCCAGGCCGTCGGGGCGGGTGAAGCAGGCCTCGTGCCCGCCCGGCGCGGACACCGGCGTGACGCCCAGCCGCTTCGCGAAGCGCTCCCACCCGTACTCGCCGGGAGGGAGGGCGATGTCGTCCTCGCCGAGGACGTAGGCGACCGGCACCGTGCCCGGTTCCAACGGCTCGACGGTCTCGGTGAAGTACTGCATCGGGTGCGGCACCACCAGCTCGTGGGTCAGCCGCTGCACCGCCTCCGGTGCGTCCTGGATGAACGCGCCCGCCCACACCTCGAACGGCAGCTGCACGGTGTTGTTGCCCGACGCCTGCGCCTGCGCGGCGAAGAGCTGCTGGTAGTCCGGCGGGACCTCGTCGTTGAGCGGGACGCCGGCGGCCGGAACGAACGCGCTCTGGTAGACGAGCTTGCGCAGCCGCGGTGCGACCCGGTGCGCCGCACCGGTGATCACGTAGCCGCCCCAGCTGTGGCCGACCAGCGTCACGTCGGACAGGTCGGCGCCCTCGATGAGGTCGGCGACGGCGTCGGTGCAGTCGGACAGGTGCAGCGCGGTCGGGTCGGCGCCGTCGTACAGGCCGGGCAGCGTCGGGGTCAGCACGCGGTGGCCGGCGGCGCGCAGCCGCTCGGCGACCGGGCGCCAGGCCCAGCCACCGTGCCAGGCGCCGGTGATCAGGACGAACGTCTCGGACATCGGGTCTCCTCGTCGAGAACTCGGGGAACCGCGATTGTGCGATGCTCTGACCTGCCGGAACAGGGTTTCGCGGACTGAGTCGACATCGGTCCGGACTGAGACGCAACAAGACCGGACAACGGCCCGGTATGCGTGTCAGTATCTGGATATGGACGCATCAGTGGCGATCGTCGGAGCCGGAATCGGGGGCCTCACCCTGGCCCTGTCCCTGCAGGCGCGCGGCGTCCCGGTGACCGTGTACGAGCGGGCGGACGAGCTCCGCGAGGTCGGCGCCGCCGTGGCGTTGTCCGCGAACGGGCTGCGCCCGATGGACGAGCTGGGGCTGCTCGGTGAGCTGGAGGCCGTCGCGACCGAGCCGACGGAGCTCATCCACCGCCGGTGGCGCACGAACGAGCGGGTGACCGCGTTCCCCGTCGGGATCGACGGCTCCTACCGTGCCCGGTTCGGCGCCCCCTACCTGGGGATCCACCGCGCGGAGTTCCAGCGCGTGCTCTCCGCGGCCTGCCCGCCGGGGATGATCCGGCTGGGCTGCGAGGTCGTCTCCGCGACCGCGGACGGCACGCTGACCCTGGCGTCGGGCGAGACCGTGCAGGCCTCGGTCGTCGTCGGTGCCGACGGCGTGCACTCCCGGCTGCGCTCGGTCGTCGACCCGGCCGCGGCACCGGTCTACACCGGGACCTCGGGGTTCCGCGGAATCGCACCGGTGTCGTCGCTGCCGTCACTGCCCGACCCGCAGGCGATCCAGTTCTGGATGGGTCCGGATGCGCACCTGCTGCACTACGCCATCGGCGCGCACGGCGAGGACGTCAACTTCCTCGCCGTCGTCGAGGGGCCGGACGAGTGGACCGCCGGCGCCGGACCGGCCCAGGTCGCGCCAAACACGCTGGAGCGCGCGTTCGCCGACTGGGCGCCCGCGGTGCGCGAGATGGTGACCGCGGTGCCGCAGTCGGCGCAGTGGCCGCTCTACACGCTGCCGCCGCTGGCGCGCTGGTCGCACGAGCGCGTCGTACTGCTCGGGGACGCGGTGCACACGATGCTGCCGCACCACGGCCAGGGCGCGAACCAATCGATCGAGGACGCGGTGGTGCTGGCCGACGTCCTCGCCGAGCCGGGCGTGCTCACCGGCGGTCACGCCGAGGCGTTCGCCCGCTACGAGAGCCTGCGCCGCTGCCGGACCCGTCAGGTGCAGCGCAGCTCGCTGGTCACCTCCGACCTGCTGCACCTGCCCGACGGCACCGACGCCGACGCCCGGGACGCCAAGCTCACCGGCCTGGACCCGTGGCTGGCGTGGATCCACGGGACCGACGCGCGGGCGGAGACGCGGCCGGAGGCGCTGCCTGCCTGAAGCACTGCCGGAGTCGCGGTGCCCCGTGCGCCGGTCGCCGGTCTGTCGCGGTGCCGGGTGTCGCGATGCCGGGTGTCGCGATGCCGGGCCGACCGGCCGTGGTGTGCCACTCCGGAACTACGGCAGCAAGTGAAGTAGTTCCGGAACACCTCACCCGGTGAGACGTTTCCCGTGCCGCCCACGCCCCGGCGCCACCGTCCACACCCCGGTGTCGCCCACACCCCGGCGCCGCCTACACCCCGGTGCTGCCGTCGATCCGCTCCCGGATCAGGTCGGCGTGCCCGCAGTGCCGCGCGTACTCGGCGACCAGGTGGGTGAGCACCCAGACCTGCGAGACCGGGGTCCCGCCGAGCGAGCCGTGTGCGTCCGATCCGATCTCGGCGAGGATCCGGCGGGAGTGTGCGACCTCGGCGTCCCAGTCGGCGCGGGCCGCGGCGAATCCGGCGCCGTCGAGGTCGAAACCGCCGTCGTGGCCGGTCCCGGCCTCGCGCGCGTGCAGCGGCTCGACGTCCTCACCCGCCAAAACCTCGCGGAACCAGTGCTGCTCGACCGCGGCCAGGTGGCGCACCAGCCCGAGCAGGGTCAGCCCGGACGGGTCCACGGACGCCGTCCGCAGCTGCTCCTCGCTCAGCCCGTCGCACTTGGCGAGCAGGGTGGTCCGGTAGAAGTCGAGCCAGCCGGCGAGGGTGGCCCGCGGGTCGGCCTGCATCGGCGGCATGCCGCGCTCGGTCGTCGTCACGCCGGCGATCCTGCCGGCGGGCACCGACAGCCGATGCTTGACTCGTCGGCGTGACCACGGAGCAGCCCACCGTCGTGACCAGTAGCCGCGAGATCGCCGCCGACGCCGCGCGGATCTTCGAGCTGATCGCCGACCCCGCCCGGCAGCCGAGCTGGGACGGCAACGACAACCTCGTCGAGACCGCCGGCGACCAGCGCGTCCACGCGATCGGGGACATCTTCGCGACCACCCTGACCAACGGCGGGGTGCGGGAGAACCGCGTCGTCGAGTTCGAGGAGGGGCGCCGGATCGCGTGGAAGCCCTCCGACGTGGGAGCGGAACCCGCCGGGCACCTGTGGCGCTGGGAGCTGGAGCCCCTCGACGACGGCTGCACCCTGGTCACGCACACCTACGACTGGTCCGGGCTCACCGACGAGAAGCGGTTCCCGCGGGCCTGCTCGACCTCGCCGGAGATGCTCGCAGCGTCGCTGGAGCGCCTCGCCACGGCAGCGGAAACGAGCTGATCAGGCGTGATCTGTATCACTTGATTCGCACATCGATCACTGGAATCGTGCTCTCTTGGCGCAATGGATTCCGATGAGATCGTCGCCGTTCTCGGGGCCTGTCCCGGTACCCGGTTGATCGAGGCGAACGGTGACGTGTTCGCCATTCACGACCCCGAACACGACTACGAGCAGCGACCACGCCAGGGCTGGGCGACCGTCGTGAACTCCGACGTCAACGACACCGCGTCCGACCTCGACCGACCCGGCGTGTTCCGGCTGAACATCGGCCTGCCGAAGCAGCGGTTCGCCGAACTGTTTCCCGACGCCGGCGCCGTATTCGACCCGACCGCGCCCGACTCGTTGTTCCCGCACCCGGTCTACGGCGCCTACCACTGGGTATCGGTGATCAATCCGGACACGACGTGGCCGCAGGTCCGCACCCTGCTCGACGACGCACACGCCTTCGCCGTCCGGAAGCACGAGAACGCGAGCCGACGGCGGGCCGAGCGCGGGTGACCGGCACCATGGAGCGGTGCCGCAGCCGACCGTGACCGCCGAGGCGCTGATCGCCGCCGCGCGCCCGTGACCACCGCCCACTGGCTGCTCGACGTCGCGCGCAGCGTCGGCCCGTGGGCCCTGGTGCTCGCCGCCGTCGCGCTGGTCGCGGAGTCCGGGCTGCTCATCGGGGTCGTCCTGCCCGGGATCAGCGTCCCGGTGGGACTCGGACTGCTCGCCGGGACCGGGACGGTACCTGCGGTCGCGGCGGGTGCGACGGCGGTCGCCGCGGCTGCGGCCGGGCCGAGCCTGGGGTTCCGGCTGGCCCGGCGCGAGGGCACCGCGTTCCTGCACGACCGGCGCGTCCCGGGGATCGCGCGACGCGCGCTCGAGACGGTCGAGCACCGGCCGGCGCTCACCGTCGTCGTCGGGCAGTGGTTCGCCGTGGCGCGCACGCTGGCGCCGCGGCTCGCCGCCGACACGGGTCTGCCCTACGCGCGGTTCGCCCTGGTCAGCGTCCCGGCGGCAGCGGCGTGGGCGTTCGCGACGTTCACGCTCGGCCGCTATCTGGTGATCGGCTCGGCGACCGCGGCGCGGATCCTGTCCGCACAGCAGGTGACCGCCGGGGTCCTGCTGGCGCTGCTGGTGATCGTGCTGGTGTGGACGCTGGTGCGCGCCCTGGTCCGTCGTCGCCGGACGTAGGGTCAGATCAGGTTCGCGGCCCGGTAGATCCGCATCGCCGGACGGGTCAGCAGGCCGCACGAGTTGAGGAACTCCATCAGCCCGGCGACCGACGAGCGCAGCAGCGCCTTGCGCGCCTCGTTGGCCTTCGCCTCGCGTACCGCGCGCCGCCGATCGAGCCCGATGTTCGCGTAGACCTGCGCGTTCCACATGCTGTCGACGACGGCGAAGGCGACCAGCGCGACGTAGAGCGCGCTGAGCCGGCGGCGGATCGGCCCCGCGTCGCGCAGCGCCTCGCGCGTCTCCTCGCGGGCGAACTTCATGTGCCGGGACTCCTCGATCACGTGGATGTTCGCGACCGTGCGCAGCATCGGCAGGACGCGCTCGTCGCGCATCCAGTCCCGCTGCATGACGTCGAGGACCTCCTCGGCGACCAGCACCGCGGCGTAGGCGCCCTCACCGGTGGCGGTGGACTTGTAGAGCCGTCCGAGCGCCAGGATCCAGCGTTTCGGCAGGTAGAGCGGGGTTCCCATCGCCTCGATCATGCGGGCGAACATGTTGGAGTGCCGGCACTCGTCGGCGATCTCGGTCAGCGCCCAGCGGAAGGACGGGTCGGCGGGGTTCGCGGCGTAGAAGTCCCGCAGGATCATCTGCTGCAGGATCATCTCGAACCAGATGCCGGTCGAGGCGACCGTCGCGGTCTCGTGCCGGGTCAGCGCGACCCGCTGGTCCTCGGTCATCTCCGCCCAGTAACGCGTGCCGTAGAGGCTGCACCACTCCGGGCTCATCCCGTACTTGCCGTCCTCGAGCGGAGCGTCCCAGTCGATCTCCGTCATCGGGTCGAGGGAGAGCTCCGCGGACGAGCGCAGCAGCCGCTCGGCGGTGTCGTGCCGGTCGGCCGCACTGTCACGGGTCGAGGGGGTGACGGACATGCCCGCTCCTTCGCGACGACGCTGTTACCGCTGGTAACGCTACTTCCGGTAACCTCGCTGGGCAAGGGCCGCGACCAGGGAATCTCCAGCGACTTCCACCGAACGGCCTTGGTCGCGCCGGCACGGTGCAACGCTCCTCGGCATCAGATCGAGGGGCGGCACATGAAGCGCAGGAGCATGATCCCGCTGGTGGGTGTCCTGCTGGGTGGTCTGCTGGTGGGCGGGGCCGAGACGCTCCGCCGCGAGGCGTCCGCGGCCCCCGTCGCGCCGGCCGAGGTGGTGGCGACCGACCCCGCCGGGTCCACGGCCGCTGCGTCCCTGCGTCCCCTGGACGCCTGCACACTCACCACGACCGCGGTCCGGAACGCGCCACCCGGCGCACCGGTGGCGGGGCTCTCCGCGGAACGCTCGTCGCTCGACAACACATGCCGCCTGACGACCCGGGAGAACGTGAAGCTCCAGGTCGTGGTCGGGTCGGAGTTCGGCGATGAGGAACGTGGACGGTCGGCACAGGTCACCATCGCCGGAGTCCGCGCCTTCCGGCAGGAGCAAGTCCGGTACACCTCGTACGCCGATGGCACCGCCTGCACCATCGACGTCGCCGTCGGGTTCACCCGGTCCATCGGCGTCTCCGCCGAGAGGGACGTGCCCCACGGGCAGCCGGAGCCCGACCGCTGTGCGGTCGCCGAGGAGCTCGCGACCGGTGTCACGCACGCGGTCACCGCCACCGCGGTGCAGCCGGGTACACCGCCGGTCCGGTTCCTGCGGCCGGACGAGCCCTACCGTCGCCGGACCGGGCCCTGCGCCGACGCCCACCCGGCGGTGGGCTGCGCGCTGCCCGCCGACGTCGACGCGCCCGGATCCGTCGAGGACCTGCTGGAGTCGAAGGACGCGAGCTACCTCTGCGCCGCAGGTCTGGGGCCGGTGCGCCGCGCGTTCGGGCCCGACATGGTCGCCGCGACCCGCGGGGACTTCTGCGTCTTCAGCCACGAGCGCGGCGAGGTCGAGGTCGAGCTGTCGGCCAACCCGGCCTTCACGTACGCGGACTACGGCCATCACGGCGTCGGCACCGTCCGCGACCACGACGTCGCCGGGCACTCCGGCCAGCTGATCGAGATGCCCGGGCACGACGGCTCGATCGACCGGGACTGGTACGTGACCCCGTACCCCGACGTGGACGGTCGCACCGACACCCGCCGGGGCGTCATCGCGCTGTCCACATCGGTCCGGGCACCCCGCGGCACCGCGGCGCCGTGGCGGCGGACCACGCTGCGCGACCCGGCTCTCGGCCTGCGCGGCGAGCAGGTGCTGGCCGACATCCTCTCCGAGTACGACGGTTGACGGCCCGCCCGGCTCAGTGCGTGGCGGTCACCATCGGCCCGACCGTGACCCCCGGACCGGCCTGGATCGGGCCGGACGCGGTGAAGGTGACGGGCAGGTCGTTGAAGCTGTTCCGCGGGGTGAAGGTGATCGTGTCGGCCGGCTTCGTGTCGCCCGACTGCGGGACGTGGACATCGAACTGGACCGGCATGCCGTCGCCGAGGAAGGTGATGCGGTTCTGGACGCCGGTCGGGCTCACCTCGGCGGGCACCTGCGTCCCGTTCTCGCTGAACCGCAGGTGCGACGGCGACCCGCCGACCTGGCAGGTCGAGGTTCCCGGGTCGGCGTAGACGGTCACCGTGTAGTTCGCGACGTCGGCGGTCGACGGTCGCGGAGTGATCGTCCCGTGCTGGTGACCGGCGTTGCAGGCGCTCGGGCCGGGCTTCGCGGCCGGTGCGGCGGAGGCGATCCCGGCCGGGACGAGGGCGGCGGACGCCGCGACGGCCAGGGCGACGGCCGTCCTGCCGGCGGTGCGTACGAGTCGGGTCTGCATGAGCGGTACCTCTCTCGGTCTCACGGGCGCTCCGGCGGCGGGCCGTCGAAGTGCAGTCACGAGAGAAGACGGGCCGGGCGCCGACGGGTTCGCCCGGGATGACATTGATCTCCGTTGCGTCACCCGCCGGAGCCGGCGGCCCGGCGGGTGACGCATCGATCGGGATCTCCCACCCGCCGCGAGGCCGGCGAGCAGCGCATCCAGACCCGGACTCCGCGCCACCGGGGAAGGATCAAGCACTCCGAACCGGCGGAGAACCTCGGTGAGGGGTCCGGGTTCGCGGCAGGACGGTCTCGATCACCGTGTGCTGCAGCCATTCGAGCGGTCCGCGCCGCGCCCAACGGTGCAGGACGAGCGACGGCACAGAGGCGACGACCACAGCGATGGCGAAGGCTGCCACCGTTCGGTTCACCGGCCCGTCCGCGGTCGTGAAAAGACCGGAGGACAGCACCAGGAAGTGCGCGAAGTACCAGGTCAAGGCCATGCTGCCGAAGGCGGCCATCGGCCGCAGGGCCGGCTTCCACCGCGGCCGATCCATGAGGACGAGCAGCGTTCCCAGCAGGGTGGCGATGATGCCGCCCATCGCGACGGTCTCGGTGATGCTGAACTGCGCCGTCCCGGGTCCGGGGTGATCGAGGGCGACCAGGAGTTGCCACGGGGTCTGAGCGTCGGCCGCGGCCGGAGGCAGGTCGTCGACGGCCGCGATTGCCGCGCCCGCATCGAGCACTGATGTCGCGACGATCCCGATCGCGACAGCACCCGCGGCGACCGCGGCGCCGAGCGCCACGAGACGGCGCCGTACCCCGTCGGATCGCAGATCGAGCCTGCCCAGCGCGAGCCCCATCACCAGGAACGGCAGCACCGACAAAGTGTCCTGCGAGGTCGGCGAAGCCCCGAACACGATGTTCTGCGCCAGCGGCAACCAGTCGCCCGGATGTGCCAGCAGCGCGAACCCGCCGTGCTCGTACAGGCTCATCATCGTTTCCATGTCGGGCTCGAACCAGCCTCCCCGCGTCGCGGCGATCTTGACCACCGGCATCGTCACAGCGAGGACGGCGGCGAGCGGGAACAGGCTCCGCGCCGGGAGCAGCGTCAGCGGTACCAGGAGGACCAGCCAGAACGCATAGAAGTGCAGGATCTGGGCGTCCCAGCTGCCGAGCTCACCCAGCACCATCGCGAGCACGAACAGCACTCCGGCCCGGACCAGCACCCGCATCCTGTCGCGGTTCCCGGAGCTGCCGTGCAATCCGCCCGTGGTCAGCGCGACGGTCACCCCGGCCAGTACGAAGAACAGGTCCCGGGACCGAGTGCCCAGCAAGCTGTTGACCCAGGCGAGCTCGGGAGCCGCGGGACCGTCGAGATCTGACCACCACCCGGTGACCCTGAAGTGCATCCAGACCATGCCGAGGATCGCCAGCGCCCGTAGTACGTCGATTCCGGCCAGGCGACCGATCGGTGACGCCGGTCGGATCGGCGGTCTGGTCGTTCGGGTCTCGCTTGCGCGGTTCATCGCAGCTACCTCTCGGATCTCCACCACAGGCATGTATCGAGATCCACGCTGTCGTGCCGATGTCCGAGGGCGGTCATGTCGATGTCCCGGTCATGTCGCAACGCGTCACACCCGGCGCAGCAGTCGCCGCCGGGTTGTTGTCGACGCTTGTTGCCAACGAGGGTCGGACGGACCGGAGGCGATCGTGATCATGCCTCCGACCTGCGGCGGAAGCGGCGGGATTCGAACCCGCGGTCCTTTCGGACGCTCGCTTTCAAGGCGAGTGCAATCGGCCGCTCTGCCACGCTTCCGCCGGGGAGCCTAACCGGTGGCCCCGCGCTCAGGCCTGCGCGCGGTAGTAGCCGACGCCGCCCATCAACGTCGTCCCGTGCCCGACCAGGGTGGGTTCGGCGAACCCGGCCTCGGCGAGCAGCTCGCGCACCGGCCGCTGCGCCTGCCCGTGACCGTGGCCGTGCCCCTGTCCGTGGCCGTGGCCTCCGTGGCCGTGGCGGCGGGCGGCGGGGTCGAGCCGGTGCAGCAGCGAGAGCAGCGCGTTGACCGGCCGCATCCGCCCGCCGACGCCGGGATCGTCGTCGAGGTCGACGAGGTGCAGGCTGCCGCCCGGCGCGAGCACCCGGCGGGCCTCGCGCAGTGCCGCCACCCGGGTGTCGGCGGCGACGTGGTGCAGCATCAGTGACGACAGGACGCGGTCGAGCGCACCGTCGCCGACCGGCAGTTCCTCGGCGACGCCGACCTCGAACCGGACGTCGATCCCGGCCGCGGCCGCCTTGCGCCGCGCGATCGCCAGGGCGTCGGAGTCCGGGTCGATCCCGGTCACCGAGGCCGTCGGGACGGCCTCCTTGGCCCGCAGCACGACGTTGCCGGTGCCGCAGCCGATCTCCAGCACGCGGTCGCCGGGACCGATGCAGGCCTGGGTGAGCAGGCGCCAGTACATCGGCACCGCACCGCCGAGCCGGGCAACGGTGTCGTAGCCGGGCAGCAGCCGCGGGCTGACGAGCGCGGGCAGGTACCGCTCGGTGGTCATGGAGCCCCCTCGGACGAAGTTCGTGTACGCCGATCAGCCTTGCTGGCGTACGAGCAGCGCACCAGGCACGATCCGTGGCCGTGGTGGGACGAAGTTCGGGTGTTCGGCTGGTGCCGTTCGGGTACGCGACGGTCCCGATCGCGGTCCGGCACGTCACCGGCCCGACCGACCTGGCGCGGGTGCACGGGCCGCACGCCCACGACTTCCTGACGCTGGTGCACGTGGTGCGCGGCGGCTGCCGCTACGTCGTCGACGGCCGGACCTGGGAACTCGGCGCGGGCGACGCGTTCGTGGTGTCCCCGGGTGCCGTGGTCGACCACGCCGAGGAGACCACGTCCGCACCCGGCGAGTTCTGGGCCGTCACCTTCCCGGTGGAGGCGCTGAGCACCGCGTCCTGGCAGGACCATCCGCTGCTCGCACCGTTCCTCGGCCGGCACCGCGGCGGCGGTCAGCGGCTGACCGTGCCACCCGCCGACCGTCCCGCCTGGCGGGCCCGGCTCGTCGAGCTCGACGACGAGCTGGCCCACCGCCGCGACGGGCACGCCGAGGCCGCCCGCGCGCTGCTCACCCTGCTGCTGGTAGCGCTGGGCAGGCTCGTCGACGACGTCCCCGCAGAGTCGGGTGACGCGCTGCTCGCGGCGGTGTTCGGCGTCGTCGAGCAGCGGTACGCCGGGCCGCTGTCGCTGCGTGACGTGGCCGCGGCCGTCGGGCTCACCCCCGGGCACCTGACCACGGTCGTCCGGCAGGCGACCGGGCGGACCGTCCAGCAGTGGATCACCGAGCGGCGGCTGCGCGAGGCCCGCCGGCTGCTCGTGTCCACCGACCTGCCGGTCGCCGACGTCGGAGCCCGGGTCGGCTATCCCGACCCGGGCTACTTCGCCCGCCGCTTCCGCGCGGCGCACGGCGTCCCGCCCGCCGGCTGGCGCACCGGATCAGCGCAGGTCAGCGCACCTGTAGGTCCACCCGCACCATCCGGTGGTCCGACGCCTTGTTGAGCCGGGCCAGCGGGTCCGACGCGGCCGCCCAGAGCACAGCGGAGTCGCGCACCTGCAGCGGGAACGACGGCAGCACGTAGTCGGTGCGCAGGTTGCCGGGCACCGGCTCGGCGAAGTCGCCGGTGTCGAGCGCCGGGTCACCGCGGTGGCCGGGGGTCGCGTTCTCCGCGGCGCCGGCCGAGCGCGGCTTCGGGTCGATCACCCGCGGCGCGGTCAGGATCTGCCCCGCGGCACCGGGCACCGAGTCACCGTCGACCGGGTCGGAGTTCATGTCGCCCTCGATGACGAACCGCTCGGTGGGCGCGATCCCGCCGCGCCGACCCTTGTCGTCGACCAGGGCGTGGGCCGCGGGGCCGGGCGTGACGTAGCGCCGCCAGAACCCGATCTCGTCGGCGTTGCGGCGGCCGTTGCGGTCCTCGGGGCCGTCGAAGGTCGGCGGGGTGGGGTGCGAGGCGAGCAGGTGCACCGTCCGGCCACCGATCCCGATGGGCACGTCCCAGTGCGACTTCGACGACAGCGGCAGCTTCGCCAGCGCCTCCGGCGAGTAGTAGCCCGGCGGGATCCTGTTGCCGGGCAGGTCCTTCCACAGGAAGTGCTGGAAGGTGCGGACGTCGCCGATCGGGTACTTCGAGAGCACGAGCATCCCGTACTGGCCGGGGAAGGCGCCGAAGCCGAGCGCGTCGCCGGGGCCGTCGGTCTTCCCGTCGTGGTCGAGGTCCATCCCGCTCGGGACGCCGGTGTTGACCGGCGCGGTGAACACATACGGGTACTCGATCGGCTTGTCGCCGGTGGCGAGGTAGTTCTTGCGGAACTCCTCGGCCGCGACCGGGTCGTGGTCGAACTCGTTGATCAGCAGGACGTCCGGGTGGGCCTCCTGGATCGTGTCGGCCACCAGCCGCGCCTGGGGGTCGTCCGGGGTGGACAGATCCTTCCGCAGCTCACCGGGGGCGGCCCGGTTCAGCGAGGCGTTGAACGTCGCGAAGCGGACGTCGGTGGGTCGGGGCGGGGCGGCGGACGCCGGGACTGCACCCAGCAGCGCCGGGGCCAGTGCCGCGAGCAGGACGGCCGGGACGAGTCGGGAGCGCACCGGGGCACCCTGACAGGTGATCGTGAACTGCGGGTGACGTCGATCCGGTGGCCTCCGGGCGCGTGTGGTGGGATCGCCTCGGCCTGGGAGGGGACGACGTGCGCTTCGACGAGAATGCCGACCTGGACACGTCCGGTGTCGACGACCAGCGCGGATCCGGTGGCGGGTTCGGCGGCGGCGGGTTCGGCGGTGGAGGCTTCGGCGGCGGCGGTGTCGGTGGACGCGTCGTTGCCGGTGGCGGCGGGCTCGGCGTCGTCGGGCTGGTGATCTACCTGCTGCTCGCCAACCTCGGTGGTGGCGGGGACATCGGGCTGGGCACCGGTGGCGGCTACCCCGGCCTGTCGTCGGGCACGAACGGCTCCGGGCGGTCCTCGGACAACTCGTCGCTGCAGCAGAACTGCTCCACCGGCGCGTCGGCGAACGACTCGACCGACTGCGAGGTCGTCGCCGTCCTCAACTCGCTCGACTCCTACTGGGGCAGCCAGTTCCGGTCGGGCTACCAGCGGCCGCGCACGGTGTTCTTCTCCGACCGGGTCTCCACCCGGGGCTGCGGCAGCGCGACCTCGGCGTCCGGGCCGTTCTACTGCCCGGCCGACCGCGAGATCTACATCGACCTGGCCTTCTTCCAGGAGCTGACCCGCAAGTTCGGCACCGAGGGCGGCCCGTTCGCGCAGGCGTACGTGATCGCGCACGAGTACGGCCACCACATCCAGAACCTGCTCGGGACGAACAAGAAGGTCGGCAACGACACCGGCCCGACGTCCGGCTCGGTGCGCCTGGAGCTGCAGGCCGACTGCTACGCCGGCGTCTGGGCGAACCACGCGACCTCCACCCCGGGGCGCAGCGGCCGCCCGCTGATCACCGACATCAACGAGCAGGACGTCGACGCCGCGCTCGACACCGCGAGCAAGATCGGGGACGACTACATCCAGTCCAACCTGGGCTCCGGCCGCGTCGACGAGTCGGAGTTCTCGCACGGCTCCTCCCGGCAGCGGGAGAAGTGGTTCACCACCGGGCTGAGGACCGGGTCGCCGCAGGCCTGCGACACGTTCGGGACGAACAACCTCGGCTGAGATCAGCTGCGCCGCAGGTGGTCCAGCTGGTGATCCAGCACGGCCATCGCCTCGGTCTCGCTGGTGTCGCCGATCAGCAGCGACTCCCCCAGACCACCGGCCAGGGCGGTCAGGACCGTCGCCTCCCGGCCGGTGTCGAGGCCGTCGGGCAGCTCTCCGGCCGCGACGGCGTGGTCCAGCTCCGTCGTCACGGCGTCGTGCAACAGGTGGTTGCCGGCGCGGTAGGTCGCGCGCAGGCCGTCGTCGGCGAGAGCCCGGATGAGGAACGCGGAGCCGACGCGGGCGTCGGTGCGGGCCTCGTCGTCGAGCGGGAGCAGGGCGACGAGCAGGGCACGCACGACGGCGATCGGGCCGGCCGGGTCCGCCGCGACGACCGCGGCCCGGATCCGCTCGTCGATGCGCAGCTTCAGCTGCCCGGCGGCGAACTCCAGCAGCTCGTCGCGGGAGCCGAAGTAGTGCTGCACCCGGCCCTTCGACACCCCGGCCTCGGCCGCGACCCGGGCGAGGCTGACCGCCTCCAACCCCTCGGCCGCCGCGATCCGCCACAGCGCCCCCGCGATCTCACCGCGCCGCTGCCCGTGGTCGACCACCCGCGGCATACCCACCCCTTTTGCAATCCGATCGGCTTGCCAAGTTGCCCGCCAGCTTTTACAGTCCGATCGTATCGTCAACGCGGGAGGGCGCCATGCGGGTCGGTCACTACCTGTCCCCGGAGGCCCGCGAGCGCTACCGCCGGGCCTACGACGACGTCGTCGCCGGGCTGCCGTCACCGCAGGTCGGCGACGTGCCGACCCCCTACGGCGATGTCCGGGTACTCACCTGCGCCGGGCCCGCGGGCCGGGTGCCGCTGGTGCTGCTGCCCGGCGCCGGAGCACCCGGCGCGAGCTGGTCCGCGCTGGTCCCGGCACTGACCGCGGAGCGCACCGTGCACCTGCTCGACCCGCTCGGCGGCCCGGGCGGCAGCAGGCAGGTCGTCCCGCTCGCGACGATGGCCGACCAGGCCCACTGGCTGCGCGCCGTCGTCGACGCACTCGGTGCGCCGGCGGCGAGATCGGGCGGGGTGCATCTGGGCGGGGCCTCGATGGGCGGCCGCATCGTGTTCGAGTTGGTCCGGCGGGACCCGAGCGGGATCACGTCGCTGGCGCTGGCCGACCCGGCGAACACGTTCGCCCGGATGCCGGCGAAGCTGGTCGCGCTGTCGGTGGGGGCGCAGCCGTGGGCGCCGCGGTGGCTGCGCGAGCGGTTCCTGCACAGCGTCGGCGGCGGCGCGGACGTCGACGCCGAGCCGGTCGGCCGCCTCCTGACGGCCGGGCTGGACTGCTTCGCCACCGCGCAGCCGTTCCCGTCACTGCCGTCCGAGGACGAGGTGCGCGGCGTCGGCGTGCCGACGCTGGTGCTGCTCGGTGGCCGCAGTGTCCTCCTCGACGCCGGGCGCGCCCGGGCCCGCGCCGCGCTCCTGCCCCGCGGCACGGTCGAGGTCTGGCCCGACGCCGGGCACGCGCTGGCCGACGAGTTCCCGGAGCGGACCGCGGCGGCGTTCCTGGCGCACGCGGCGCGGGCCGAGGCATGACGGGACGCGGGATGAACCGCCGTGCCCTGGCGACCACGGTGCTCGCCGACGTCGTCGCCCCGCTCGCGGTGTTCTACGGCCTGCGCGCAGCGGGCGTCGACGCCGGCCCGGCTCTGCTCACCTCCGCCGTGGTGCCCGCGGTCCGTGCCCTGGTCACGCTGGTGCGGCACCGGCGGATCGCGTGGTCGGCCGCGCTCGTCCTGGTCCTGTGCGTGGCGAGCGCGGCGACCGCGCTGGTGACCGGCGACGAGCGGGTCATGCTGGCCCGCGAGGCCCTGGTGACCGCCGCACTCGGGGTGGCGCTGCTGGTCACGGTGCCCTCGGGCCGTCCGGCGCTGTTCGCGCTCGGGCGGCTCGTGCTCGCCGACGCCGGGCACGACGCGCGCAGCTGGGACGACCGGTGGCGCGGTTCGGCCCGGTTCCGCCGGATCTGGCGGGTGCTGACGCTGTGGTGGGCGCTCGGGTTCCTGGCCGACGCCGCGCTGCGGGTGCTGACCGCGTACACGCTGCCGGTGGACGTCGTCCCGGCGCTGCATGCGGTGCAGTGGTTCCCGGTGCTCGCGGTGCTGCTCCTGGCGGGGCACGTGTGGCTGCGCCGCCCGGCCCACCGGGAGCTGGTGTTCAGCTGAACGGCCCGCCGGGTCCGAACGCGTACGCCCCGAACCGCTCCCCCATCAGCGCGTGCGTCTCCGCGTCCGGGTGCACCCGGTCCGGCAGCGGCAGACGCTCGGCGTCGGCCGCGCCGTAGAGCTCCCGGCCGTCGAGCAGGTACAGGTTCGGGTCCTCGGCCGCGCGCTCCGCGACGATCCGGGCCAGCTCCTCGCGGATCACCTGCAGGGTGAGCCGCCCTGCCGCGACGTCCGCCGGATCGCCGGTCGCCCGGAACGCGATCGTCGAGCCGGAGAGGTCCGGGGCCAGCGGGCCGGGCGTGTCCTCGTGGATCGGGCACAGGATCGGCGAGACGACCAGCAGCGGCGCCGTCGGGTGACCCTCCCGGATCGTGTCGAGGAACCCGTGCACCGCGGGCCCGAACGCCCTGCGCCGCATGAGGTCCGCGTTCACGACGTTGATCCCGATCTTGACACTGATCAGGTCGGCCGGGGTGTCGCGCAGGACCCGGGCGGTGAACGGGTCGAGCATCGCGCTGCCACCGAGACCGAGGTTGACCAGCTCGACGCCGCCCGCGGCCGCGGCCAGCGCCGGCCAGGTGGTGCTGGGGCTCGCCGCGTTCGAGCCGTGGCTGATCGAGCTGCCGTGGTGCAGCCAGACCGGGCGGTCGTCGTCCACGGGGGTGATCGGCGCTTCGGTCCGCAGCCCGACGACCTCGGTGATCTCGGTGTGCGGCAACCAGATCTCGACGACGCTGTCGGTGCCGGGCAGGCCGGCGAACCGCACCGTCCCGACCGGACCCGGCTGTGTCTCCGAGGTGCCGGCCACCGGGTCGAGCAACAGCACCGAGCCGCCGTCGACGCTGCCCTGGTCGACGAGACGGCCGTCGACCCGCAGGTCGTACACACCGTCCGGGCGCAACGGGATGTCCCGGTAGCCCACCCGGGTGCGCAGCGCGTCCAGCTCGACGACCGTCGCCGCCGTCCGGAACACCACCCGCACCCCCGACGGCTGCGCCTCGGACATCGCGAGCTGCCCGTCCTCGCTCTGCGCCCGTGCCCAGGCCGGCAGCCGGTGCGGTAACAGCCCCGCGTCGGTCCGTTCGATCTCGCTCGCCCCGCGCAGCAGATCCGGCGTGACGGGCGTACTGATCATCTCGGCCATGACGCCACTCTGGCAACGGCTCCCCTGCCGGACAACACCATTTTGTGTCGTTCAGTGCCATTTAGTGCCGTTCGGTGCTGCTCAGGGCTGTTCAGTGCTGTTCAGTGCTGGTCAGGGGCCACTCGGCGCCCAGCAGCCCGGCCAGCTCCGGGGTCCAGCCCTCGACCTCCGGCGCCGGCCCGGGTGGGGTGAAGCCGGCGGCGTCGAGCACCATCCGCTGCTCCACGACCCGCTCGCCGCGCGGCGCGAGCAGCCGGGTGCCGTCGGTCCGGTAGCCCAGCCGGGCCGACACCGCGGCCGACGCGGCGTTGCCGGCGAAGTACTCCGAGCGGGCCGTCGTCGCACCCAGGTATCCGAACGCGAATGCCAGCACCGCGGCCCGCATCGCGGTGCCGTGACCCTGACCCTGGAAGTGTCGTCCCAGGTAGGAGCCGGTGCAGACCTCGCGCAGCACCGCGAACCGGGTCGCGGTCACGCTCTGCAGGCCGATCACCCGCCCGTCGAGCCGGACGACGAAGTGCACGCTCCAGTCCTCGGGCGACAGCGACATCCGTTCCCGCCACAGGTACTGCAGCACCCCGCGCCCGAGGTAGCGCGGGTCGGCCTCGGTCCACGGCTCGCGGAACGGCATCACCGACGCCCGGTGCACGCCGTCGTGCAGGACGGTGACCAGCTCGCGCGCCGACGCGTCGTCGTCGGGGCGCAGCTCCAGGCGTCCGGTCCGCAGGACCAGGCCGTGCAACGGCCACGGGTCCGGGACGGGGTCGATCGGCGCGGGCACCCACCCGGATGCGGCGGCCCCGGTCCTGGCCGCCTCGTCCTCGTCGGCCTCGGTCATGACTGCCTCGGTCATCGCTGCCTCGGTCATCGCGGCAGTGTCCTCCGATCGCCGGGACCGGCGCGACGCAATACCGTCGCGGCCATGAAGGCGATCACCCTGGCTGAGTACGGCGGACCGGAGAACATGGCCTGGGAGGAGGTCCCGGACCCGGCGGCCGGGCCCGGCGAGGTCGTCATCGACGTCGTCGCGTCCGCGGTCAACCGGGCCGACCTGCTCCAGGTGCAGGGCAACTACCCGGTCCCGCCGGGCGCGTCGCAGATCCTCGGCCTGGAGTGCTCGGGCCGGATCGCCGGGCTCGGCGAGGGCGTCGAGGGCTGGGCGGTCGGCGACGAGGTGTGTGCCCTGCTCGCAGGCGGTGGCTACGCGCAGAAGGTCGCCGTGCCCGCGGTCCAGGTCCTGCCGCTGCCGGAGAACGTGTCGCTCGAGGACGCCGGCGGACTGCCCGAGGTCGCCTGCACCGTCTGGTCGAACGTGTTCCAGGAGGGCGCGCTCGCCGAGGGCGAGACGTTCCTGGTCCAGGGCGGGTCCTCGGGCATCGGGACGCACGCGATCCAGGTGGCGAAGGCGTTCGGCGCGCGGGTCGCCGCGACCGCCGGGCAGGCCGACCGGCTGCAGACCTGCCGTGACCTGGGCGCCGACATCGCGATCGACTACCACGACGACGTCCCCGAGCAGCTGAAGAAGGCCACCGACGGCCACGGTGCCGACGTCATCCTCGACAACATGGGTGCCAAGGGACTCTCGGCCAACCTGTCCTCCCTCGCCAAGGACGGCCGCCTGATGATCATCGGGATGCAGGGCGGGGTGAAGGCGGAGCTGAACATCGGGGCGCTGCTGGCCAAGCGCGGCCACATCTCGGCGATGGGCCTGCGCGGCCGCCCGGTGGACGGCCCGCACTCCAAGGCCGAGGTCGTCGCCGGCGTCCGCGAGCACGTCTGGCCGCTGTTCGCGCAGAAGGCCGTGCGCCCGATCGTGTTCGAGCGGTTCTCGATGGCCGACGCCGCCGACGCGCACCGCCGCCTCGACGAGGGTGGCGTCGTCGGAAAGCTCCTGCTGGTCAACCCGGACGCCTGAACGTCCACACCCGTGATCGGGAGCGGGGGCGGCCGCACCTGCGGTTTCGGTGTCTCCGGCACGCCCCGCCCCTCCCCGATCCGCGGGGTGGTCGTGAGTACCCTCGCAGAGTGGCCGTGACCGTGACCGACAACGAGCCGGGCGACCTCGTCGATCCGTCCGAGGTGTCGAGCCCGCGCACCTTCCGCCGGGCGTTCGCGGACCTCAAGCGGGGCTGGCAGCAGCGAGCGCTCTGGGGCCATCTGGGCTGGCAGGACATCAAGCAGCGCTACCGGCGTTCACTCCTGGGCCCGCTGTGGATCTCGATCAGCATGGGCGTCATCGCGCTCGGCCTCGGGATCCTCTACTCGGCGCTGTTCGGCATCCCGATCGAGACGTTCCTGCCGCACGTCGCGGTGGGCCTGCTGATCTGGAACTTCGTCTCCGGCTGCATCCTCGAGGGCAGCGAGGTCTTCATCGCCAACGAGGGACTGATCAAGTTCCTGCCGGCGCCGCTGACCCTGCACGTGTACCGGCTGGTGTGGCGGCAGACCCTGTTCTTCCTGCACAACATGGTCGTGTGGGTCGTGCTGATGTTCATCTTCCCGCACCCGCTGGACTTCACGCTGCTGCTCGCGATCCCGGCGTTCGGGCTGCTCGCGATCAACGGCATGTGGATCGCGATCCTGTCCGGGATCCTCGCGACCCGGTTCCGGGACATCCCGCCGATCATCGCCAGCATGACCCAGCTGCTCTTCTACCTGACCCCCATCGTGTGGACGATCGACATCCTCCACCAGAACGAGGCGGGGCGGTCGCGGGCGCGGCTGGTCGAGCTGAACCCGATCTTCCACTTCCTCGAGATCCTGCGCCGTCCGCTGCTGGGCGAGACCGTCGTCGGCCGCTACTGGCTGGTCGCGATCGTGATCACGATCGTCGGCTGGTCGGCCGCGCTGGTCGCCCTGCGCAACTACCGCGCGCGCGTCGCGTACTGGGTGTGAGCACCGTGTCCGATCCCCGTATCCGCATCGACCACGCCTCGGTCGACTTCCCGATCTTCGACGCCAAGTCGCGGTCGCTGAAGAAGGCCGTCCTCGGCCGGGCCGGTGGCCGCATCGGCACCGACTCCAAGGTGCCGATCATCGAGGCGCTCTCGGACATCACGCTCAAGCTCGACAAGGGCGCCCGAGTCGCGCTCGTCGGGCACAACGGCGCAGGCAAGTCCACCCTGCTGCGCCTGATGGCCGGCATCTACGAGCCGACCCGCGGCCGTTCGGCGGTGCAGGGCAAGGTCGCGCCGATCTTCGACCTGGCCGTCGGCATGGACCCGGAGATCTCCGGCTACGACAACATCGTCATCCGCGGGCTGTTCCTCGGCATGTCCCGCAAGCAGATGGAAGCGCGGATCGAGGACATCGCCGAGTTCACCGAGCTCGGCGACTATCTGGAGATGCCGCTGCGCGCGTACTCGACGGGTATGCGGGTCCGGCTGGCACTCGGCGTCGTGACCTCGATCGACCCGGAGATCCTGCTGCTCGACGAGGGCATCGGCGCGGTCGACGCGGAGTTCCTGGCCCGGGCCCGCGGACGCCTGCACGAGCTCGTCGACCGCTCCGGGATCCTGGTCTTCGCCTCGCACTCCGACGAGTTCCTCTACGACCTGTGCGACACCGCGTTGTGGATGGAGCAGGGCGAGATCAAGGGCTACGGCCCGCTCGACGAGATTCTGGCCGAGTACAAGGGGCGTTCGCTCTCGTGACGGCGGGGCCGCTTCCGCCCGGCTCGGTCGTCGGCGTCGTCGTGACGCGGCACCGGGCCGACATGCTGGTCGACTCGCTGACCGCACTGGCGAAGCAGAGCCACCCGCTCGCGCACCTGATCGTCGTCGACAACGGGCCGGACCAGCCCGCCCGCGACGCCGTCGACGCCTGCCCGCTGCCGACGACCTGGCTGCCGTCGTGGCGCAACCTCGGCGGGGCAGGCGGCTTCGCGCTCGGCATGCTGCACGCGCTCGCCCTGGGCGCCGACTGGATCTTCCTGGCCGACGACGACGGTCACGCCGCCGACGAGAACACCCTCGCCACCCTGCTCGACGTCGCCCGCCGGCGGGACCTGGCCGCGGTGTCCCCGGTGGTCGTCGACAAGGCCGATCCCGACCGGCTGGCCTTCCCGCTCCGGCGCGGTCTGACCTGGCACCGCACCCGCAGCGCACTGCTCTCCGCCGACGGCGAGGGCGACGACGAGCTGCTCCCCGGCATCGCCAGCTTCTTCAACGGCGCGCTGTTCCGGGCGTCGACGCTGGAGGTCGTCGGGGTGCCGGACCTGCGGCTGTTCGTCCGCGGTGACGAGGTGGAGCTGCACCGGCGGATGCGCCGCTCGGGCCTGCCCTTCGGGACCGCGCTGCGTGCCGGCTACCTGCACCCCTACGGCTCCGACGAGTTCAAGCCGATGCTCGGCGGGCGGCTGCACGCCCAGGACCCGGGTGACCCCGTCAAGCGGTACTACACCTACCGCAACCGGGGGTACCTGATGGCCCAGCCGGGGATGCGGCGGATCGGCCTGCTGGAGCTGCCGCGTTTCGCCTGGTACTTCCTGGTGACCAAGCGCGACCCCCGGGCCTTCCGGGACTGGCTGACCCTGCTCAAGCAGGGCCGCGACGAGCGCTTCCACCGCGCCCCGTAGCTCCTGAACTCGCCGCAGGGGCGGATGGCGCGGCTCCCCAGGGTGCGGCGTTCCCACACCCCTCTGCCGCAGTGCACAGCCCTGCGCCGGTTCCCACACCCGTTATTTCGGGTGTGCGAACCCCCGCAGGGGTGTGTCGTCGGTTGTCCACAGGCCCCGGAGCTGTCCACAGCGTCGGTGATCGTGGCTCCACCACCCCTCCAGCGGGGCAACGTCGTCCACATGGACTCCCACCTGCTCACCCGGCCCGATCCCGGCGGTCTGCTCCGGCGCGACGCGCTGCGCGGCAGCGGGCACTCCGACGACGAGATCGACCGGCTGATCCGGACGGGAGTGCTCGTCCCCGTCCGACGTGGCACCTACCGGCTCGCGTCGGCCGAGCCACCGGCGACCTCCGAGGCCATGCACGCGTTGCGAGCCCGTGCCGCCGCGCCCGACCTCGCGCCGGACGCGGTGTTCGGTTTCGCCACGGCCGCCGTGCTGCTCGGCCTGCCGCTGTGGCGGGTACGGCTCGACACGGTGCACCTGCTGCGACCACGTCCCAACGGGGCCCGGACCCGCGGCGGGCTGCAGGTGCACAGCGGCAGGCTCCCGCCCGACGACGTCGCCGTGCTCGACGGGCTCCGGGTGACCACCGCCGCACGTACCGCGGTCGACCTCGCACGCACGCTCGCGCCCGAGCAGGCGCTCGTCCCCCTCGACGCGGCGCTGCAACGCGCCGTCGTCGCCACCCGCACCGCTCGCCACGACCCCGCCGCAGCGACGTCCGAGCAGGTCACCGAGGTCCTGCTCCGCACGGGCCGGACGCACGGGGCACCGGCAGCCCGCCGGCTCCTCGCCCTCGCCGACCCGCTGTGCGAGAGCCCCGGTGAGTCCCGCAGCCGTCTACGGATGCACCTGGCGGGCCTCCCGGCACCGGTCACCCAGTGGCCGGTGCCGGGCACCTCGCACCGGGCCGACTTCGCCTGGCCCGAGCTCGGCGTCGTCGGGGAGTTCGACGGGCGGCTCAAGTACGGCCGGTCGCTGCGCCCGGGGGACGACGTCAACGAGGTGCTCTGGCGGGAGAAGCGCCGCGAGGACCGGATCCGCGAGACCGGCCTCGGCGTCATCCGCTGGATCTGGCTGAACATCGACGACGACGGACCCGACGGCATGGTCCCGCGCCTCGGCCGGCTCCTTCTCGGACCCGGCTTCACACCCCTCCGCCGGTCGTCACACCCGAAATAACGGGTGTGGGAACCGGCGCAGGGCTGTGCACTGCGGCAGAGGGGTGTGGGAACGCGGCGCGGCGGCAGCTGCTGGACGCCACCGGGTCGCTCGTCAGGCGGCGGGGCGGGCCTTGAAGACGACGGTCCGCAGCATGACGAAGTTGATCGCCGTGGCGGTCGCCTGCGCGACGAACCAGGCGGCGGACTCGGCGTAGGGGAAGGTCGGCGGCAGCAGGTGCAGGACCAGCGAGTTGACGCCGACGTTGACGGCGAAGGTGGTCGCGTAGAGCGCCACGAAGGCGGCGAAGCGGCCCTTGCCGGTGGTGCCGGCGTCGTCGAAGGTGAAGCGCTTGTTCAGCAGGTAGGCCGTCGTGGTGCCGAGGATGAAGCTGATCCCCTTGGACACCGGCACGTACCAGCCCAGGGCCAGCAGCCCGTGGTAGACGCCGAAGTCGACGATCGCGGCCAGCACGCCGATGACGACGAAGCTGCCCAGCTGGCGGACCAGGCCGTTGCGCCCGGAGGGCGTGGCCGTGGAGTCGGCCCGCGGGGGCTCGGTTGCGGTCACGGCTGACGAGGGTAGTGGCGACCCCCGCTCGCCCTGTGGCCGACCCGCCCGGACGCTTCGGCACGCCTCGCGGCGTCCCGGTCGCCGCGGCTCCCGGCGATCCGGGCCGGGAAGGATCTCGCCCGACTTCTGGACACCCCCTCCCGGTTTGCGGTACAAAGTTCACGTCATTGCAGATGAGTTGGCCGTGCCTTCTGAGGGGGAGTCATGGACGAGCGACCGATCACCGACCTGGACGAGCAGCCGCCGGCGTCGCCCGCCGACGCGCTGGCGATCATTGAGCGCGAGCAGAACCAGAACTGGAGCCGGGCGTTGAGCCCGTTCTTCCTGCTCTGGGGCCTGATCTGGCTGGTCATCGGCGTCGCCTGGTTCGGCGCCAACACCGGCTATTGGGGCGCGGTCGTCGCTCTGGTCACGACGGCGGTCGTGATCGTCGGCGGGAGCGTCACCAGCGGTGTCCTCGGCGCCCGGATGAGCCGCGGGGTGGTCGGGCCGTCCAGCACGTCCGGCGCGATGTACGGGTTCGCCTGGTTCGGCGCAATGATCGGGGTCGCCGTCATCACCTCGGCCATCGACGGTGCGACCGGGCCGTTCGGGGCGAGCCTGTACCCGGTGGTCTTCGTGTTCGTGGTCGGCGTGCTCTACACCGCCACCGGGGCGTTCCACCGCAGCACCGTGGACTACGTCCTGGGGTTCGTGGTGCAGGCCGTCGCACTCGTCACGCTGTTCACTCCTTCGCCGTGGGAATCACTGGTCATGGGCATCGGAGGCGGCGGCGCGATGATCGTTGTCGGACTCCTGCGCCGGAGCACCCGGTGACCGAGCTCGACCCGGTGATCCACGCCCAGGCCCGGCTGCGGGTCTGCGCCACGCTCGCCTCGCTGGCCGACGGCGATCGGATCACGTTCCCGCGGCTGCAGGAGCTGCTCGGGATGACCGCGGGCAACCTGTCGACGCACCTGCGCAAGCTGGAGGACGCCGACTACGTCGCGATCACCAAGGCGCACCAGCGGCGGACCCCGGTCACCTACGTCGAACTGACGAGAACCGGACGGCGCGCGTTCGAGGACTACACCGCGTCGCTGCGCGAGCTGCTGAATCCGCAGGTCACCGAGGCAGGTACGTCATGACCGCCCCGGTGGAGCTGCGGAACGTGACCCGGCGCTACGGCGACACCGTCGCCCTCGACGGCGTCGACCTGGAGCTCGGCGAGGGCACCCTGACCGGGCTGCTCGGCCCGAACGGGGCCGGGAAGTCGACCCTGGTGAACCTGCTGTCCGGGCTGCGCCGGCCGTCGTCGGGCACGGTCCGGCTGTTCGGTGGCGACCCGGTCGACGCCGCCACCCGCGTCGCCGTCGGGACCACACCGCAGGAGACCGGGCTGCCCGAGACCCTGCGGGTGGGCGAGGTGCTGAGCTTCGTCTCCGGGCACTTCCCGGACCCGGTGCCGCCCGGTGAGCTGCTCGACCGGTTCGGCCTGACCGGGTTGGAGAAGCGGCAGACCGGTGGCCTGTCGGGCGGGCAGAAGCGGCGCCTCGCCGTCGCGCTGGCCTTCGCCGGCCGGCCGAGACTGGTCCTGCTCGACGAGCCGACCACCGGCCTCGACGTCGAGGGTAGGCACGCGCTGTGGGCGGCGGTGCGCGAGTTCCACGCCGGCGGCGGCACCGTCCTGCTCACCACGCACTACCTCGACGAGATCGAGCACCTCGCGCAGCGCGTGGTCGTCGTCGCCGACGGCCGGATCCGCGCGGACGGCGACGTCGCCACCGTCCGCGGCGTCGTGCGGCGCAGCCGGGTCACGCTGCACGCCGAGACGCTGCCGGAGCTCGACGGGGTGGTGCTCGCCGAACGCGACGGGGACCGCTGGACCCTGCACACCCCCGACGCCGACGCCCTGGTCCGCGAGCTGGTGCTCTCCGGCGCGGTCTTCCGCGACCTCGGAGTCGCGCAGGCCTCGCTCGAGGAGGCGTTCCTGTCCCTCACCGGCACGACGACCGGAGCGACCGAGGAGGCTGCGTCGTGACCGTCGCCGTCCGCCCGGGCCCGGCGCTGGCCGTCGCGCACGCCCGCTACCTGATCCTCGAACAGCTGCGCGTCCCGATCGCGGTGCTGTCCACGGCGCTGTTCCCGGCGCTGTCGCTGGTGTTCTTCGTCCTGCCCTTCGACTACGCCCGCCGGCCCGACGCCGCGACGGCCGCGGTCGCGCAGCTCGTCCTGTTCGGGGTGCTCACCGGGTTCCTGTTCACCATCGGAGTCGGGGTCGCCGACGACCGGCAGAAGCCCTGGGACCCCTACCTGCGGACACTGCCCGCACCGGCCTGGGTCCGCATCGCCGGACGGGTGGTGCTCGGCGGGTTCTTCGCGCTGCTGTCCCTGCTGCCGGTGCTGGTCGTCGGGGCCGTGTTCACCGCGGCCACGGTCCCGCCGGTGCGGCTGCTCCCGGCGATCGGGACGCTGGTCCTGGCCGGGCTGCCGTTCCTGTTCGGCGGGCTGACCATCGGCTACCTGCTGCCGCCGAAGGCCGCCCTGCCGGTGGTCCAGCTGGTGTTCTTCCCGATGGCGTTCGGCGGCGGGCTGCTGCTCCCGCCGGAGCTGTTCCCGGGCTGGCTGCAGCCGATCTCGATGCTGCTGCCCTCGCGCGGGGCCCGTGACCTGCTGATCTGGGCACTCGGCGGGCCCTCCCCCGCGACGCTCACCGTCGTCGCGTTCGGGGTGTGGACCGTCGGCACGGCGCTGCTGGCCGGGTGGGCCTACCGCCGCGACGAGGGCAACCGGTTCCGCTGAACCGGCGCGGCCAGTGCTCAGCGGCCGGGCTCAGAAATGCCGGCCCGCCAGCGTGTACCGGTGCCGGACGACGACCGACCCGGCGGAGGCGTGGCCGTAGATCCGGAAGTGCGGGCGGCCGTGCACCGAGCGCGCGGGCACCTTGGAGCGGACGCTGCCGTAGCCGGCGTCGAGGCCGGTGACGTCGGCGGTGGCGTCGTCGGGGACGAGCAGCCGGGCGGCACCGGCACCCAGCTCCAGCTCGACCTCGACGACCGGTTCGGGCAGTGCGGCGTCGCAGAAGTCCAGCAGGACCGGGCCGACCGAGCACTGGATCCGCAGCCGTGGCGGGACGTGCCAGACGCCGCGGCGGCGCAGCCCGCTGAAGCCGCCGCGGAGGATCGTCGGCGGCCCGACGGGCGTGGCGAGGACGTCCGAGCTGAGGTCCAGCGGGTCGCCGGGCAGGTCGGCCAGCACCGGGACGAGCTCGGCGCCGAACCGCGCCGAGTAGACCGTGGTCAGCCGCTCCTGCAGCTCCTCGACGCTGATCCGGCCCTCGGCCATCGCCCGGTGCAGCCGCTCGGCGGCACGCTCGCGGTCGGCGTCGGAGATCCTGATCTCGCGTCGCTCACCGGGCAGCCGACCGTCCATCCGCCCAGCCTAGGCGGTCGTCCGGCGACCGGCCGTCATCACCGCGGGGTGATCCGGAACAGCCACACGTCGCGGTCGAACCGACCCGGGTCACCGGTGACCCGGGCGCTCCAGCCGACCACCCGGGCGTCGTCCCCGCGGTCAGTGGAGGTGCCGGGCACGACCGTCACCGCGGTGACGCCGAGGGCGCGCAGCTCGTCGGCGGCGCGGCGGGCGTAGTCGTCGCTCGGGTCGTTCTTCCCGTCGGCGACCCAGCGGGCGCCGATCTGGTAGCGGTTCCACCGGGACGCGACGACCAGGTCCTCGTCCGGGTCGGAGGCGATGAAGTAGCCGCCGCGGATCCGGAACCCCGGGCCGGACGCGGCCTGCCAGCGCAGGCCCTGCGCGCCGTCGTCCCACTCGGCGGTCACCCGCGGGTAGATCTCGACGACGTCGGCCGGGGACAGCGCGCCGCGGGGGTCGTGGAAGAACGCGGGCACCGGTGCGGGCCGGACCTCCTGGGCGTCGGCGGGCAGCCAGGACACCACGGCCAGCGCGGTCAGCACCACGGCGCAGATCCGGACCGGTCCGGGAGCGGCGACCTGCGGGATCCGGTCGATCCACAGCGCGACGACGGCAGCGACGCACAGCGCGGGCAGCACCTGGATCCGCACCGGCTCGATGTCGGAGAGCAGCGGTACGTGCGCCACGAGCGCCCACGGCAGCGGTACCCCGGTGTCCGCGCCGAACCAGGTCACGTGGGTGCCCAGCGAGCACACCCAGGTCAGCGCGCCGACCGTGGCCAGGACCCGCAGCGTCGTCGAACGCACCACCAGCGCGGCGACGACCAGCAGGGCCAGCATCGCGACGCCGACGTAGCCACCCTGCTCACCGATGTGCCCGGCGAGGTCGTCGGCGGCCCCGGGCGGCGCCGTCTGCAGCGCGGTCAGCCGGGTCGGAACCAGCAGGTTCGCCAGGTCCGCGCCGGTGGCGTCGACGCTGCGGATCCCGCCGCGCGGCCGGTTCGGCCCGGCCAGCACCAGGTACAGCGGGTAGGCGCCGAGCACCACGAACACCGCCACGCACGCCGCCCCGGCCCGCAGCAGACCCGGCAGCAGCGCCCGCACCCGGGACGGGAACCGCACCGCGAGCACGGCGGCGGCGAGCACCAGCGCGACGACGGAGATCGCGAGGGTCTGGGTGTAGAGCAGCAGCTGCCCGAGCAGCGCGAGACCCGTCAGCGCCCCGAGCCACCACGGCCTGCGCAGCGGGCCGCGGGCGAACAGGTGGTGGGCCAGCAGGAGCAGCGCCGGCGGCAGCACCGACCACAGCAGGTTGAGGTGCCCGGCGATCGCGTGCGCGAGGTGGAACGGGGAGAACGCGTAGAGCGCCCCGGCCACCCCGCGTGCGACCCAGCCGCGCCGGGTGCGGGAGAGGTAGGGCCCGAGCGCGACGACGAGCAGCAGCCCGGACACCACCGGCCCGAGCACCACCCCGGTGTCGAACGCGACGACCGGGCCTGCGGTGACCGTCACCGGCGTCAGCACCAGCGCGAGCAGCGGAACCGCGGTGTTCCACAGCGCGTTCAGCCCGTACGGCCAGTGCATCCAGTCGGTGACCAGCGGGTTCTGCCCGTGCGCGACGGCGTGCGGGAACCAGCGCAGCCACCACGAGAACATGTCGGCGTCGGCGGTGACGTGCCCGGCGAGCAACCCGCCAGGGTCGGCCAGCACCCGGCGCTGCAGCCAGAGCGACACCAGCAGGTATCCGGCCGCGAGCAGCAGGTACGGCGCCGCCGCGTGCACCCGGCCGGGTACCGGTGCCCGCGCGTGGCGGGGACCGCCGCGCGTCGCGGTCTCGGTGGTGGCCGGCACGTCCTCAGGGTCGCACCCGGCGCGGCCGGCGGTGCCGCGCACCGCCCCGGGTGACCGGTCCGACACGCTGAGCACGGGTACCGGGAGGCGCGCCCGCCGGACCTGGGTAGCCTCCACCACGATGACGGACACGACCGTTCCCACCAGCACCAGGACCGACGCTCCGCGCCGGGTGGAGTCCCTGCACGGGTGGGGCCGGACCGCCCCGACGCTCGCGCAGGTCGTCACCCCGGCCGACGTCGAAGACGTCGCCGAGACGATCCGGACCTCCGGGGAGCGCGGGATCATCGCCCGCGGCCTGGGCCGGTCCTACGGCGACCCCGCGCAGAACGCCGGCGGCGTCGTCCTGGACATGCCGGGCCTGAACCGGATCCATGCGATCGACCCGGACACCGGCGTCGCCGACGTCGACGCGGGTGTCTCGCTCGACGAGCTGATGCGCGCCGCGCTGCCACTGGGCCTGTGGGTCCCGGTGCTGCCGGGCACCCGGCAGGTCACGATCGGCGGCGCGATCGGCGCCGACGTGCACGGCAAGAACCATCACACCAAGGGCAGCTTCGGCAACCACGTCGAGTGGCTGCAGATCGTCGCGGCCGACGGCTCGGTGCACGAGCTGACCCCGGAGGGCCCGACGTCGGACGTGTTCTGGGCGACCGTCGGCGGCATGGGCCTCACCGGCGTGATCGTGCGGGCCCGGGTGCGGCTGCACCCCACGGAGTCGGCGTACTTCGTCGTCGACACCGACCGCACCGACGACCTCGACGGGCTGCTCGAGCTGCTCACCGACGGCAGCGACGACACCTACGGCTACTCCGCGGCCTGGTTCGACACCACCACGACCGGCGCGAAGCTGGGCCGTTCGGTGCTGACCCGTGGCTCGCTCGCGACGGTCGACCAGCTGCCGGACAAGCTCAAGTCCGACCCGCTGAAGTTCGACGCCCCGCAGCTGCTGACCTTCCCGGACGTCTTCCCGAACGGGCTGGCCAACAAGCTGTCGCTGACCGCGTTCTCCGAGCTGTGGTTCCACAAGGCGCCGAAGCGTCAGCGCGGCTCGATCCAGAACATCACGGCCTTCTACCAGGTGCTCGACGTGTTCGGTGACTGGAACCGGGTGTACGGCTCGAAGGGCTTCCTGCAGTACCAGTTCGTCGTCCCGATGGGCGAGGAGACGGCGCTGCGGCGGATCATCGAGAAGATCGCGCACTCGCCGTTCAAGTCCGGGCTGAACGTGTTCAAGCGCTTCGGCGCAGGCAACGAGGCGCCGCTGTCGTTCCCGACCGAGGGCTGGACGATCACGGTCGACTTCCCGATCGTGCACGGGCTGTCCCGGTTCTGCACCGAGCTGGACGAGATGGTGCTCGCCGCCGGTGGGCGTCTCTACCTGGCCAAGGAGTCGCGGACCTCGCCGGAGGCCTTCGCCGCCGGCTACCCGCGCTTCTCCGAGTGGAAGGCGATCCGCGACGCGGCCGACCCGGCCGGCCGGTTCGCCTCCGACATGTCCCGCCGCCTGAAGCTCGCGCTGTGAGCGCACACCCCCGACGAACCCGGAGCCACCTCACATGATCGACGCCGTCGGCAACCCGCAGAGCATCCTCCTGCTGGGCGGCACCTCCGAGATCGGCCTGGCGACCGTTCGCGCGTTCGCCGCGGACCGGCCCATGCGGGTCGTCCTGGCCGCCCGCCCCGGCCCCCGCCTGGACTCCGCCCGCAATGAGCTGGAGTCCCTCGGCTGCACCGTCGAGACCCTCGAGTTCGACGCCATGAAGATCGACACGCACGCCGAGGTCGTCCGCAAGGCATTCGCCGGCGGCGACATCGACATCGCGATCGTCGCGTTCGGACTGCTCGGGGACAACGAGCGCGGCTGGACCGACGTCGACTACGCCGTCGAGCTCGCCCAGGTCAACTACACCGCGACGGTCTCGGTCGGCGTCGCGCTGGCCGACCGGTTCCGCGAGCAGGGACACGGTTCGCTGGTCGCGCTGTCCTCGGTCGCCGGGGAGCGGGCCCGCCGCTCGAACTTCGTCTACGGCTCCACCAAGGCCGGGATGGACGCGTTCTACACCGGGCTGACCGAGGCGCTGCGCGAGTTCGGCACCACGGTCACGATCGTGCGCCCCGGCTTCGTGCACACCAAGATGACCGACGGCCTCGACCCGGCCCCGCTGGCGACCACGCCGGGCGCGGTGGCGGACGTGATCGTCGACGCGGTGCGCACGCAGAAGGAGCTGGTGTGGGCGCCTGCGCCGATGCGCTTCGTGATGAGCGCGCTGCGCCACGTGCCCCGCAAGATCTTCCGCAAGCTGCCGATCTGAGCGGGCCTACCAGCCGTTGACGTGCAGGACGTCGTCCAGCGGCTCCCGCTTCGCGGGCCGGAAGGTCTCCCCCGTGTAGTAGGCGACCGGCAGGAGCACGCCCTGCCGGACGTCGTCGGGCACGCCGAGGAGCTCGGCGATCTCCTTCTCGTACCGCAGGTGCAGGGTGGTCCAGGCGCTGCCGAGCCCGCGGGCGCGCAGCGCCAGCTGCAGGCTCCACGCGGCCGGGAGCAGTGAGCCCCACAGCCCGGCCTGGTTGCTCGCGGGCAGCTCGGCCGACGCCGTCAGCGCGCCGATGACCAGCACCGGGACGTCGGCCATGTGGTCGGCGAGGTACTGCGAGCTGTCGGTGACGCGGGCCCGGGTCGCGTCGCGCGCGGCGTCGCCGGTGCCGATGTTGCCCGGGTACGTCGGCGAACTCCGGTAGGCCTCGTAGGAACGCCGGTAGTACCCGGCGATCGCGGCGCGCTGCTCCGGGTCGGTGATCACCAGCCAGTGCCAGTGCTGCCGGTTGGAGCCGCTCGGCGCCTGCAGGGCGACCTCGAGGGCCTCGCGCAGCACGGCGTCGGGAACCTCGCGGGTGAGGTCGAGGCGCTTGCGCACCGAGCGGGTGGTGGTGAGGAGCTCGTCGGGGCCGAGGGGAAGTACGTCGCTCATCCCCGCATCCTGCGCCCGGCCGATCATTTCCGCGCGGGCGCTCACTCAGGGCGGGCGGCTATTCCGGGCGGGCCACGACGAACACCGCGCGTTCCCCGCTGCCCGGGGCCAGGCTGAGCCGTCCCGACGACCGCTGGCCGCGCGCCGGGGTCGTACGCGGGTCGAGCAGCGGCGGGATGCCGCCGTAGGGACCGCGGGTCAGGCCGTCGGAGCCCTCGCGGACGATCTCGAACCCCGCGTCGACGAGCAGCTCCCGGAGCCGGACGTGCCCGCGCGGCACCGGCGGCGCCGGCCAGCGGGGCCCGGACAGCTCCCGGCCACGCCCCTCGGCGTCGTCGGCGACGACCAGCGCCCGCCCGCCCGGCTGCAGCGCCCGCCACCAGGCGCGGGGGCCGGTGGCGCCGGCCAGCGCGGCGTCGGGCATCCGGTCGAGGACGCCGACTGCGGTCAGCGCGGACACCGGGCCGGGCAGCTCGTCGACCGAGCGGTGCACCGGGCAGCCGGGGGCCCCGGCACGCATCGCGTCGGCCTCGGCGTCACTGCCCGCCAGGCCCGACGCCGGTCCCAGCCGCGCGAGACCGGCCAGCAGCGCCCCGCCGGTGCCCTCGACGTCGAGGTAGGGGCTGCGGCCGAGGTGGTGGCGGACCAGGCGCAGGTACCAGTGCAGGGCGGCGCGCTCCGGCGGTGCGGGCGCGGCGTCCGGCAGGGACGAGGCGGGCGGGGTGGTGGGGATCATCGGTCCGTGCTCGGTCGAGGGGCGGGTCACCGTCATTGTTCCCGGTGCGGCCCCGGACCGGTACGCCCGGCCTCGGCTGCCGGGCCCGGCTGCGGGGCCCGGCCCGTGCGCCCGCTCCGATCGCGGGCCGAGCACCGGCCCTCAGACCGCGTGCGACGGGCGACGGCGGCGCCGGGCAGCCGCGGCCCCGGCGGCGGCGACCACCGGGGTCGCCGCGCTCGCCGTCCCGGCCGAGTGGGCGCCGCGGCGGGAGCGGCCGCAGTGCTCGGCGCCGGAGCGGGTGCCCGGCATCCGGACCGACCCGGCGCCACCGCCCGCCCGCGCGGGGCGCGCCTCGGGAACGACGGACCGGGTGGCCGGCCGGGTCGCGTACGGCCGGCCTCCCCGGTCCGCCTGGTCGGTGTCGCCGCGCCCCACAACGCCGGCCGCGGTGCCGGTCGCCACATCGCCGGTCGCCGCGGTGCCGGCCGCCGCGGTGCCGGCCGCCGCGGTGCCGGCAACCGGGGTGCCGAATGCTCCGGTCCCGGTCGTCGCGGTGCCCCGAGGGGCACCCTCGTTCCCGTCGGCGGTAGCCAGGGTGCCCCTCGGGACAACCGGAGCAGGGGCAACCGGAGCAGGGGCCTGAGCCGCAGCGGGAACACGGTTCCGAGCCGAGGTCACCGGCGCGGGAGCCGGCGCCACCCGCGGCACCCCGGCGCCCGGGGTGAACAGCAGCTCCGCCGCCGGCACCGCGGGCATGACGACGGTCTCCGGGTCCCGGCGCGCGGCCGGGGTGTCCACCCGCACCGAGCCGGTGGAGACCGTCCCGATCCGCTGCAGCCCGCTCCGCTGCGTGCCGGCATGCTCCGCACCGACCTGCTGCGTGCCGGACGCCGCCGGTTCGACGTGCGCCGCGGCAACCCGCGAGCGGCCACGCAGCCGCCGCCGGGCGGGGGTCTCGACCAGTGCGTACAGCAGGTGCGCGACCGGCAGGGTCGCCAGCAGGAACCCGGCCGCGACGAGGTCGCCGGTGCCGTCGTCGGGCACGACGCCGACGTCGCACAGGTGCCACAGCACCTCGAACAGCGGGATGTGCACCAGGTACAGCGCGTAGGAGATCCGCCCGCCGTGCACCATCGGCCGGGTCGCGAGCAGCCGCGGCAGCGGGCCCCGGTCGGCGAGCGCGAGCGCGGCGATCAGCACCGGGAACAGCAGCACGACGCCGCCGTGCCACCCGTGCCCCGCCGCGGCGCCGGCGAGCAGCCCGGCCGGGATCGCCACAGCCACCACGGTCGCGAGGACCGACGCGCGGGCGCGGGTGCGGTCGTCGTCGCGCAGCCTGCGGACCACCAGCATCGCCAGCACGCCCGCGGCGAACCCGCCGAGCACCCGCACCAGCCAGCTGTACGGGTAGTACGCCGTCCCGGCCACGGCGAACGCGGACGCGGTCGGGACCAGGCACAGCAGCGACCCGAGCGCGAGCACCACGACCGGCAGCCGGCGCAGCCGGAACGCAACCGGTGCGAGCAGCGGGAACAGCAGGTAGACCAGCCACTCCGCGCTGATCGACCAGGTCGGCCCGACCCAGGACGCGCCGTCGATCCGGGCCTCGTCCCACAGCTGCACGCCGACGAGCTGCTGCAGCCACTCGCCTGCGGTCAGCCGCGGCTGCACCGCCTGGTAGGCGAGGGTCGCGCCGGGCAGCGCGATCGAGCGGTAGAGCAGCCACGCCCCGAACAGGTGCAGGACCACCAGGTAGGCCGGCCACATCCGCGCCGCACGGGCCCACACGAACGACGCCGTCGTCCGCAGCCGCGGCCGGGGCCCGAGCCGGTCGAGGTGGGTGCGGGCGATCACGAACCCGCTGAGCACGAAGAACAGGTCGACGCCGAGTGCGCCCTGGGTGACCAGCGGGCCGAGCGCCGCTGTCAGCTGCTCCACGCCGGACAGCGGGGTGAAGTGCAGGTGGAACAGCACCACCCAGGCCGCCGCCACGATCCGCAGCCCGGTCAATGCGGACACCTCCCCCGCCCGGCCGGACGGCTGCGGCGCACGGCCGTGGCGCGGCGCCGTCGTGCGACGGCCGGGGGTCAGGAGGCTCACATCCGGGGGCAACGAGACGCCGTCGTGACCGTCACCGGTGACACCCGAGGAGGGCCCGAATGTCGCATCCGGCTACTGCGGGTGACGTACCGACCGATGTGCGGGCAGGCCGGTACCGGTCGGGCGACCCTCACTCCGCGACACGGAACGACCGCCGACGGGGGCGTCCCCGGGACGCCGGGCACTCCCCTCTAGCCTCGGGCGTGTGCTGACCACCGACTCGGTGGCCACCGACCGGACGGGCTCGGTCCGGTCGGGTGGCCGTGGACCCCGCGACCGGGACCGTCGGCTCGCCGCCGGGCTGGGACTGCTCACCGCGCTGCTCTCGGTGGTGTTCCCCTTCCTGCCGGTCGTGCAGAACACCGCGTCGGTGACCTGGCCGACCGCGACCAGCGGCACCGCGCCGCTGACCGCGCCGCTGGTCGCCTACCGCCCGGAGAAGCTCGAGGTCTCGATCGGCTGCGACGCGATCCGCAGCCTCGACGACCGCACCCCCGGCCTCGCGCAGGTCTGGTCGACCGTGCCTCCCAACGCGCCCTACGGCGACACCGTCGGCATGAGCGCCGAGGTCGCCGACGGGAAGCTGACCCTCGACAACCGCGGCCAGCGCGTCGGGGAGGTCGCCGTCCCGCCACCGGGCGGGCCCTGCGAGGCGCTGACGGTCGCCTCCGACGGCACGTCGACGACCGCGACGTTCGACGGGCAGAAGCTGCTCTCCTTCGACGGCGACGCCCGTCCGCAGATCACCGGCGTCTACTCCCAGCTCGACGGGAACCTCGACCCGATGGCCGGGTCGTCGGTGCGTTTCGACACCGACAACCGCTACGACAGCTCCGCCACCTGGCTCAAGACGATCTGCGGCGCCCTGGCGCTCGCCGCGCTGGCCGGATGCCTGTTCTTCCTGCGCCGCTCCGACGACGTCGACGCCCGCCGGATCCTGCACGACCGCAGGCGGCTGTCGGTCCGGCTGCGCGGCCGCGACGTCGTCCGGGACACCGGGGTGGTCGTCGTCCTCGTCGTCTGGGCCCTGATCGGCTCGATGACCTCCGACGACGGCTACATCCTCGCCATCTCCCGGGGCAGCGAGTCGGCGGGCTACCTGGGCAACTACTACCGCTGGTTCGACGTCCCGGAGGCGCCGTTCGGCTGGTTCTACCAGGCGTACTCGCTGTGGAGCGGGGTCTCCGAGGTGGTGCTGTGGCTGCGCATCCCGGCGCTGGTCATGGGCATCGCGTCCTGGTTCCTGATCAGCCGTGCGCTGCTGCCCCGGCTCGGCACGCGGGTCCGCCGCAGCCGCTCCGCCGCCTGGGCCGCGGCCGGGGTCTTCCTCTGCTACTGGCTGCCGTTCGACAACGGGCTGCGCCCGGAGAGCGTCGTGGTGATCGCGGCGCTGCTGTCGTTCGTGACGCTCGAGCGCGCGCTGGCGACCCGTCGGCTGCTGCCGGTCGCGGTGGCGCTGATCGCGGCCGCGTTCGCCGTCGCCGCCACCCCCACCGGTCTCATCGCGCTGGCCCCGTTCCTGGCCGCCGCGCGGCCGCTGCTGAAGCTGCTCAGCGAGCGGGCGAAGCGCAGCGGCTGGCTGACGACGCTGGCCCCGCTCGCCGGGGCCGGGCTGATCGTGCTGCTGGCGATCTTCGGCGACCAGACCTGGTCGACGATCTCCGAGGCGACCCGGGTACGGACCGAGATCGGCCCGAACATGCCCTGGTCGCAGGAGCTCTACCGCTACCAGCAGCTGTTCTCCGACAGCCGCGACGGCCCGCTGCAGCGCCGCTTCCCGGTGCTGCTGACCTGGCTGTGCACCGCCGTCGCCGCCGTGGTGCTGCTGCGTCGCGGCCGGATCCCCGGTGCCGCGCTCGGCTTCTCCCGGCGGCTGCTGGGCAGCACGGTGCTCTCGTTCATGGTGCTGGCGCTGACGCCGACGAAGTGGACCCACCACTTCGGCGCGTTCGCCGCGCTGGGTGCCGGTGTCGCCGCGCTCGCCGCGCTGGCGACCGGCACCGGTGTGCTGCGCTCGCGGCGCAACCAGTCGCTGTTCCTGGGCGCGGTGCTCGCGGTGACCGCGCTGGCCTTCACCGGCCCGAACACCTGGTGGTACGTCTCCAACTGGGGCGTCCCCTGGTTCGACAAGCCGGTGTCGATCAAGGGGTACTCCGCGACGATGCTGCTGCTCGGCGCGGCCGGGATCGCGCTGCTCATCGGCATCGTCGAGCACCTGCGCACGCCCGACATCCCACGCCCGGTCGTCGACACCACCCGCAACGGCCACGACGGTGCCGTGCCCGCCCGGCGGCGCCGGCTCAGCCAGGCCCAGGCCGTCCGGCTCGGGTCCGCCCCGCTGGCCGTCATCTGCGCGGCGATGGTGCTCTTCCAGGTCGCGTCGCTGGCCAAGGGCATGGAGAAGCAGGCCGGGTCGTACTCCCTCGGCGCCGACATCCTCACCGACCCGACCGGGTCGCGCTGCGGGCTGGCCGGACGGCTGATGGTCGAGACCGACCCGCAGGCGGGCGTCCTGCCGCCCGCGACCACCCCGCCCCCGGCGGACGCCGAGCCGGAGGTCGCCGAGGGCTTCTCCCCCGAGGGCCTGCCTCCCGTCGGCGCCGGCTCGTTGCGCGACAACGACGGCGACGGCGACCACCTCGCCGGCGTCACCGGCACCGGCCCGCTCGGCGGCCCGGTCACCGGCAGCTGGTCGCGGGACGCGAACGCGATCGGCGACTACCGCTCCGGCTGGTACGCGCTGCCGCAGGCCGCCCGCGACGGCTCCGCGCCGCTGGTGCTCGGCATCGCAGGCAGCGTCGGCGGCGGGAACTCGGTGAAGCTGCAGTTCGCCAAGGACGGCAAGGTCGTCGAGACGGTCTCCCCCGGCGGCGGCGCGGCGGGCACCGTCCCGCAGACCGCGGACGCCGCAGGCACCGCCACCACCGGACGGGCCTGGCGCGACCTGCGGCTGGACCTGTCCGGCCGGGCGGCCGCGCAGGCCGACTCGGTGCGCGTCGTCGCCTCGGACCGGTCGCTCGGCCCGAACTCGTGGATCGCGGTCGCGCAGCCGCGGGTGCCGAAGCTGACCCCGCTGACCGACCTCACCGCCGGCAAGGCGGGCTACCTGGACTGGCCGACGGCGTTCGTCCACCCGTGCCTCAAGCGGTTCGAGGTGAACCGCAACATCGGGGAGCAGCCGTCGTTCCGGCTGCTGGCCGACCCGCAGCAGCGCTCCGTCGGCGACGGCTGGGGCATGCCGAAGGGCGGCGGCCCGCAGGGCTGGATCAACCTGATCTCCGCGCAGCGGGTCGTGCCGACCTACCTGCCCGGCGCCTGGGACTACGACTGGGGCCAGTTCCGGACCTACGAGCCCTACGTCCCCGACGCGGTGACGGCACCGCGTGTCGACGGCACCCGCACCATGTGGGGCTGGCAGCGTGTGGGCCAGGCGGGCGACTCCCCACCCGACCCGCCCGCGCTCCCGGGCTGACCGGTCGGCAGACTCGCACCGGACCACCCGTTCACCCCAGCTCGACCATCACACCCGAGAGGCGACGAGCGAGACATGCTGGACACCGTGCCCCGAGCCGGAACCGACGCCGACAGCGCCGGGACCGGCCCCGTACCGGGCCGCCTTGTCGTACAGCGCGGCCCGTTCGCCGGGCCGACCCGCCGCGTGCCCGAGGACCTGTACTCCGAGGTGCTCCGCGGTGTCGCCGAGCGGGACCGGGAGCGGCTGCACCTGGTCCCGGGTACGCACGTCACGACGAACACCTACTGGGGGCGGTTCCACGCCACCTACTGGCAGCGCTGGAGCGCGGTGCCGTCGGTGCAGGTGTCGCTGCGTGTCGGCGGGCACGGCCACGTGTGGCTGATGGCCTCGGACACCAACAAGGTGGCACGCGCCGTCGAGCACGTGACCGTCGACGGCGACGGCACCGTCACCATGTCCGGCCCGATCGACCGCTTCCTCGACGGCGGCGGCATGTGGCTGGAGTTCGTCACCGAGACCGGCGAGCTGACCGTCTCCGACGTCTACTGGACCGTCGGCGACCGGGAGCCCGCCCGCCCGGTGACCGTCACGATCTGCACCTACAACCGGGTGGCCGACTGCCTGGAGACGCTGCGCGCGCTCGCCGGTGACGCCTACGTGCTCGACCGGATCGCCGGCGTCCGCGTCGTCGACCAGGGCAGCGACCCGCTCGAGGACCACGCCGACTTCGCCGCCGTCGCCGCGTCGCTGGGCGCGAAGCTGACCTACCAGCGCCAGCCGAACCTCGGCGGCGCAGGCGGGTTCACCCGCGGCCTGTGGGAGGCGACGGCCGGCACCCCGGCCGAGGACCACGACGTCCTGCTGATGGACGACGACGTCCTGCTCGACCCGGAGATCGTCATCCGCCTGATCGGGTTCGGCGCGTGCACCACGCGCCCGACGATCGTCGGCGGGCAGATGCTGAACCTGCTGCACCCGGGCCACCTGCACATCTCCGCCGAGTTCGCGATGCCCGAGCACCTGCGCGTCGGGATCCCGGTGCCGGGTGCGCTCAACGAGGGCTTCCTGCTGGGCCGCGACGAGCGGGACCTGCCGACGGTGCAGGACCGCCGCGTCGACACCGAGTACAACGGCTGGTGGTCCTGCCTGATCCCGGCGCCGATCGTGCGCGCCATCGGCTACCCGCTCCCGGTGTTCTTCCAGTGGGACGACATCGAGTACGGCTACCGCGCCCGCGAGCACGGTTTCCCGACGGTGTCGCTGCCCGGCGCCGGCGTCTGGCACGCCGACTTCGGGTGGAAGGACTGGGACGAGTGGCACCGCTACTTCAACCAGCGGAACGGCCTGATCACCGCCGCCCTGCGGACCGGCTTCGACCGCCGCAAGGTCACCGGCACCGTGGTCTCGCTCCTCGGCCAGTACCTGATCGGCATGCAGTACGGCCTGGCCGCGACGCTGCTGACCGCGGTCGAGGACTTCCTCGAGGGCCCGCAGGTGCTCGACGACGGGTCCGCCGCGGCCGCCGCGAAGATCCGCCGGATCCGGTCGGCGTACCCGGAGACGGCGCCGGTGCCGGTGTCCGAGCTGGACCTGGACCCGCGCGAGTCGGTCGTGCACCTCGCACCGCCGCCGCCGAGCAGGCTGCTCGCCACCTGGGCCAAGCGGGTGCTGCTGCAGACCACCGGGCGGCTGCCGTTCCGGTCCGGGATGGTGCCCGCCGGGGACGCGCACTGGTGGTTCGTGTCGCTGTTCGAGAAGGCAATCGTCACCGACATGGCCGAGACCGGCGTCCGGATCCGGGAGTACGACCGGGAGCGCCTGCGGGAGCTGTCGTCGCGGGCGGTGCGTGCCGTGCGCCGGCTGCGCTCCGAGGGCCCAGCCGTCGCGCGGCAGTGGAAGGACGCCGAGCCGCGGCTCACCGACCGGGCGACCTGGACCCGGCTCTACGACCAGGGCTGAGTCCCCGGAACGGTCCGGAGCGCCGGCCACACCGGCCGGCCCCGGACCGGCGCCGGGCTCCTCCGGGGGCCGCCGCTACCGGGGGCTCCCCGGGGGACGCCCTCGGCGGATACCTCAGCAGCTGAAGCATCTCGGCACGGTGTCCCCCGGATCGCCGGCCCGCGCCGTCCGCCCCGGCCTGTCGGCCCCGCGCCCCGCGCCCCCGCGCCGGCACTCAGCCCAGGTAGTCCCGGCCGGTGTAGTCGCGGAAGGCGATGGTCGGCAGCTTCGTCCAGCCCCAGCGCCGTTCGGTGCCGACGCGCAGGTCGTAGCGGCCGGGCGGGTGCTCATAGACGACGCGGTCGACGTGGCCCCACGGGTACATCGCGCGCCCGCCCGCCGGGTCGAGCCGGGAGGGCAGCTCCTCGAAGCGGGCCGTGCGGCCGATGCCGGTGAACACGCCGCCGTTGGCGGCGAACCAGGCGTTGTCCCCGGTCGCGCCCTCCATGTCGTCGCCGGTGCGCATCCGCCACTGCGGCGCGTCGACGATCCCGTGCCGGGCGATCGCCTGGTTCTGGCACGGCCACAGCGTCGCGGTGACCTGGTCGGCGAACGCGGGCGCGTCGCCGATCAGCTGCCCGGCGCGTTCGGCCCGGGTGGGCTGCGGGGCGCCGACGGCGAACCAGGTGTCGGCGCCGGACGCCCTGTCCTCGGCGATCATCCGCACCTGGGTGACCGGCCCGGGCAGCTGCTGCCCGGACAGGTCCGCGGCAACGGTCGTCCAGTCGGCCTGCTTGTCCTCCGGCAGGGTCGCCGCGACCCGTACCGTCGCCGACGGCGCGCCGACCGGCCCCGTCCCGGCCTCGACGGCCACCGACTGCTCGGGGCGGACGTCGCCGGTGGCGGGGACGAGCACCGTCGTCGTCCCGGGCGGCACCGGGTACCAGCCGGTGGTGACGCTCCCGGTGCCGGCCGCGGCGCCCACCTGGGTGTGCCAGGTCGTGCCACCATCGGGCGCCGGTGAGCGGTCCGGCGGGGTGCCCTCGCGGGCGTCGCCGGTGAGCCGGGCGGGGCCGGCCGGTGGGGCGGCGGGCTGCGGGACCTGCACCGACACCGCGTCGGCGAGACCGCAGGGGCGTCCGGCGAGCGCGGCCGCGTTCATCGACGCGACCGACGCCCCGGGGGCCTGGGCGACCGGCGCCGCCGCGAACAGCAGCAGCATCAGCGCGACCCCACCGGCCCCGGCGACGGCGAGCACCGCCCGCTCCGGTCCGGGCCCGGACGCGTGCCCGGCGCGTCGCCTGCGGCGCAGCCACCAGAACGCGACGAGCGCGACGGCCACCCACACCAGCGGGTTGCGCAGGTACAGCGGCCCGACGTGCGGTGCGAGCCGGTTCACCAGGATCGGCGAGTCGAACTGCGTGTGCGAGCCGAACGCCTGCCCCCAGTCCGAGAGCGGGCGCCACAGGTTCGGCCCGGCGAACGCCACCGACGCGGCGACGACGAGCACAGCCGTCCCGATCGCGACGACGCGGCCGGGCACCCGGCGCGGCAGCGGCCCGTGGATCAGCGCGACGGCGACCAGCAGCGCGGCCGGGGCGGCGACTGCCCCGAAGTGGTTGACCCACTTCGTCGGGCTGACGGCGACCGCGGCCAGGCCGAGCCCGGTCGTCGCCCAGGCGAAGGCCAGCGCGTCCCCGGTGGGCCCGCCGCTGCCACGCCGCCTGCCGAGGGCGACGAGCCCGGTGACCAGCAGGGCGAGCGCGAGCGCCACCGGCAGGCGACGGCCCCAGGTGCCCTGCTCGTCGGGGCCGAACAGGTTGGCGTAGTGCTCGATCTCGGAGAACCAGGAGTACTGGTAGTAGTACCAGCGGTGCACCGCGAACGACTCGCGCACGTCGGCGAGGGTCGCGTCCCACATCCCCAGCGGCACGATGACCGACGCGGCCGCGGCCGCCACCAGCGCCGTCGTGACCCGGGTGGGCCATCCCGCGGCGGCCAGGTGCCGCCCCACCATCGGCAGCGCGAGCAGCAGCGGTGCGGCGGCGACCAGCGCGGTCGGCGCCGTCGTCACCCCGGCGACGGCGACGGCCACCGCGGGCGCGAGCAGCCCGACCGAGCCGGTGCGCAGCGCCAGCGCGACGAGCAGCAGCACCCCCGCGGTCGCGGCGGTCCCGGCCGGTTCCGGGCGCAGGCTGATGCCGTACGCGCAGAACCACAGCAGGTGCCCGACGGCGAGCGCCGCGGCGGGCCACGCCCGCGTCCCGGCCCGTCCGGTGAGCGCGGCGAGCGTGGCCCGCAGCAGCACCCACGTCCCGAACCCGAGCGCGACCGGGACGACGCGCAGCCACAGCAGCCCCCAGCCGGGCAGCCCGAGCGCATCGCCGAGCTGTCCCCAGAACTGCAGCAGGTACTGCGAGGTGGTGAACGGCGCCTCGGACACGTTGAACTGGTAAATCGCGTTCCCGACGGCGCCGGTCGCGGCGCCCTGGCGGGCCATCAGCGCGTACCAGGAGTCGTCGATGTTGATCGGCCCGAGGAACGCCCAGGCGATGCTCACGACCACCACGACCGCGTCGGCGACCGTGGGCCGCAGCCGCGCCGCGAACGGCGGCCGCGTCCCGGTCCAGGTCCGCACGGCGACGGCGAGCGTTGCCGCCAGCGCCAGCAGGTGCGCGACCAGCAGGACGATCTTGAGTGCGCTCGGCGAGGACTCGTAGCGGGCGTCGGTGTGCAGCTGCACCCCGAGCCCGGCCGCCGCCGGACCGGTCGCGTCCGTGGCCAGCTCGGCGACCTGCGGCGGGGCGAGCGCGGGCCGCTCGGCGACCGGCGCGCCGTCCCGGCTGAGCGTGGTGCCCGACGTCCCGGCGGTGAACGTCCAGGTGCAGCCCTGCCCCGCCGGCCCGGCGTAGAGGGTCTCGCTGCCGGAACGGACGGTCAGGTCCGGGCCGGACGCGGTGACCGCGAGCGACGGAGCGGTGCCCGCGTTGACGCCGGCGGGCATGGTGCGCAGCACGTCCCCGCCACCGGCGGCGGCGACCCCGGCGACCGTCGCGCACGGGACCGTCGCGGTCAGCTCCAGCGGCCGGTACGGCGCCAGCGGCACCGTCGTCGACTCCGGCGCCCGCCCGGCCTGCGGCCAGGTCAGAACCGGGTCGTCGGCGTTCACCGGGGCGAGGGCGGCCGCCGCCCCCAGCACGCAGGTCAGGCCCGCGAGCAGGAGCAGGAGCGCGCCGCGGGCCGGGGCGGCGCGCGTACTCACTCGAAGATCTGCTTCCAGCCCTCTCGGCCGGTCAGGACGGGCTGCGCGGCCCGGTAGCGCTCGCGCAGCTCACCCCAGCCGGACGCCACCGCGCGGTGCAGCCGCAGCGAGTCGCCGACCATCTGCTTGAAGATCTGCGGATCGCGGCGGCGGAAGGTCACACCGCGGCCGTCCGGGGTGGAGACCGTCGCGGAGTCCAGGCCGGCCAGCACGAACCACTGCGCGTTCGCCCAGGGGATGTTGCGCTGCGGCCGGTCCCGCAGCCCCGACGACGGTGTGCGCAGGTTGCGCAGCACGCCGCGCGCCAGCCCGATCGCGATCTTCGCCTTGCCGACCGGCGGCTCCGGGAACAGCTGCGAGGCCAGCGCGTCGAGCTCCGCGGGCGGGACCTCGGTGGCCGAGTTCAGGGGGCGGCCGTCGTCGTACTCGGCGCGCAGCGCGCGGATCTCGTCGAGCACCACCGGCAGCTTCGGGAACAGCGCCTCCGGGCCGGCCAGGAAGTCGGTGAACGCCTTGATCTGCAGCGCGACCGCCGAGTACTCCATGAGCATCAGGTGCCGCAGGGTGCGCTTGAACGTCTCGCGCAGCATGGCGCCGGGGTCGTCCGGGCCGTGCAGCGCGGCGGCGACCAGCCGGTTCCGGTAGTGGAAGTAGGCCTGCCAGTCCGAGGAGTCGTCCTTCTCGATGAAGGACATGTGCCAGATCGCCACGCCCGGGACGGTCGCGGTGCGGTACCCGGCGCCGCGGGCGCGCAGGCCGTACTCGGCGTCGTCCCACTTGATGAACAGCGGCAGCGGCAGCCCGATCTCCTCGGCGACCGAGCGCGGGATCAGGCACATCCACCAGGCGTTGTAGTCCACGTCGACGCGCCGGTGCAGCCAGGACGTCTGGCGCAGCGGCTCGGCGGCCAGGTCGTGGTGCGCCTCGGTCTTCGGCGCGGGCCGCCAGAGGAACTGGTTGCGGTCGACGACCTCGCCCATCGTGGACAGCTGCGAGCGGGACTGCAGCGACAGCATCTGCCCACCCACCAGCATCGGCTCGCGGGCGAAGCGGGAGAACGCGACGGCGCGCAGCACCGAGTCCGGCTCGAGCAGGATGTCGTCGTCCATGAACAGGATCTGCTCGCAGTCGATCCCGCCGGCGTGCGGTCCGGTGCCGTGCAGCACCTCGTACATGATCCGCGCGTAGCCGCCGGAGCCGCCGAGGTTGGGCTGGTCGACGATGCGGAGCCGGTCGCCGAGCGCGGCCGCGGCCTGCTCGTAACCCGTCTCGTCGCGGACCTTCTTCGTGCCCTGGTCGGGCAGGATGATCGCGGTGATCGTGTCCAGGACCTGCGGGTCCGAGGCGAGCGCGGTGAGCGTGGCGACGCAGTCGGCGGGCCGGTTGAACGTCGGCATCCCGACGACGACGGCGGCCCGGCCGGGCGCGTCGTGCGGGGCGTGCCAGCCGCCGCCGTGCAGGGCGAGGCCCTCACCGGCGTCATCGTCGGCTGAGAGGTCGAACCAGATCCAGCCGCCGTCCTCGAACGGGCGCAGGTCCAGCTCCATCCGCACCTCGCGGGCGCCGTCGACGACCTCCCCGCCGACGTAGATCTGCGATCCGTCCGCCTTGGTGCGGTAGACGTCGACGCGGCCGTGCCCGTCCAGGTCGAGGCGCAGCTCGATCGCGGTCAGCGTGGACCAGGCACGCCAGTAGCCGGCGGCGAAGGCGTTGAAGTAGGCGCCGAAGGAGACCTCGGTGCCTGCCGGGACCGTCGCGCTCGTCCGGTCGTGGACACGGGTGCGGCGTCCGCCGGGGGTCGCGAGGGAGACCTGGACCGGCCGGTCCTCGGCCAGGTGCTGCGACGGCGGCACCGGCGGGACGCCCGGGCGCTCGTCGAGGTAGAGGGCGCGCACGGCGAACGGGTCGGCCGGGCGCGGCAGGATGACCCGCTGCAGCAGCGTCTCCCCGGACGACGGGGAGCCCGCGGAGTCGGGCGCCGTACCGGTGGCGCTGTCCATCGCGCTGCCTCGCTGGTCCGTGGGGGCGGTGGTCATCTCGGCGGCCTCGGGGGTTCGGCGGTGTCGGACTCTCGGCCACGCCGATGGCGCCACGCTGCACGGCGTCGGGGCAGGCCGTGGGCCGAGGGTAGCCGCGCGGCGCCGTGACGCCGGGACGCGGGCACCGGGCGCGCCGCGCCACGGCCCACCACCCCGTTCCGGTATGTCCGGACCCTCCCATTGGTGACGCCGGGTAACCGCGTGTGCGGGGTCACTCACCCCGGCGATGCGACGATCGGGTGAGCGAGTGACCGTCGATCACCGACCAGTGGAGTACGTGTGCTGCAGCAACCCCTGACCGACCTGGACGTGTCCCCCGGCTTCGTCGTCGAGTGGTCGCTGGGACGGGACGGGGCGGTGGGCGCGCCGCACCCGTCGTCGTACAACCAGCACAAGCACTATGCCGTCACCGCCGACACAGCCGACGAGCCGGACGAGGGCGATCCGCCGTTCCACTCGTGGATCGCGATGACCTTCGAGCTGCCCGGTCCGCCGGACCGCGAGGCGCTCGCCGCCGCGCTGCACCGGGTGGTGGCCCGGCACGAGATCCTGCGCTGCGACTTCGAGCGGGCCGCAGGCGATCTGACCTGCGGGATCATCGACGCCGATGACATCGCCGTCACCGCGCACGAGGTCGGCCGCCTGGACACCACCGAGGCCGTCCGCGAGCACCTGTTCGCCTCGTTCTGCACCCGGCTGGAGATCATGCGCTGGCCGCTGCTGGTGATGAGCACCGTCGAGCGGGAGTGGTCGACCACGGTCTCGGTCGCCGTCGACCATCTCGTCTCCGACGGCGGCTCGGTCCCGATCCTGGTCCGCGACCTCGCCGAGACCTACACCGCGCTCACCGAAGGCCGTGACGCGGAGCTTCCCCCGGCCGGCAGCTACGTCGAGTTCGGCGAGCAGCAGCGCCGCGCCTACGACGACGTCACCCCCGACGACCCGCGGCTGGCCCCGTGGCGTGGCTTCATGGAGCGCAACGGCGGGTTCTTCCCCCGCTTCCCGCTCGACCTCGGCATCGCCGACGGCGTCCGGCTGCACCCGACGTCGAACCGGACCGAGCAGCTCCTCGACGCCGACGACGCCGACGCCCTGGAGGCGTGGGGCCGTGAGCACGGCGTGCGGGTGCCCGCCGCGGTGCTGGGCGCGCTCGGCGCCACCGTCCGCGCCCTCGGCGGGCCGGAGACCTACCGCGCGCTGCTGCCGGTGAACGAGCGCGGCCGCGACCCCGAGCGGGTCAACTCGATGGGCTGGTACGTCAACACGATGCCGGTCGAGTTCGACGTGTCCGCCGGTACCGACGCCGCCCTGACCGGCGCGAACGACGCGCTGACCGAGATGGTCCGCTCGCTGGACGTCCCGTTCGTGAAGGCCTGGTACGCGCTGGCTCCCGAGCTCGCCGCGCTGCCGGCCTGGCCGTACGCGGTGAACTTCTTCTCCTTCATGGACTTCCGGAAGGCCGCGGGCGGGTCGGACCCGATCGTCTCGGCCGCGCGGATGCACGTGTGGTCCTCCGGCGCCAACGGCATCTGCCACTGGTTCCACCGCAACACCGACGGCCTGCACGTGAACACGATCCGGGTCGCGAACCCGACCGCCGACGCGACCGAGCGGGCGCTGGTCGACGGGGTGCGGGGCGTGCTGGCGGAGCTGGCCACGACGGCACGGACAGCGGCCGCCGCACGCTGACGGGCGCGGCTCGGCCGGTGCGGAACCGGCCGGGCCGCGGCGCCGGGTGCGCTCAGTCCTCGGCGTCGGTGCCCGAGAGCGGCTTGTCCTCGGTGAAGTGCGGGACGAGCCGGTTCTCGTACATGGTCAGCGCCGAGCCGATCGCCATGTGCATGTCGAGGTACTTGTAGGTGCCCAGCCGCCCGCCGAACAGCACGTTGCGGTTCGCGGTCTCCTTGCGCACCAGCTCCCGGTAGCGGTCCAGCTTCGACCGGTTGTCCGGGGTGTTGATCGGGTAGTACGGCTCGTCGCCGGACTCGGCGAAGCGCGAGTACTCGCGCACGATCACCGTCTTGTCCTTCGGGTAGTAGTCCCGCTCCGGGTGCATGTGGCGGAACTCCAGGATCCGGGTGAAGGGGACCTCGGCGTCGTTGTAGTTGATCACCGAGGTGCCCTGGAAGTCGCCGGTGTCCTCGACCGAGAGCTCGAAGTCCAGCGTCCGCCAGCCCAGTTCGCCCTCCGAGTACTCGAAGTAGCGGTCCAGCGGTCCGGTGTAGACGACCGGGACCTCGGCGGGCAGCTGGTCGCGGATCTCGAAGAAGTCGGTGTCCAGCACGACGTCGATCCGCTCGTGGTCCGCCATCCGCTCCAGCCACGCGGCGTAGCCGTCGACCGGCAGCCCCTCATGGGTGTCGTTGAAGTAGCGGTTGTCGTAGGTGTAGCGGACCGGGAGCCGGGTGATGATCGACGCGTCGAGGTTCTTCGGGTCGGTCTGCCACTGCTTCTCGTTGTAGCCCTTGATGAACGCCTCGTAGAGCGGGCGCCCGATCAGCGAGATCGCCTTCTCCTCGAGGTTGGTGGCGTCGCGGGTCTCGACCTCCGAGGACTGCTCGGCGATCAGCGCGCGGGCCTCGTCCGGGCTGAACGCGCGGTCGAAGAACTGGTTGAGCAGCGCCAGGTTCATCGGGAACGGGTAGATCTGCTCGCCGGCCCGGGCGAACACCCGGTGCTGGTAGTTCGTGAAGTCGGTGAACCGGTTCACGTACTCCCACACGCGCTCGTTCGACGTGTGGAACAGGTGCGCGCCGTACCGGTGGATCTCGATGCCGGTCTCGGGTTCCGGCTCGGAGTAGGCGTTGCCGCCGATGTGGTCGCGCCGCTCCAGGACCAGCACCCGCTTGCCCAGTCCCTCGGCGACACGCTCGGCGATCGTGAGTCCGAAGAATCCGGATCCGACGACGATCAGGTCGTAACCGTCGAGGTCCAGGCCGGAGAGCGTCCGCAGGTGAGTCACGCTGCCCGAGGGTAGGACAGACGGGATCGGCGCGGCCGACCGGCCAGGGGTAGGGTCGCTGCGGCCGTCGCGCGCGGACGGGGTGCGCGCTCTGGCCGTCGAACGCACCGCGGCCCGGCCGGCGGGGAAGGAGCGCCCCCGCGATGAGCTGGCTCCCGGCCGTTCCCGCCGCCCTCGCCTCGGTCTTCTGGGTCGTGGCCCCCGGCGCGATCGTCACCTCCGCCTGCGGCCTGCGCGGCATCACCCGCTGGGGCGCGGCCCCGCTGGTCTCGGTCGCGGTCATCGCGACCGCCGCCGTGCTCGGCACCCCGCTGGGGGTCCCGTGGGGGCCCTGGGTTCCGCTGGTCGCGGCCCTGCTCGTGGCGCTGGCCGCGCTGCTGTTCCGCGGGTTCGTCGCCCGGCGCCCCGCGGGCAGCGCGCTGCACCGCGGCTGGCGCACCGCGCTGACGTCGTGGCGGCCGGGTCGCGAGATCCGCTCGTGGTGGGTACGGGTCCGTACGCCCAGCGGCGAGTTCGCCCGCCGCCCCGACCCGCTGACCACGGCGCTGCCGCAGGTCTGGCGCTCCGACGCCGCCCGGATGGCCCCCGACGGGCGCCGCGCGGGCCTCGCCGCCTCCGCCGGCCTGCTGGTCGGGATGGTCGTCGGCGCGCTGACGATGATGCACGGCATCGGCCCGTCGGACACGCTGTCCTCGACCTACGACGCCGTCTTCCACTACAGCGCCGTCGAGCACGTCATCCGCAGCGGCGACGCCTCCTCACTGACCCTGGGCCGGCTCACCAGCCCCGGCGCCGGTCTCGCGCTCTACCCCGCGGCCTGGCACGACCTGGTCTCGCTGGTCGCGATGTCCTCGGGGTCCGGGGTCATCCAGGCGACGAACCTGACCGCATGGGCCGTCGCCGCCGTGGCCTGGCCGCTGTCGGTGCTGTTCCTGACCCGCCAGGTCCTCGGCCGGTCGGCCACGGTCGCGTTCGCCGCCCCGGTGCTCGCGTCCGGGTTCACCGCGTTCCCGTGGATGCTGATGTCGTTCGGCGTGCTCTGGCCGAACCTGCTCGGCGTCGCGATCCTGCCCGCCTCGCTGGCCGCGCTGGTGTCGCTCGTGCTCGGTGCGAAGCACAGCACGCTCGGCCCGCGCGGCGCGGCACTGCTGCTGTTCGCCACCATGCCCGCCGCGGCGCTCGCGCACCCCAACACCGTGTTCAGCCTGGCCGTGCTCGGGCTGTTCCCGGTCGTGTGGGCGGTGGCCCGGCTCGGGCGGCACCGGCTGCTGAGCCGCCGGTTCTGGCAGCCGCTGCTCGCCGCCGCCGTGGTCGTCGTCGTGGTGTGGACGACGCTCTACCTGATGATCGACTCGCCGCTGCTGTCCGGCGTGCGCAGCTTCGACTGGCCTGCCTTCACCGACACCCCGGACGCGATCTCCAACGTCGTCTGGAACGGCATGAACCGGCGCCCGGACCTGGTCGTGCTGTCGGTCCTGGTGATGGTCGGCGCGGTCGTGTCCTTCCGGCGTGCGACGACGTCGTGGCTGGTCCCGGCGCACCTCGCGTCCGGCTTCCTGTACGTGCTGGCCGCATCCCAGGAGAACGACCTGACCGCCGGGCTCACGGGTGCCTGGTACAACGACTCCTACCGGCTGGCCGCGATGGTGCCGGTGACCGGGACCCCGCTGGCCGTGCTCGGCGTCCTCACCCTGGCCGAGGGGCTGCGCCGGCTCGCCGTCCTGGTCCCGAAGCTGCGCAGGCCGGTCGCGCACCGGGCGGTGCCCGCGGCACTCGCGACGGCGCTGCTGGCACTGGCGTTCGTGTTCTCCGGCGCCATGAACCTCGACGTGCACGCCACCGCGCTGTCCGGGCCGTACCGGACGACCAAGGACCAGCTGCTGGAACCGGGGCAGCGCGAGTTCCTCGAGCAGGTCGGTGCCCAGCTGCCCGACGACGCCGTCGTCGCCGAGAACCCGTTCACCGGCAACGGTCTGCTCTTCCCGCTGACCGGGCGCACGGTGCTGTTCCCGCACCTGTCCGGGAACTGGACACCCGACCAGCGCGTCGTCGCCGCCCGGCTGCGGAACGCGGCCGCCGACCCGGCCGTGTGCGACGCGGTCCGGGCCACCGGCACCACGCACGTGCTGACCGGCCCGATCTCGTTCTGGACCTCCGACGCACGCGCCAAGCAGTACCCGGGTCTCGACTCGCTCGACGGCGCCCCCGGCTTCGCACTGGAGGCCGAGGGCGGCACGAGCAAGCTGTGGCGGATCACCGCCTGCGGCACGGCAGGCCCGGACGGACCGCTCCCGCCGGTCGCCTCCGCGCAGGTCCCGCCCCCCGGACCCTGACCCGTACCCGTCCGTCTCCCCGACCTGGCCGTCCCCGACCGAACGGAGCCCCGAGCCGTGGACCCGCACGAGAGCCCCCGACCCGCCGACTCCGCGCTACCCGAGTACGAGCTGCGCTCGCTGCGGATGGTCGACCGCCGCAAGCTCGCCACCGGCTTCGCGAAGCAGATCGCGATCACCACGCAGCCGTTCCTGGACAAGCCGTTCGCCGAGTGCCGGGTCGCCGACCTGGGCTGCGGCTACGGCTACACCGCCCTCGAGCTGGCCGGGATGTGCCGCGAGGTCGTCGGGATCGAGCCGAACGCCGCGCTGGCCGCCGAGGCGAACGCGCTGGCCGCCGAGGGCGGGCGGGACAACTTCGAGTTCCGGGTCGCCGGGATCGACGAGTTCGGCCACGGCGCCGACGCAGGCACGTTCGACGTCGCGGTGCTGGACAACGTCCTCGAGCACCTCGACGACCAGCCGGGTGCGCTGGAGCGGATCTCGGCGTCGCTGCGCCCGGGCGGGGTCGCCTACATCCTGGTGCCGAACCGGTGGTGGCCGATCGAGGCGCACTACTCGCTGCCGTTCCTGGCGTGGCTGCCGCTGCCGCTGGCGACCCGCTACCTGCGGGCCTCCGGGCGCGGCGAGGACTACACCGACGCCAGCTACGCCCCCGGCTACCTGCGGATGCGCAAGCTCCTCGCGCAGCGCCCGGAGCTGGAGAGTCACTTCACCGTGCCCGGCGACGTCTCGCTCGCCGAGGGCGGCGGCTCGAAGCTCTACTCGGCCGGAGTCGCCGCACTGCAACGCTTCCCGGCGCTGTGGGCGATCTCGAAGGCGTTCCTGGTCGTCGCGGTGAAGAAGGGCTGACCCCACCGGTGACGCGCCAGGCCTGGCCCCGGCACGACGAACGCGGGCGGAGCACCCCGCAGCGGGTCGGCGCGCTCCCGTCCGGCCGGGCCCGGCGGCCCGCCGCGCCGCGCCGGTGGCCGCGGGTGGCCGCCGAGCTCGTCGTCGCGCCGGTGGTGGCGGTGGGAGTCACCGCGGCGGTCGTCGCCGTGGTGGCCGCGCTGCGGATCCCGGCGGGCACGAACGTGGCGCTGGCGCTGACCGCGTCCGGAGGCGCGGTGCTCGCCGCGTTGCTCCTCGGTGCGGCGTGGCTGCACCGGCGCGCCCCGGCCGTCGCGACGCCGCTGTCCTGGGCGGCGCTGGCCGCCCTGCCGACGCTGCCGCTGGCGCTGTTCCTGTCCGCGACACCGCACTACCTGTTCGGGGTGTCCGGCGACCAGTCGTTCCGGGTGGAGTTCCTGACCCGGTTCGCCGACTCCGCGCGCCTGGCCGACTTCGCCTACGCCGACCTGCCGCCGTACTACCCGGCGGTGTGGTTCTGGGTCGGCGGCCGCACCGCGGACCTGCTCGGGGTGGGCGCCTGGGCGTTCCACAAGCCCTACGCGCTGGCCACGCTGGCCGTGACGTCGGTGCTGGCGTACGTGCTGTGGTCACTGGTCACGACGCGTCCGCGGGCGCTCGCGCTGGCCACCGCGACCACGTTCGCCGGGCTCGCGACGACCGCGGCGTACACGCCGTACTCCTGGCTGACCGGAGCGCTGCTGCCGCCGGTCGCGGTGCTCGGCCTGCGCCTGGTGCGTCGCGGGAACGGCACCTGGGTGCGGACGGCCGCGCTGGTCGGGCTGGTGCTCGGGCTCGCCGCGGTCACCCACACCCAGATGCTGTGGTTCGGCGGGTTCGTGCTGGCCGTACTGGCCGCCGACGGGCTGCTGACCCGCCGGACGGGCCCGGCGCGGCCGGCGGGGCCGGTGGCGGTGGTGCTCGGAGTGACGGTCGTCGTCGCGCTCGTGCACTGGCTGCCGTACCTGGCCGGGTCGCTCGGCGGCGGGCCGACCTACAGCGCAGGCCAGCACTTCCTGCCCTCGAACGGCTCGAAGTGGACGCTGCCGATGCTCGACCCGACCGCGCTCGGCGCGCTGTGCCTGGCCGGGACGCTGTGGATCGCGTGGCGGTTCCGGTCCTCGGAGATCGCGCGGGCACTCGGCGTCACGGTGGCGTGCTCCTACGCCTGGTACCTGTGCTCGACGGCCGCGCTGGCGCTGGGCACGACGCTGCTCGCGTTCCGGATCGAGCCGGTGCTCACCGCCGCGCTGGCCTGCGGCGCCGTCGGGGCCGCCGCGGACGCGCTCCGGCTGCTGCGCGAACGGGGCTCGGGACCGCAGGCGGCGACGGTGGTCACCGTGCTGGCCGCGGTCGCAGTCGTCGCGCAGGTGCAGGCGGTCCCGCAGCAGTACGCGTTCGCCTCCGGCGCGCAGAACGACTACCGCCCTGACGGCACCCGGCCCGACGGCTCCCGCAACCCGGCCGACGCCGGTGCCTGGCTCGGCGACCTGCGCACGACGATCGACGGGCTGACCGGGCGGCCGCCGCGGCAGGTCGTGGTGCTGAGCGCGAATGTGCCGCTGCTGAGCTACACGCCGTACTTCAGCTACCAGGTGTCGGTGCCGCCGTACGCGAACCCGCGGGCGAACTTCCCGGCGCGCACCGACGCGATCCGCCGCTGGGCCGCCGCGCCGGGGCCGCGGGAGCTGCTCGCCGACCTCGACGCGTCGGCGGCCGCGGGTACCGGCCGGCCGCCGTCGGTGTTCGTGCTCGAGCGTCGCGGGGACGGGTCGCTGCAGGTCCCGACGTCGCAGGACCGGTTCCCGTCCACCGGGACGGGGGCGGCACCTGCGGTGTTCCCGGCCCGGCTGTTCGAGGATCCGGCCTGGCAGCGGCGCGACGTCGGCCCGTTCACCGTGCTGGTGCGGGCCGACGCCCCGCCGGTGCCCTGAGCCCGGCCGGTCAGGACACCTGGACGACGGTGATCGCGTTGCCGTCCGGGTCGCGGAACATGAACAGCGGCGGCACCCCGGTCGCCGTGTCGCTGCCCGTCGGGCAGGTGCCGAGCTCGATGCCCGCGATCCCGGTCAGGAACGCGTGCTCGGCCTGCAGGTCGGTCGTCTCGACGCCGATGCAGCCGCCGCCCGGCTGGTCGTTCATCGGTGGGTTGAGGGCGAGCCGCGTCGTCGAGCCGGGCGGGGCGACCTCGAGCCAGCGGTACTCGCCGTTCTCGCCGAACCGGGTGTCGCCGCGGAGCTCCCAGCCGAGCGTGCCGACGTAGAAGCGCTCGGCGGCGTCCTGGTCGGCGACGGTGAACATGACGACGCCGATGTTGGTGGTGGTGGTGGTGGTCGTGCGCTGCGTGGAAGTGGTCATGCCGGTGATGACCGCGGTGCCGCGCGGAACTCATCGGCGCCGCCACGGATTTCTCGGCGCGGGATCTCAGCGCGCGAGCAGGTGCTCCCCCAGTGCCCGCAGCGCCGCGGTGTCCCGGCGCAGCAGCGCGCCCGGGAGCTGGACGGCCGCGTTGAGCCGCGACGACACGTGCCCGCGGGCCGCGCGGGCGGCGCGGCGCCAGCCGCGGGCGTCCATCCGGGCGGCCTCGGCGGCGAAGTAGCGGCGCTCCTCGGCGAACCGGTTGCCCGCGGCGGCGCCGGAACCGGAGTCGCTGCTGCGGTGTCGGCGGTAGCGGAAGCAGACGTCGTCGTCGACCACCACGGTCTGCCCGGAGGCGATGACCTCGATCGGCAGCGCCAGGTCGAACACGTCCGCCGACTCCGGGATCGTGATCTCCTTCAGCGCGGCGCTCCGCCAGCACAGCGACGGGTTGTAGAGCCAGTTCCCGCGCAGCAGGCTCACCGCGAGGGCCTCCCCGCCGAGCTCGCGCGGGCCGCTGCCGGACGGCGCGAGGACCGCCTTCACCCGGTCGGCGAGCGGCCGGACCGGCTGGTCGTCGGCGTCCATGACCTCGACGCCCGGCTGGACGACGGCGGCGCCGGGGAACCGTTCGTGCAGGCCCAGGACGGTGTCGAGGTAGTCGGGCAGCATCAGATCGTCGGCGCCCATCATCACGAAGAACTCGCACTCGACGGCGTCGATGCAGTGCCGGTTGTTCGGCTGCGCACCGAGCCGGGTGGTGTTGCGGCGGTAGCGGATCCGGTCGTCGCCGAGGCCGGCGAACCAGGGCCCGATCGTGTCGTCGGGGTACCCGTCGTCGACGACGGTGAGCCGCCAGTCGGTGCGGGTCTGCCCCTGGACGCTGCGCACGGCGCGTCGCAGCAGGTCGGGGTCCCCGTAGAAGGGCAGCATGACGTCGACGGTCGCGGTCACGGCTGCAGACGGTAGCGACCGGCCGCATCGTTACGATCCCCCGGCCAGAGCACAGCGATCCGGAGCACGCGTGGACATCCAGAACCACTACTACGGCCACTCGGCCGTCCTGGCCGCATACGCCGGCCTCCCGCGGCCCCGGCACATGGCCGGGCTGCTCCAGCACGGCTGGACGGCGACGTCGCCGGTGGCGGCGCACTTCGCGGACTTCCCGAACGTCGGCGTCGACCCGTCGATCCGGCGGCTGCTCGTCTGGTCGCACCACGCCCGCGGCTGGAACCCGGCCGACGAGGAGCGCTCGACCACGGCCGTAGGTGCCCCGGTGCTCTACCTGGAGCGGCTGCTCCAGGAGCAGGGCTGGTCGCGGTCGGACTCGCTCGGCCCGGTGTTCATCCCGTTCCACGGCACCCGCCTGGTCCGGGTCACCGGCGCGCACGCCGACCTCGCCCGCCAGGTCGCGAAGGTCGACGGTCCGTCCACGGTCTGCCTGCACCACGAGGACCTGACCGACCCGGAGATCACCGACGCGTGGGCCGCGGCCGGGCACCGCCTGGTCACCGCCGGGCGCCGCGACGACCCGCACTTCCTGCTGCGGATCATGCACCTGGTCGGCAACGCGAGCCGGGTGTCGTCGAACCGGCTGTCCACCGCGGTGGTCTACGCGGCCGCCGTCGGCACCCCCGCCGCCGTCTGGGGCGACCCGCTGACCTTCGGCAACCAGGGCGCCGAGGCCGTCGCCGACCTGCGGGAACGCTGGCCGGAGTTCCACACCGCCGACCCCGAGGACGGCTCCCGCCCGGCCGAGGACGCCGCCGAGGCCGACGCCGCCGCGACCCGGCTGGCCCGCGCCGAGCTGGGCGCCGACGCGCTGCTCGACCCGGCCGGTCTGCGCGCCGCGCTGGGCTGGCAGCACCGCAACCCGGGGCCGTTCCTGCAGTACTACGCGGCGTCGCCGGTCGCGAAGGCCGCGATGGTCCTGGGCCTGACCCAGCGCAGCGCGGCGAGCACCGCGGCGATGTCGGCGGGCAGCTTCAGCCCGTGGTTGTGGTTGCGCAACCCGCTCGCCGCGATCCCGCGCCCGCTGCCGGAGGGTCTGCCGATCCCGATCGCGACCGAGGAGCCCCTGCAGCCATGAACGGCGGCTCGGGGGTGGAGGAACAACCACGGGCCCCTCGGCCCGTGACGATCCTCAGCCCTTGAAGATCCGCCGCACCAGCACGATCAGCGCCACCCCGAGCAGCGCCGCCAGCCCGAACCGCAGGCCCAGCCAGCCCCAGCCGTCGGCGGGCAGGACCGCGCCGAGCGCGCAGATCCCGATACCGGCGAGCACCGGCGGCCCCAGGACCGCCTCCCGCCACGTCGTCTCGGAGACCCTGCGGCGCAGCAGCGAGGTGCCCCCGGCGAGGGCCAGGTAGATCAGCGGGAAGCCGAGCGCGACCGCGGTCAGCGAGCCGGTGCCCGCGGCCAGCAGGACGGCCGCGACCAGACCGACCACGAGGCTGAGCGGGCTCGCGACGGCCAGGCCGCCGCTGCGTCCGGACGCGAAGACCAGGTGCACGTTCGCCAGGTAGGCGACGCTGACGACCGCACCCGCCGCCGTCACCCCGACGATCGGGACGAGCTCGGTGGGCACGAACTGGGCCGGCGCCAGGATCCGCAGCAGGAACGGCGACAGCAGCGCGACCCCGCCGGACAGCGCCACGGTGACCGCGGCGACGTCGCGGGCGCTGCGCTCCAGCGCGGCGCCCCGTTCCTCCGGCGCGGCCCGGTAGACGACCGGCGCCCAGGCGTTGTTCAGCGCCGAGACGATCATCGCCGGGGACGAGCCGAGCAGCAGCGCGACCTGCATGCGGCCGCCGTCCTCGAGACCGAAGTAGCGGTTCACGATCAGGATCAGCGCGTTCTGCACCAGCAGCAGCGCCACCAGGTGCGGCACCGCGGGCAGCCCGACCTTGAGCGCCTTCACCAGGTCGCCGCGTTCGGTACGCGGCCAGCCGCCGCGCAGCGACAGCGCGATCCCGGTGAGCCCCGCGACCAGGTAGCCGAGCAGCAGCCCGAGCAGGTAGTGGTCGGCGTCGCCCGCCGTCCAGATCACCAGCGCGAGCCCGGCGAGCGGGCCGCCGAGTGTCGCGACCGCGGACATGACGACGAACGGGACCGGCCGGTCCTCCACCCGCAGGAACGCCTGCGCGTTGAGCACCGCGGCGAACCCGGCGGCGGCCACGGCGGCGAACACCAGCCCGGCCTGCCAGGGCACCGACAGCACCGGCTCGCTCCACAACGGACCGGCGAGCACCGCGGCGGCGACGAGCAGCGCCGAGACCCCGCTGCCCTGCAGCACGAGGGCGCGGGCCCCGTCGACACCGGAGCGTTCCAGGATCCCGTGCCGGGTGATCGCGGCCGCGAGGCCGAGCCCGACGACCATCGCCCCGACCTGGACCAGGATCAGCCCGGTCGCGACGATCCCGTACTCACTCCGCCCGAGCACCCGGGTCACGACCGGTGTGACCAGCACGTTCGCCAGGATCGGGGCGACCGAGCCGAGGGTGTAGAGCGAGCCGCGGCCGAGGACGTCGCGGCTCGCGTTGCCCGCCACCGAGGTCATCCCCCGTACCCGAGGAACTCCCGCACCAGGCCGGCGACGCGGTCGACGTCGGCGTCGGTGAGGTCGGGGAACAGCGGCAGGGAGATCTCCTGGGCGTAGTACTGCTCGGCGTTCGGGCACAGGCCGCGGCGGTAGCCGAGGTCGGCGAACACCGGGTGCCAGTACGCCGGGACGTAGTTGACCTGCACGCCGATCCCCTGCTCGCGCAGGAACTCGAACAGCTCGCGGCGTCGCCCGTCGAGCACCCGCAGCGGGTACAGGTGCCAGGCCGGGTCGGCGCCGCCCCGGGTGACCGGGGTGCGGACCTCGGCGACGTCGGCGAATGCGGTGTCGTAGCGAGCGTGGATCTCGGTGCGCCGCTTCGTGAACGCCGCCAGCCGGGTGAGCTGCGACGACCCGAGCGCGGCCAGCAGGTCCGGCAGCCGGTAGTTCAGGCCGAACGCGTGTACCTCCTGGTGCCACGGGCCCTCGTCCGGGAACCGCTGCCGGTCCCGGTCCCGCACCAGGCCGTGGTTGCGGAACGACCGCGCACCCTCGACCAGCGCCGGGTCGGGCGACACGACGGCGCCGCCCTCGGCCGTCGTCAGGTTCTTGGTCGGGAAGAAGCTCAGCGTCGTCAGGTCGGCGAGCGCCCCGACCGGGCGGCCCTGCCAGGTGCCGCCGACGGAGTGCGCGGCGTCCTCCAGCAGCAGCGCGCCCGCGTCGTGGGCGAGCGTGCGCAGCGGGTCGGCGTCGATCGGGTGCCCGGCGTAGTCCACCCCGGCGACGACGGTCGTGTGCGGGGTCAGCGCCATCTCCACCGCGGCCGGATCGAGGTTGCCGGTGTCGGCGTCGACGTCGGCGAAGATCACCCGGGCGCCGTGCAGCGCGGCCGCCGACGCGGTCGCGACGAACGTCAGCGGGGACACCACGACGTCCTGACCGGGGCCGACGCCGGCCGCGGCGTAGGCGACGTGCAGCGCCGCGGTCCCGCTGGTGACCGCCACGGCGGGGTTTCCGCCGCAGACGGCGGACAGGTCCTCCTCGAAGCGGGTCACCGCGGGACCGGTGGTCAGCCAGTCCGTGCCCAGTACCGCGGTGACGGCCTCGACGTCGGCGTCGGAGATCGACTGACGGCCGTACGGGAGCATCAGGGCAGCGCCTCGACCATCTCGCGCAGCTGCTGCGGGGACAGCCACAGGTCGTTGGTGTCGGAGCGGTAGGCCTCGCCGTCCGGGACCGGCTCGCCGTCGGCGGGCGAGGTGTAGCCCCAGCCGGCGATGTAGGGCTCGACGACGTAGCGGTCGGGCAGCTTGAGGGTCCGCCGCGAGTCGTCCCCGGCGATCATCTCCTCGTGCAGTTTCTCGCCCGGCCGGATCCCGATCTCGTGGGTCGCGGCACCGGGCGCGATCGCCTCGGCCAGGTCGGTCATCCGCATCGACGGGATGCGCGGCACGTACAGCTCGCCGCCCTGCATCATGTCGAAGGAGTCGATCACGAACTGCACGGCGTCGGGCAGCGTGATCCAGAACCGGGTCATGCGCTTGTCGGTGATCGGCAGCGACTCGCCCTCGGCGGCCAGCCGCTTGAACAGCGGCACGACCGAGCCGCGGCTGCCCAGCACGTTGCCGTAGCGGACCACGGCGAAGCGGGTCTCGTAGGCGGCCGCGTAGTGGTTGGCCGAGACGAACAGCCGGTCCGCGCACAGCTTGGTGGCGCCGTAGAGGTTGATCGGGCTCGACGCCTTGTCCGTGGACAGCGCGACGACCTTCTTCACCCCGGAGTCGATGGCGGCCTCGACGACGTTCTGCGAGCCCTCCACGTTGGTCCGGATGAACTCGAACGGGTTGTACTCGGCCGTGTCGACCTGCTTCAGCGCCGCGGCGTGCACGACGTAGTCGACGCCGTGCATGGCGCGCTTGAGCCGGTCACGATCCCGCACGTCACCGAGGAACCAGCGCAGCCGCGGGTCGTTGTCGAACAGCTGACGGCACTCGTACTGCTTCAGCTCGTCCCGGGACAGGATCACCAGACGGCGGGGGTTGTAGCGGTCCAGCATGGCGCGCACGAACGCCTTGCCGAAGGACCCCGTCCCACCCGTGACCAGGACCGACGAGCCCTCGAGTACCGACATCACGCCTCCATATCAGCGGGTGTTCTCCCGCCCGGCATGATGGCACGCGTCGCTCCGGATGAAGGGAAGCAGGTGCGCGTCAACGCGGTGATCCAGGCCCGGACGGGGTCGACGAGGCTGCCCGGCAAGGTCCTGCGGGATCTCGGCGGGCGTCCTGTGCTGGACCGGGTGGTCGACGCGGCGCGTGCCGCGGACGGTGTGGACCGGGTGGTCGTGGCGACCTCGGTCGCCCCCGGGGACGACGCCGTGGCCGAGCGCGCGGCGTCGCTCGGCGTCGACGTGGTCCGGGGTTCGGAGGACGACGTGCTGGCCCGCTTCGTGCAGGCGGCCGACGAGTTCCCCTGCGACGCCGTCGTCCGGCTCACCGCGGACTGCCCGCTGCTCGACCCGGCGCTGATCACGCTGGTCGCGGCGACCTGGCGGTCCGCCCCCGAGCACGACTACGTCGCGACGACGCTGATCCGGACGCTGCCGCGCGGTCTCGACGTCGAGCTGGCGACGGTGGCGGCGCTGCGCGAGCTGGCGACGACGGCGGCCGGGCACGACCGCATCCACGTCACCTCCGGGCTCTACGGCGACCCGGACCGCTTCCACTGCCTCGGCCTCGTCGTCGCGCCGGCGGCGAACGACCTGCGGGTCACCCTCGACACCGCCGAGGACCTCGCCGCGCTGCAGGACCTGGTGGCGCTGCTCGACGGCCGCACCGGCTGGCGGGCGGTCGTGTCGACGCTGCGCGAGCACCCGGAGGTCGTGGCGCGCAACGCCCACGTCCGCCAGAAGTCGCTGTCGGAGGGCTGAGGGGTGCGGCTTCTCCTGCGCTGTGACGCCGGGCCCGCGACCGGCGTCGGGCACGCCGTCCGGTGTGCGGCGGTGGCCGAGGCGGCCGCGGCGGCCGGTCACGACGTCCTGTGGTCCGGCACCCTGGACGGTCTCGGCTGGCTGTGGGCGGGGCTGGACCTGCCCGGGCCGCCGTCGCCGCTGCCGCCCGCCGGTACCGCCGCCGATCTGGTGGCGCTGTGCCGCGAGCACCGGATCGACGCGGTACACGCCGACCACTACCTGCTCGACGACGACCTGCGCCCCGCGCTGAACGCCGCCGGGGTCGTGCTGTGCACCGTCGAGGACTTCGCCACCGGGCGGCGGCCGGGGGACGTCGTCGTCGACCCGAACCTGGGCGCGGACACCCACCCGCGGCCGGACGACGGCTCCGGGCTCCTGCTGCGCGGCCCGGCCTACGCGCCGCTGCGCGCCACCGCCCGCCGGGCCCGCACGGCGCGCGCCGCCCGGGGCGCAACCGGGGACGTGCCGCGGGTGCTGGTCGTGATGGGCGGGACCGACGCAGCCGGGTTGCTCGACCGGGTCGTCGCCGCGCTCGACGCCGCCCGTGCGCCCGCCGAGGTCGACGTCGTCGTCCCAGCCGGACGCGACCTCGACCTGCCCACCGATGGCCCGGCGTGGTTCCGGGCGATCGCGCCGCTGCCGGACCTGCCCGCGGCGATGGCCGGGGCGGACCTCGTGGTCAGCGCGGCCGGGACGACGGTCTGGGAGCTGTGCTGCGTCGGTGTCCCGATGGCGCTGGTGCGGGCCGCGGACAACCAGACCGAGGGGTACCGGACGGTCGTCGAGGCCGGGGCAGCGGCCGGGCTCGGCGACGCCGGTGAACTGGCCGATCCCGAGCTCGCCGCGCCGCTGCTGCGGGCGCTGCTCACCGAGCCGGAGCAGCGGGAGGCGCTCGCCGACCGTGCCCGGACGGTCGTCGACGGGGGCGGGGCCGCACGGATCGTGGCCGCGGTCGCCGGTGCCGCCGGACCGGCACTGCGCTCCCGCCCGGTGGTGCTCGGCGACGCCGAACGCCTCCTGGCCTGGCGCAACGACCCAGAGACCCGTCGCTGGTCACGGTCGGCCGACGAGATCGACCTGGCCTCGCACCGCCGCTGGCTGGCCGGGTCGCTGGAGCGCGACGACCGCCTGCTGCTCGTGGTCTCCGACGACGACGGCGACGTCGGCACCGTCCGCTGGGACCGCGAGCGCACCGGCTGGGAGGTGTCGATCACCGTCGCACCCGAGCGGCGCGGCGCCGGGCTCGCGGCGCCCCTGCTGCGGGCCGGCGAGGACGCCCTGCGGGAGCACCTCGGGGCGGGCACACCGCTGGTCGCCGTGGTGCACCGGGACAACACGGCCTCGGCCCGGCTGTTCGCCCGCGCCGGGTACGCCGAGGGCGGCACCGGCCCCGACGCCGACGGGTTCCGGACCCTGCGCCGGACCCTGTAATCGCACGTCACGGCCCCCGCACAGGCACCGGTTCCGGCGTGGAACCGGCCTCCCGGATCGCCCGGCCACGCGCACCGTGACCTAACCTTCGGCGGTGCCCGAGTCCCGACCAGCGCTGCCCGCCGCCGACCTCGCACGGATCGTGGTGTTCGCCGCGTTCATCGCCGTCCTCGGCCTGTTCCCCGGGTTCGGGGGCGTCGCCGGTGTCCCGATCGTCCTGCAGAACGGCGCCCCGATCCTCGGGGGCGCGCTGCTCGGTGCGCGGCGCGGGTTCCTGTCGGTCGCGCTGTTCCTGTTCCTGACCGCGCTGGGCCTCCCGCTGCTGTCCGGCGGCCGGGGCGGGCTCGCACCGTTCGTCGGGCCGAGCGCCGGGTTCGTCGTCGGCTGGCTGCTGTGCGCGACGCTGACCGGCCTGATCGTGCAGCACGCGCGGCGCCGGAACCTGCCGGTCCTGCTGCTGGCCTGCTTCGTCGGGCTGCTCGGCCAGTACGCGATCGGGATGCCGGTCGTCGGGCTGTTCGTCGGGGACCTCGGTGCGGGGATCGTCCAGTCGCTGGTCTTCCTGCCCGGCGACCTGATCAAGGTCGTGCTGTCGGCGGTGATCGCCGGGCTGGTGCATCGTGCGCTGCCGGATCTGCTGCCCCCGCGGGCATCCGTCGCCCGGTGAGCACCCTCGACACCACCGTGGAGACGCCGGTCGTCGCCCCGGAGCGCCTCCCGGCCGGCCTCGCCGCGGCGATCGGGCAGGTCCCGCGGGGATCCGGCGCCCGGGTCGTGCTCGACCCGCACCGCACCCGCTGGGACGTGCTGCCGGATCTGCTGGCCGCCGACCGGCGCGGCGCGGCGTGCCTGGTCGCGGATCCGGGCTGGTCGGCCCGCGAGCGCGCCGCGGTCCTCGCCGACGTCGGCGACCTCACCGAGCCGCTTCCGGGCCGCCCGTTCCTGCTCCCGACGACGTCGGGCAGCACCGGCCGTCCGGGCGTCCTGGCCCGTACCCGGGCGTCGTGGTGGCTGGGGTTCGCCGCGCTGGGCCCGTTGCCGGGTCCGGTACTCGTGCCGGGGCCGCCGTCGTCGACGTTGTACCTGTTCGGGGCCCTGCACGCGCTGCACCACGGCCTGGAGCTGCGCACCGCGGACCGGCTCGACCCGGCCGAGATTCCCGGCGGCGGGACCGTCCATCTGGTGCCCGCGCTGCTGTCGACGCTGCTCGACCACCGCGAGCGGCACCCCGGCGGCCCGGCCCCCGCGGTGATCGTCTGCGGTGGTGCGCACGTCGCCCCCGCTCTGCGCGAGCGCTGCGCGCGGCTGCTGCCCGGCACGACGCTGCTGGAGTACTACGGCTCCGCCGAGCACTCGCTGATCGCGATCCGCCGCGACGGCGGCCCGCTGTACCCGGTCGACGGCGTCGAGCCGGTGCTGCGCGACGGGCTGCTGTGGGTGCGCAGCCCGCAGTCCGTACTCGGCCGGCTGAGCGGCGGTGTCCTGGAGCCCGCCGGGCCCGGGGCGACGTCGGTCGGCGACCGCGCCGAGCTGCACGCCGACGGGTCGCTGACCGTGCTCGGCCGCGACTCCGCGACGATCTCCACCGGCGGCACGCTCGTCGCCGCGGAGGAGGTCGAGCAGGTGCTGCGCGCGGTGCCCGGGGTCGCCGACGTGGTGGTCGCGGGGACGCCGCACCCGTCGCTGGGGGCGCTGGTCACCGCGGTCGTCGAGGTCTCCGGCGGCGGGCCCGGCCGTGCCGCACTGCGTGCCGCCGCCCGCACCGGGCTCTCCCCCGCCAAGCGTCCGCGCCGCTGGCTGGGCGTGACCGCGCTGCCGCGGCTCGGCTCCGGCAAGCCCGCCCGGGCCGCCGTCGCCGACGGGCTCCGCGACGGCACGCTGGAGGCGGAGACTCTGTGACCGGCGAGAACACTCCGGTGGTGATCGCCGCCCGGCGTACCCCGATCGGCACCGCGGGCGGTGGGCTGCGCGCGTACACCGTCGACGCACTGGCCGCGCCGGTGCTCGCCGCGCTCGCCGCGCAGGCCCCCGGCCCGATCGACGACGTGCTGCTCGGCAACGTCATGGGGCCCGGCGGCAACCCGGCCCGGGTGGCCGCGCTGCGCGCCGGGCTCGGCGACGCGATCCCGGGGATGACCCTGGACCGGCAGTGCGCGAGCGGGCTGTCCGCGGTCGTCGCCGCGGCGTCGGCGATCCGCGCCGGTGACGCGCAGGTGCTGCTCGCCGGGGGCGCCGAGTCGCCGTCGACCGCGCCGGCCCGCACGTGGCCGGACGGCACCGTCTACACCCGCGCACCGTTCGCCCCAGCCGGCAGCCCGGACCCGGACATGGGGCCTGCCGCCGACGTCGTCGCGGCGCGGGCCCGAATCTCCCGGCCGCGCCAGGACGCCTTCGCCGCCCGCAGCCACGCCCGCGCGATCGCCGCACAGCGCGCCGGCACGTTCGACGCCGAGTTGGTCCCGCTCGGGCACGTGGCCGCGGACGAGCGCCCGCGGGACCGGTTCACCGTCGAGCGGCTCGCACGGTTCCGGCCCGCATTCGGCATCGGCGGCACCGCGACCGCCGCGAACTCCTGCGGGGTGAACGACGGCGCCGCGGCCGTGCTGGTGGTGTCCGAGCGGCGCCGCCGCGAGCTGGGCGTGCCGGGACTGGCGCTGGAGGCCGCCGCCACCCGCGGCTGTGCCCCGGAGCTGCTGGGGCTCGGCGCCGTGGACGCGATCGACGCCGTCGCGCACGGCACCCCGGACGCCGTCGAGTTCACCGAGGCGTTCGCCGGTCAGGTGCTCGCCTGCCTGGACGCCACCGGGATCGACGAGAAGACCGTGAGCCCGGACGGCGGCGCCATCGCACTCGGGCATCCGTGGGGCGCCTCCGGTGCCGTGCTGGTCACGCGGCTGTTCCACCGGCTCGTCGTGCAGGGGCGCGGGGAGACCGGGCTGGCGGCGCTGTCGTCGGGCGGCGGGATCGGTGTGGCGACCCGGTGGCGGGTGGTCCGGTGATCGAGTTCGACGGCGTCGGGCACCGCTACGGCGAGCGCGTCGTGCTCGACGGGGTGTCGCTGCGCCTCCCGGAGCGCCGCGTCGCGCTGCTGGGCGCGAACGGCTCCGGCAAGTCGACGCTGGCCCGCACGGTCAACGGCCTGGTCGCACCGACCACGGGCACCGTGCGCGTCGACGGCCGCGACCCGGCCCCCCATGGCGCAGCGGTGCGCCGCCGGGTCGGGTTCGTGTTCTCCGATCCGGACTCCCAGATCGTCATGCCGACGGCGGTCGAGGACGTCGCGTTCTCGTTGCGCCGCACCGTCCGCGACAAGACCGAACGGAACCGGCTGGCCGCAGCGACGCTCACGGAGTACGGCCTCGGGGACCACGTCGAGCACCCGGCGCACCAGCTCTCCGGTGGGCAGAAGCAGCTGCTGGCGCTGTGCGCGGTACTGGTGCTCGACCCGGACGTCCTGGTCTGCGACGAACCGACCACCCTGCTCGACCTGCGCAACAAACGCGCGTTCGCCGAGCGGCTCGCCGGGCTGCGCCAACAGGTGCTGCTGGCGACCCACGACCTGGACCTGCTCGACGGCTTCGACCGGGCAATCGTGCTCGACGGCGGCCGCGTCGTCGCCGACGACGAGCCGGGCCCCGCGGTCGCGCACTACCGGAAGCTGTGCGGGGCGTGACCCCGCTCGGCCTCTACGCCCCCGGGACCAGCCCGCTGCACCGGATCCCGGCGGGGCCGTCGCTGCTGGTCGTGCTGACGTTCACCACGACCACCGTCCTGCTCGACGACCCGTGGTGGCTCGGCGGGGCGTGCCTGCTCGTCGCGCTCGGGTTCGTGCTCGCCCGGCCGCCTGCCGACCGGGTGTGGCCGCTGCTGCGCACCCTGCTGGTGCTGCTGGTGTTCGTCGGCGGGATCCAGTGGTGGCTGCTCGGCCCGGACCGGGCGTCGGTGATCGCGCTGCGGCTGGTCGCGGCGATCTCCGCGGCCAACCTGTTCACCCTCACCACCCGGATCGACGACCTCGTCTCCGCCGTCGAGCGGGCACTGTCTCCGCTGTGCCGGTTCGGAGTGGATCCGCAGCGTACGGGGCTTCTCGTCGGGCTGACGATCCAGTCGATCGGGACGTTGTCGGCGGTCGCGGGGCAGGTCCGGGAGGCCGCGCGGGCCCGGGGCGCCGGGGGGTCGGTCGTCGCCTTCGCTGTGCCGTTCACGGTGCGGACGATGCGGCACGCGGACTCACTCGGGGAGGCGCTGGCCGCCCGCGGCTGGGGCGATCCGGTGGACCCCGACGACCCGGTCAGCGCCGCACCGGCTCCACCGACACCACCCGCACCCGATTCGTGAACAACGACGTCAGCTCTCCGCCCGGCGTCCCTGCGGGCGCCAGCCTCGTCGTGATCCGGTAGTCCAGCGGCGCCGCCGCGGGGCGGTCGAAGCGGGCGTAGTTCAGCTCCAGCAGCGCCCGCCCGACCGGCCCCGACGACGCCAGCTTCCGGTCCAGCAACGGCACCAGCCGTCCGCGGTCGGCGAACTGGTCGACGACGCGGCAGTCGCAGTACCAGGCCAGCGTCCCGATCTCGCCCGGTGACAGGACGGTCGCGCGGCGCGGGAGCCGGGCGGCCAGCACGGCGTACTGCGCGGGGGTCGCCCAGTTGAAGGAGACGGGTGCGAACCGGTCGCGGGGCAGGCCGTCGTTCATCCCGGTCCAGGCCGTGCCGAGCAGGTAGATCCCGGCCAGGACCGCGACCAGCCCGGCGACGCCGCGACCGGACACGAGCACCCGCGCGGTCGCCGCCGCGCCGAGCAGGCCCAGGCCACCGAGCCAGAACGTCGAGTGCCAGAAGAACGGCCCCGGGTGCAGCAGCGACATCGTCACGTAGTGCACGACGGCGGCCCCGGCCCACACCCACGCCAGGCGCTCACGCCACCACCACGGCAGTGCCAGGACCCCGGCGAGCGCTGGGAGGACCGAGAGCGCCGTCGGCCCGGGGAGGACCGAGTAGTAGTGCGGCACCGAGTTCCAGAACGACGTGCCGCCCCACGACTCCGCACCCTTGATCACGACGGTGTCCGGCACGGCGGAGCCGAGGAACCACCAGGAGACCGCGAACCACGGCACCGTCACCGCGACGGCGGCACCGAGCGCCCGGAGCCGCCCCGCGGTGAGGGCGGCGACCGCGACGAGCGCGGCCGGTCCCAGGTCCGGGCGGGTGAGGACGAGCAGCCCGGCGAGCGCACCCGCCGCGACCGGTCGCCGGGTCACGACAGCCCATCCGGCCCCGGCCAGCAGCGTCAGCGCGAGCTGGCTCTCCAGCCCGTAGGAGGACATGAGCAGCGGGTTCACCGCGAGCATCGCCAGTGCGAGCGGCGCGAACAGCCACCGGCCGAGCCCGAGCCGGACGGCGACGCCGTGCAGCCAGTACCCGGCGATCCCGAACTGCGCGGTGGTCGCCACCGCGACCGCGAGCGGCGCCGAGCGCAGCACCGCGGTCAGGCCACCCAGCAGCAGCACCGAGAGCGGGCTGGTGGCGGTGTTCGACGGCAGCCCGTCGACCATCCCCCAGTTGCCGTGCAGCCCGAACTGGCGGGCGAAGTCGAGGGTGATGAAGGCGTCGTCGACCGGGACCCGGTGCATCAGCCAGGACACCCACGCGCCGAGCAGCAGCCCGGCGAGCACCGCGGCGACCGGCGCGAACCGGTCCGGCACCCGCGGGCGGGCGGGTGCGGAGGGCCAGACGACCGTGGTCACGGGCCGACCTCCGGGAACCGCTGCCTCAGACCAGGTCCCAGGTGAGCGGAGTGCCCCGCTCGACGTCACGGGTGAAGGTCCGCCCCACGACGGTGCCGATCGTGTCGGTCGGCAGCCCGCCGGCCGGGCGGATCGAGCGGACGTTGTCCTCGGTGACCTTGTCCCCGGCGCGGACGTCGGCGACGACCCACAGCGAGCGTCGCAGCGCCAGCGTGTCCTGCTCGGAGTCCCGCGGGCCGAACCGGGCGGGGCCGAGCGCGCGGCGGGCGACGTCGGTCTCGGTGACCAGCGCGGCCAGCTCGGCGGGCTCGAGGGAGAAGTCGGAGTCGACGCCGCCGTCGTCGCGGGCCAGGGTCACGTGCTTCTCGATCGCGACGGCGCCGAGCGCGACCGCGGCGACCGGCACCCCGATGCCCGGGGTGTGGTCGGAGAGCCCGACCGGGACACCGAACGCCTCGCGCAGCGCCGGGACCGTCTGCAGGTTGGCGTCCACCGGGTCCGCCGGGTACGACGCCGTGCAGGCCAGCAGCACGATCGCGGTCGCGCCGCCCTCGCGGGCCGCGGTGACGGCCGCGTCGATCTCGCCGAGCGTCGCCATGCCCGTCGACATGATCATCGGCTTGCCGGTGGCCGCGACCCGCCGGATCAGCGGCAGATCCACCAGCTCCGCCGACGCGATCTTGTACGCGGCGGCGTCCAGCGACTCGAGCAGCTCGACCGCCGTCGGGTCGAACGGGCTGGAGAACGGCACGAGACCGTGCTCGCGGGCCCGGGCGAACAGCGGTTCGTGCCACTCCCACGGCGTGTGGGCCTGCTCGTAGAGCTGGTAGAGGTTCCGGCCGCCCCACAGCCCGTGGTCGTCACGGATGCGGAAGGCCGGGCCGTCGGCGTCGATGGTGATCGTGTCGGCGCGGTAGGTCTGCAGCTTGACGGCCTGGGCTCCGGTCCCGGCGATCGCGTCGACGATCTCCAGGGCCCGGTCCAGCGAGCCGTTGTGGTTGCCCGACATCTCCGCGATGACGAACGGCCGCTCCCCCGGCCCGATCCGGTGGCCGGCGATCTCGATCGGGTCCGGTGCGCGCATGGGGCCCAGCCTACGAGCGGCGGGCGAGGACCATCACCTCGGACACGGTGCCTTCGGAGTCCTGTCCGTAGAGACCCGCGTCGCAGTCGACGAGCTCGTAGGCGTCGAAGAAGTCCAGGTAGTACTGGCGCAGCATGGGTTCGCGGACGTTCGGCTTGCCGGTCGGGGAGTTGCGCAGCAGCAGCCAGCGCGCACCGAGGTCGGTGACGAGCTTCGCGTAGTTGCGCACGACGTCGGGCTCCATCTCCTGGAAGGAGATGAAGTTGGCGAACAGGTCGACACTGCCGGTGAGCTGCGGGAGCTGCCAGGAGCACAGCATGGTCGCCGGGGTGTCGAGGTCGGCGATCCGGATCTCGTCGCGATCGCGGGTGTCGGCGTAGTCGGTGACCCCGTCGGCGCCGAAGACCTGCTTCAGGTAGTGCGTGGCGACGGCTGCGACCGGCGGGATGTCGACGTCGATGTAGCGCAGGCCCGGGTTGCCGCCCGCGAGGATCTCGCCGAGCGTGCCGTAGCCGCCGCCGATCTCCAGCACCGTCGACACGTCGAGGTCGGGCACCGCGCGCTTGAGCATGACGAGCCCGCGCAGGTAGTTGAGCGCCGACCGGCTGAACCGGTTGCCGTCGAACACCAGCTGCTCGGTCGGTGCGCCCGCGGCCGACTCGGAGAACTCGTGCAGGTAGGGCCTGCGGTCACGCGGGTCGAGCGCCCGGACTGCCGCGTGGTGGCCGCGCGCGACCGGCACCTGGTCGATGCGCTCGGCGAGCAGCCTGCCCGGGGTGCCCGCCTTGGCGAACGCCTGCGACAGCAGCGCCGCGGGCCGCGAGACCGGGGCGTAGCGCGGTGCGTAGAAGAACGTCGCCGACGGGTGCCGGCGGAAGTCCTCGAAGCCCCGCTCCCGCAGGTCTGCGACGACCTTCTCCAGGCCGGTCTTCCAGAAGTCGGTCGGCCGGTACAGCTCCGGAGCCGACTCGAGGTCGGACAGCATCAACTCGAGCAACGCAGGCGATTCCACGACCCAGGACGCTACCGAGAGTTCCCACCGGACCGGGATCCAGGCGCGACACGGCCGTGACGCGATCGTGTCGCGGGGCCCTCCCGCGGCGGCGAGTCCCGCGCGGTGCCGGGTGTCGTCACCGGATAGCCTGTACCGCGGATCGACCGGCGACGAGGGAGTGACCGTGCCCGACACCGGGACGTGGGTGGTGATCCCCGTGTTCAACGAGCAGACCGTGATCGCCGACGTCGTCACCGAGGTCCGCACCGTCTTCCCGAACGTCGTCTGTGTCGACGACGGCAGCCGCGACGACTCCGCCGGATGCATCGCCACCACCCCGGCGCACCTCGTGCGGCACCCGATCAACCTGGGCCAGGGCGCGTCCCTGCAGACCGGCATCGACTACGCGCTGCGCCGCGGCGCCGAACGGATCTGCACCTTCGACGCCGACGGCCAGCACGACGTGCAGGACGCCGCGCGGATGGCGCAGATCGTGCGCGACGGGCAGGCCGACGTCGTCCTCGGCTCGCGGTTCCTGGAGTCGACCGAGCCGGTCCCGCCGCTGAAGCGCCTGGTGCTGCGCACGGTGGCGGCGCTGTCGCCGGCCAGCCGCAAGCTCGAGCTCACCGACGCGCACAACGGCCTGCGGGTGCTGTCCCGCGCCGCCGCCGAGCAGCTGACGATCACCATGAACGGGATGGCGCACGCCTCGGAGATCGTGGCCGCGCTGGCCCGGTCGTCGCTGAAGGTCGTCGAGGTCCCCGTGACCATCCGCTACACCGAGTACTCCCGATCCAAGGGCCAGTCGCTGTTCAACGGGGTGAACATCCTGTTCGACCTGTCGGTCCGCCAGAGGTGACCCCGTGACGTTGCAGATCATCCTGGTCCTCGCCGCACTCGGCGCGCTCGCCTACTTCGTGCGCAGCGGCCAGACCGTCGGTGTCCGGGCCAGCAAGCGGCTCGCGTTCTTCGGGTTCGTGCTGCTCAACATCTACGCGGTGCTGCGCCCGGACGACGTCACGATGGTGGCGCGCCTGCTGGGCATCGGCCGCGGTACCGACCTGATCGTCTACCTGCTGGTCGTGGCGCTGCTGTTCGCGACGCTGAACTCCTACCTGCGGGACCGCGAGATCAGCCAGCACCTGACGAACCTGGCCCGCCAGGTCGCCGTGCGCGACGCGGAGCTGGACCGCCGGGAGCAGGAGCTGGCGGAGCGGCTGGAGGCCGTGGAGCGCCGGCTGCACGACGGTGGTTCGGTGCCGGTGACCGACGTGCGGCAGAACGGCAGCCCGGTGGCTGCGCCGGTGGACCCGAACGGGTCATCGCACTCCTGATCGCTCACGCGGAGCGCAGAATCGTCGCTGGTCGGGACCTCCTGATCTGGTGACGCAAAGGGGGCGCTAGTCTTCGCCGGGTGCAGCTGAGGTGCAAGGAAGCTCCCCACGACGACACCGGCCGCTCGATCACTCGCCTCGCGATACGAGCACGGCGATGACCTGGGCGGTCGCGGTACCGGTCGCGCTCGTCGCGGCGATGTGGACGGTGCTCCCCGGCCTGATCGTGACCCGTGCGCTGGGGTGGCGAGGCATCGCCGGCTGGGGCACGGCACCGCTGTTCTCGGTCGCGCTCATCGCGACAACGGCGGTCGTAGCCGGAAAGCTAGGCGTCGCCTGGGGTCCGTGGCCGGTCGTCGTCGCGACAGCACTCGCGACCGGTGCGGTGTGTGCCGGCCGGATCGCGATCGGGCGGCCACCGTCGCTCCGGTGCTGGTCTCCGCGGGCGACCGGGCGGACGCTCTTGCGCGGCGACGGGCCGGACGGTCGCTACGGAGGACTCGCACTCGTCGTCGGCACGGCGGTGACCGTCATGCTCGGCGGGGTGACCCTGGTCCTCGCGTTGGGCCGGCCGGACGCGATCTCGCCGACCTACGACGCGGTGCACCACTACAGTGCGGTCGCCCGGATCCTCGACGTCGGCGACGGCTCCACGCTCACGCTCGGTGAGCTGACCGCCCCCGGCCGTCCAGCGGTCTACCCTGCGGCGTGGCACGACGTCGTCGCGCTCGTGGTGACAACCGTCGGGACCTCGATACCCGCCGCGTCCAACCTGGTCGCGTTCGTCGTGGCGGCGGTCGTCTGGCCACTGTCCTGCGTGCTCCTGGTCCGCCAGCTGGTCGGTAGGCGCCCGGGCACCTTCGTGGCCGCCCCGGTGCTGTCCACGGCGTTCACTGCGATGCCGTGGATGCTGATGACCTGGGGGGTGCTCTGGCCGAACCTGCTCGGCCTCGCGCTGCTCCCGGCCGGGCTGGCCGCCGTGGTGACCCTGCTGAAGCTGACTCGAGAGCCCGCGTTCGGACCACGGGGCGCACTGCTGCTCGGCGCCGTCGCACTGCCCGCACTCGGTCTCGCCCACCCGAACGCCGCCGTGAGCCTGCTGGTGCTCGGGGTGTCACCCGTCGTGTGGGCCGCCGGCGCCGCCGCGGCCGGGTTGGTCCGCAGTCGACGGTGGCGGTGGGTGCCGGTGCCGGTGCTCGCCGCGCTCGCGACGGCGTCGGCGGTGCTATGGCTGCTCGCCTGGTCGCCGTTCCTGGCGGCCGTCCGGTCCTACGACTGGCCGGCGTCGCGGTCACCGGGTACCGCGGTCGTCGAGCTGGCGGGGAACGGGACGAACGGACGGCCCGCTCTCGTCGTCGTGTCCGCACTGGTCGTCGTGGGCGCCGTTGTCGCACTGCGTCGCGCGCGGACCGGCTGGCTCGTTCCGGCCCAGCTGACCTCGGGATTCCTCTATGTGCTCGCGGTGGCCACCGAGGGCCGGCTCACCGAGGCTCTGACCGGCGCCTGGTACAACGACTCCTACCGGCTCGCCGCGATGGTGCCGGTCACCGCGGTTCCGCTGGCCACGCTCGGTGTTGTCGGGCCCGTCGCCGCTCTGACTCGTGCGCTCGTGCGGGTACGCGCACCGGAGATGCCGGTCGAGCGCCGCAGGCTGGTCGCGACGGCGACTGTCGCCACGACCGCCGCCGTCCTGGTGCTCGCCACCGACGGTTTCCGGATCGGCGTGCACGCCATCACCGTGGCGAAGACCTACCAGCACGAGGCCACGTGGATGCTGCAGCCGGGACAGCGCGAGTTCCTCGAGGCCGCGGGTCGGGCTCTCCCGGACGGAGCGGTCGTGGCCACCAACCCGTGGGCCGGGAACTCCCTGCTCTATCCGCTGACCGGGCACCGCGTGATGTTTCCGCACATGAGCGGTAGCTGGACCCCCGCGCAGCAGGTCGTCCGGAACCGGCTGCGCGACGCCGCAAGCGACCCGGCAGTCTGCCCGGCCGTGCGCGAGACCGGCCTCGAGTACGTGATCGACGGCCCGGTCTCCTACTGGCCGTCGCATGCGAGCGCGCACAGCTACCCGGGGATCACCGGCATCGGCACGCGGGCCGGGTTCGAACCTGTGCTCTCCGGCGGCGGCAGCACGCTCTACCGCGTCACCGCCTGCGGACCGCTGGGCGATGGGGCCACGCCGTAAGGCCGACATGGTCGGAGCCGGGGCGGCGGGGTACCGCCGTCCCGGGTCGGCGGCCGACCGAGGACGATGACACCAGCCGCCATCGCACCGACCGGAAGGCACTCATGCGCGCGCTCGTCACCGGCGGAGCCGGTTTCATCGGCTCCACCCTGGTCGATTCCCTGCTGGCCCGCGGCGACGACGTCCTCGTCGTCGACGACCTCTCGACCGGGAAGCGGGAGAACCTGGACCCCGCGGCCGAGCTCGTCGTGCAGGACATCCGGGACGGCGAGGCCCTCACGAAGATCGTCACCGACTTCCGGCCGGACGCGGTGTTCCACCTGGCCGCGCAGATCGACGTCCGCACCTCGATGGCCGACCCGGTGCACGACGCGTCGGTGAACGTCCTCGGCACCCTGTCGGTGCTGCAGGCGGCCCGCGCCGCGGACGTGCGGGCGGTCGTCGTGTGCTCCACCGGCGGCGCGATCTACGGCGACGACGCCCCGCTCCCGACCACCGAGGCCCAGCCGGCCGCGCCGGAGTCGCCGTACGGGCTGAGCAAGCTGGCCTCGGAGCAGTACACGCGGTTCTTCGTCCGGGCCCACGGGCTGCCCGCGCTGGTGCTGCGTTTCGCCAACGTCTACGGGCCGCGCCAGCACCCGGCGGGCGGCGCCGGCGTCGTCTCGCTGTTCTGCGACCGCGCCCGGGCCGGGATCCGCCCGACCGTGTTCGGCGACGGCGGCCAGACCCGCGACTTCCTCTACGTCGGCGACGTCGCCCGGGCCGCGCTGGCGGCCGCGGACCGGCTGGCCGCGGGCGACCTGGCCGGGGAGACGTTCAACGTCGGCACCGGGACGGAGTCCTCGATCGTCGAGCTGGCCGCGGAGATCGGCCGGATCGCCGGGCTCACCCCGGAGGAGTTCGCGCCGGTGTTCGAGGCGGCTCGGGCCGGAGAGATCCGGCGCAGCTGCCTGGATCCGTCGTACGGGATCGCCTCGCTCGGCCTGCCCGCCCCGACGACGCTGGCCGACGGCCTGGCCGAGACCTGGGCCTGGCACACCTCGCGCTGATCCAGGGCGCTGATCCAGGGCGCTGATCCGGAGGGCCGATCCGGGGCGCAGCCGTGGACACCACCGGCCCGGGACACACGTCGGGCCCGGCCCCACGCGGGGAACCGGGCCCGAGGGGCGGAGCGTGGTCAGCTGTAGACGGCCAGCGTCAGCATCGCGATCCACGCCACCGCGAGGACCTGCAGCGCACGGTCGCCCAGCGCGATCTCCTCGGGCGCGCCGCCGGTGCCCCGGTCGACGTCCACCGAGTAGCGCAGCACGGCGATCACGAACGGCACGATCGACAGCACCGACCAGACGGTGTTGTGGTGCGCCTCGCGGATCTCGAACGCCCACAGGCTGTACGTCATGATCATGACGGTGGCCGAGAGCGACCAGATGTAGCGCAGGTAGGACGCGGAGTAGGCCTCCAGCGCCTTGCGGATCTTGGCGCCGGTCTCCTCGGCGATGCGCATCTCCGCGTAGCGCTTGCCGGCCACCATGAACAGCGAGCCGAAGCCGGTGACCAGCAGGAACCACTGGGACAGCGGGATCGCGGTGGCCACACCACCGGCGATCGAGCGCATCAGGAACCCGGACGCGACGATGCAGATGTCGAGCACCGGCTGGTGCTTGAGCCACAGGCAGTACGACAGCTGCACCGCGACGTAGACGGCCAGCACCACGATCAGCTGCCAGGTCACCGCCACCGAGATGGCGATGGCCCCGGCGAACAGGACCGCGGCCGTCACGAACGCCAGCGGCACCGGCACGATCCCGGCCGCGATCGGGCGGAAGCGCTTCTTCGGGTGCACCCGGTCGGCCTCGACGTCGAGCGCGTCGTTGACCAGGTAGACACCGGACGCGGCCAGCGAGAACGCGGCGAACGCCAGCAGACAGTCGATCAGGACGGGCAGGCCGAACAGCCCGCCGCCGACGAACGGTGCGGCGAACACCAGCACGTTCTTGACCCACTGGCGCGGGCGCATCGTCTTGAGCAGGCCGCGGGCGGTGCGGGCCGGGGTGCGCTCGGCCGCGGGGACCGGCGCGGCCTCGGCCTCGGGTGCGGCGGCGTCGCCGAGGTCGTCGGGGGCGCCGACGTCGTCCGGCTCGAGCGGCTCGACGGACGGCTCGTCCGCCTGCGCCACCTTCACCGGCTCCTTGTCGGCCTCGGTGCGGTCGGTCCTGGTCATGCGCTCACCCTTCGGGGTCGGGGTGCGAGGAGATGATCCGGCGGGCACCCAGGGCCACGGCGGCGCCGAGCGCGGAGCCGGTGGCGACGTCGCTGGGGTAGTGGACGCCGAGTACGAGTCGGGACAGTGCCATCAGTCCGGCGGTCGCGGTGCCCGCGACACGGGCCGGCCTGCGGCCGACGAGACCGCCGTAGAGCACGGCCGCCGCGGTCGTCGAGGTGGCGTGCGAGGACGGGAAGCTCAGCCGGCTCGGCGTCCCGACCAGCACCCGTACCGACGGGTGCTCGGGGCGACGGCGCCGGACGACGCGCTTCACGCCGATCGAGGCGCCGTGCGCCAGCGCGACCGCGCCTGCCGAGTACAGCCACTCACGACGGCGCTTCCGGTCGACGAGCGCGCCGATGGCGCCGATCGCGAGCCAACCGGCCGCGTGCTCGCCGAACAGCGACATGCCGCGCGCCACCCGGACGGTCTCCGGGGTCGCGAGGGCGTCCTGCACGGTCGCGAGGACGACGACCTCGCCGGTCGCCGGCAGCGTGACGGTCGGGCCGGCGTCGCTGCCGGAACCGCCGGAACCCGCCGGCGGGGTCGGACCGGATCGGTCCAGAGTGTCTCGATTGTCGGCCACGGGGGGTGGAGCCTCCAGGCGTGCCGCTGGCACCCGGCTCGTCCCGGGCGATGACAGCCCGTCATGGTACGCGCGGCCCCCGTGACACCCGGTCCCGGGGCAGCCGTGTCGCGCCCCTGTGAGCTGCCGGTGAACGGGCGTCGAACCCCGCTCGACCAGGAGCTTCGATCTTCGTTCCGCAGCGGTGCCCCGCCGCGGCGCGTGCCGGCTCAGAGCCAGCGTTCGAGAACCTCGGCGAGACCGTCGTGCGTGTGCGGGGTGGTGACCTCGTCGGCGATCCCGGCGAGCTCGGGGTGCGCGTTGCCCATCGCGACGCCGAGCCCGGCCCAGCGCAGCATCTCCCGGTCGTTGGGCATGTCGCCGAACGCGACGGTCTCCGCGGCGGTGACCCCGAGGCGCCGGGCGACCTCGGCCAGCCCGGTCGCCTTGGTGACGCCGGGGGCGGACGCCTCGATCAGGCCGGACGGGTGCGAGAACGTCAGGTCGGCGAGCCCCTCGACCTCGGGCCCGAGACGGCTCATCATCTGCTCGCTGGTCAGCTCCGGGGAGCGGACCAGCAGCTTCGTCGCCGGCCGGGACAGCAGCTCCTCGCGGGAGGCCGCGCCGCCGTCGTGGGCACCCCAGGCGTGGACGTAGCCGGGTTCGGTGCGGAACTCGTCGGCGCCGCCCTCCGACGCGGTCCCGACCCGTTCGACGCCGAGGCCGCAGCCGGGGAACAGGTCGGTCGCGAGCCCGGCGAGGCGGCGCACCGCGTCCGGTGACAGGGTGTGCGCGTCGAGCACGACGTCGTCGGCGGCGTCGTAGAGGACGGCGCCGTTGGCGCACACGCAGAGCTGCACCAGGCCGTCGGGCAGGGCGGCGGCGACCGGCGGGATCCAGCGCGGCGGACGGCCGGTGACCAGGACGAACGACGCCCCGGCCTCGACGAGACGGGTGATGGCCGCGACGGTGCGCGGGGAGACGGCGTCGCGGTCGTCGAGCAGCGTGCCGTCGACGTCGGTCGCGACCAGCCGGGGCGGTTTCCGGTCGATCACGACCGAAAGCCTACGTGGCCCCCCGACGGCGCTCCGGCGGCTACGCTCTCGGGGTGCGCGTTCTGGTGGTCGCCGCTCCGTTGCCGGGGCATCTGACCCCGCTGTTGCCGCTCGCGCACGCCCTCTGGGACTCCGGCCACGAGGTGCTGCTCGCCGCGGGCGCGGAGTCCGTCAGCCCCGGTACCGCCGGGCCGCTTCCGTTCATCGACGTCGCCCGCAACGTGCGCGTCGGCCGGGCCGCCGCACGTTCGGTACTGACCCATCCGGTCGCCGCGCGGGCCGAGCTGGCCGGGCAGGGTTCCGACTCCGGGCTGCGGTCGCTGTTCGGGCCGGTCAACGAGGAGCTGTCCGACGCGGTGGTGACCGTCGCCGAGCAGTGGGACCCCGACGTCGTGGTGCACGAGCCGCTGGCCGTCGCCGGGGCGATCGCCGCAGCACGGGCCGGTGTGCCCGCGGTGCTGCACGAGAACGGCCTGCACGACGGCGCGGCACTGTTCCGGGCGGTACTGGACTCGCGCCCGATGGACCGGGCGCGGCGCCGGCTCGGGGTGACCACGGTGCCGCCACCCGCGGTGATGCTGACGATCGCACCGTCGAGCCTGGTCGGGATCCGCGACGGGCTGCCGGTGCGTCCGGTGCCGGCCGCGGTCGTGCCGGGTGGCGAGGAGGTGCCCGGCTGGCTGCAGGCGCCGTCCGAGCGGCCCCGGGTCCTGGTGACGCCGGCGGGCGGTCCGGTGCGCGGGAACCTGCAGTTCTCGGCGTTGCGGGCCGCGGCGGAGCTGGACTGCGAGCTGGTGCTGGTCCGGCCGCATCCGCGGATCGCGCGACGGGCCGGCCCCGGCGTGAAGATCGTCGGGCGGATCCCGGCGGAGGACCTGCTGGCGACGTGCGCGGCCGTCGCACACGGGGGCAGTGCGCGCAGCGTGCTGGGCGCGCTCGCGGCCGGGATCCCGCAGCTGGTGCTGCCCGGGCCGGGCGACCGGCGACTCAACGCGCAGCTGGTGGAGGCGCGTGGCGCCGGTATCGCCGGGCCGGTCACCGCCGAGTCGCTGGACCGGTTGCTGCACGACGGCGAGCTGGCCGCCGCGGCACGTGAGGTACGTGGGGAGATCGCCGCCATGCCGCCGCCGCAGTCGCGGGTGGAGGTCGTGACCACGCTGGCGTGACGGGGCCGCGGCCGTTACTGATCGGATGCCCGGTCTGTCCGGTGCCCGGCGCGTCGGGTCCTCGGTCCGTCCGGTGCCCGGTCTGTCGGGTGCCCGGCTCGGCGAGGGCCCATGATCGGCGTTCTGCCGGTCTCGCCAGCTGCAGGGCAGCGCGCGTGCCAGTCCGCCTCTGTGTGAGCACGGCAGAGGACGCGGTCGAGGCCGCGAACCCGACCCAGTAGCCCCTCACGTCCCCGTCATCGTCCGCGCCTGCCCCGTTCAACGGTCGGATCCCTGCGCCGAATGACCGCAACTTTTACTGGAGAACTGACTGCACACTCCGGTAGAATCGAACACGTGGTCGACACAACGGTCGAAGAGGCACTCGCCGCGCAGATGCTGCCCGGCGGTGCCCTCGCCGCGCTGTGCGAGGCCACCGCCGCCGTACCCGGCGAGCTGTCGGATCGTGAGTTGCTGAAGACGGTCGAGGCTGCGGTGCAGCTGGAACGCTGGGCCGGTGCGGTCCGCACCCGCCTGCTCGGCGCCCTGGTCGAACGACACCCACCGGGCAGCACCGCACCCGTCCCCGACGCCACCGGCAAGACACCGGTACCGGTGGCCCGCTGGCTACCGTCGCAGGTCGCGATCGCCACCCATCTGACCGAGGAGCAGGCCCGCGGCGAGCTCGGCATGGCCGAACGCCTCTACCGGGTCCTGCCCGAGACCCTCGCCGAGTGGGAGGCGGGCCGGATCGGGGAACGTGCCGCGGAGGCGATTGCGGAGTCCACCCAGGTCCTCGACGACGATGCCGCCCGTGCGGTGCAGGCCGCGATCCTTCCAGGTGCCTCCACGATCACCCAGACCCGGCTCCGGGCGCGGTTGCGCACGGCGATCCACCGCGCCGACCCCGACGGCGCCGCTCGCCGTCATCAGCGGGCGTTCGACGACCGCGAAGTGACGATCAGCCGCAGCGACAACGGCATGGGCTCACTGTGGTTGTCCGGGTCCGCGGCGCAGACCGAGGCGTCCTGGAACTCTCTGGATCGTCTCGCTCGCTCGTTGGGTACCGAGGATCCGCGGACGTTGGCGCAGCGCCGCTGCGATCTGGCCCACGAACTGCTGCAGGGCACGGTGACGATCACCGACCTGACCTCGGTGATGACCGCGGTGAGCACTGTGGCCAACAGCCGCCCCGCGGCCGGCACCGCGACGAGCGCCGGCACCGCGCAGGCCGCCGAGGCAACAACCGGCACGGAGACCACCGCAGCGACCGGCACACAGGCCGGCACAGCGACCAACGCAACAACCGGCGTAGCGCTCGACGAGCCGACCCGCGTGGACGCCGAGGTCATCGCCACCGCCGTCGCCGAGATCCTGGCGTGTAAGCCCGACCCCAACGCCACGATCGGCCGCAAGCCCTTGATCCAGGTCGTGGTCAGCCTCGACACCCTGCTCGGCGGTAGCCGGCCCGGGGAGATCACCGGCCACGGCCCCATCTCCGCGACCACCGCCCGCGCCCTCGCCGCCGGTGGTGACTGGAAACGCCTGGTCACCGACCCCGCCACCGGGCAACTCCTCGACTACGGACGCAACACCTACCGGCCCCCGGCGAACCTGCACGACCACGTCCACGGCCGCGACGGCACCTGTCGTGGTCCGGACTGCGAACGCCGCATCCGCGACCTCGATCACCACCAGGACTGGGGCAAGGACGGCCACACCGTCGAGGACAACCTGTTCGGGTTGTGCCAGCGCCATCACAAGCTCAAGGACGTCACCGGCTGGCACGCACTGGTGCGCCCCGACGGTGGACTGACCTGGATCAGCCCCGACGGGTACCAGTCGACGACGTATCCGAAGGACTACCGCGTCTTCACCGAGGACACCGTGGTCACCGAGGGCGTCGCGGACCGGCGAGTGATCAAACCCGACACCGATACCGGCACCGACGTGTCCAGCGTGCGGACCAGGTTCACTCGCCTCGCGGGCGAAGGGGAGCTCGCGATCCCGGAACCCCGCGACGGCGACGACGACACCCCCGCACCGTTCTGACGATCACCGCACGTCATCCGGCCCCCGCCACGTCCGAGGCGGCCACGCGGGGTGGATACGGGCCGCACGCCCGCTGCGCCCGTCGATGCGGGAGGGCCGGCGGACCCGGCCGGCACCTCGCTGCCCGGCGGGACCAGCTCGCGGGACCACCCCGGCGGGCGCCCGGCGGGACTCAGCCAGCGGTGCCAAACCCGACAGGCCCAGGCCGGCGGGACCGGTCCAGTGGTGCCAACCCGGCAGGACCAGCCCGGCAGGACCGGTCCAGCGGGACCAACTCGGCGGGACGAGCCCAGCGGGACCAGCGCAGTAGGAGTAGGACCGAACGCGCGAGATCAGCACGGCGGGACCGGCCAGGTGCGGCCGGCCGGTGGGACCAGGCAGGCCGGTCGGACCAGACGGGTGGCCAGGCGGGTGGGACCAGGCGGGTGGGACCAGGCGGTCCGGGTAGTCCCGTGCCGATGAGTACCGAGGACACCGGCAACGCCCGGAACATCGTCGCCGCGTTGCTCGACCGCGCCGGAACCACCTACGCCACGGAAGCCGGTATCACGCTGCGTGACACACCGGCCCCGCTGTACCGGGTCCTGGTGCTCGGCACGCTGCTCTCGACGCGAGTACAGGCGTCCCTGGCCGTCGCGGCAGCGCACGCCCTGGTCGAGGACGGAATGGGCACACCGGAGAAGATGCGGGACGCGCCCTGGCAGCACCGCGTCGACGCCCTGGACCGGGCGCACTACACCCGCGTCGACGAGCAGATGGCGACCGCTCTCGGTGACGGAGCGCAACAGCTCCTCGACACCTACGACGGCGACCTCCGCCGCCTCCGCACCGCGGCCGGCGACGACGCGGCCCGGATCCGCGACCTGCTCACCGCGTTCCCGCGGGTCGGTCCGACCGGGGCGTCGATCATCACTCGTGAGCTGCAGGCGGTGTGGCCCGAGCTGCGTCCGGCGCTGGACGGCAAGGCGCTGCAGGGCGCGGAGCGCCTCGGGCTGCCGACCGATCCGGACAAGCTCGCCGGCCTCGTCGACGGCGACGATCTCGCCCGCTTCGCCGCCGCGCTGACCCGAGTCGGCCTGGACCGTTCCCTGGCCGAGGAGATCGCACCATGATCCACCACGCCGCGGAAGGCCCGGCCGCGACCTTGAGCGAGCCGCTCCTCGGACCGTGAAAGTCGGGTGCCCTCCCCCGCGTCCTGGGCAACCATGAACGTCCGCTGATGAAGGAGGCGATCATGCAGACCCTGGGCGGTACCCGGGCGCCGATCCGCATGTGGACGGATCCGGACACGGTCGAGCCCGGAGCGCTCACCCAGCTGCGCAACTGTGCGGAGCTGCCGTGGACGCACGGCGTCGCCGTGATGCCCGACGTGCACCAGGGCTACGGCGCGACGGTCGGATCGGTGATCGCGATGCGCGATGCGGTGTCGCCGGGCGCTGTCGGTGTGGACATCGGCTGCGGCATGTCCGCGGTGCGCACCGACCTCGTGGCGGCCGACCTGCCGGACTCGCTGGCGCGGGTCCGGTCGCAGGTCGAGCGCGACGTCCCGGTCGGCCGGGCCGGGCACCGGGACGGACCGGACCTGGCCCGCATCGGGCTGGCGGCCGGGCAGGGCTGGGACACGTTCTGGGACGGGTTCGAGAACCTGCACCAGCTGTCCGACGCGTCCTGGACGACGGCGGACAAGCTGCGGGCCAAGGCACACGAGCAGCTCGGCTCGCTGGGCTCGGGCAACCACTTCCTGGAACTGTGCCTCGACGGCGACGACCGGGTCTGGCTGATGCTGCACTCCGGCTCGCGCGGGATCGGCAACATCCTCGCGAACCTGCACATCGAGCGGGCGAAGGAGCTGCCGCACAACGCCGAGCTGCCCGACCGCGACCTGGCCGTGTTCCTGTCCGGGACGCCGCAGATGGACGCCTACCGGGCCGACCTGTACTGGGCCCAGGACTACGCGCGGCGCAACCGGCAGGTGATGATGGAGCTGTTCAAGCAGGCCCTGTCCCGGGCGCTCGGTCGCACTGTCGGCTTCGACCCCGAGGTCAGCTGCCACCACAACTACGTGTCCGAGGAGACCTACGACGACGTCGACCTGATCGTGACCCGTAAGGGCGCGATCTCCACCGCCGACGGCCGCCGGGGCATCATCCCCGGCTCGATGGGCACCGGGTCGTTCATCGTCTCCGGGCTCGCGAACCCGGACAGCTACTGCTCGGCCTCGCACGGAGCCGGACGGAGGATGTCCCGGTCGCGGGCACGCAAGCAGTTCTCGGTCGCCGACCTGCAGGCCCAGACCGAGGGCGTCGAGTGCCGGAAGGACGCCGGGGTGATCGACGAGATCCCGGGTGCCTACAAGGACCTGGACACCGTCATGGCGCAGCAGACCGACCTGGTGCAGGTCGACCACCGGCTGCGCACGATCCTCTGTGTGAAGGGCTGACCCCGCCGGGCTACGCTGACCGCTCCGTATCCCGGACCTCGGAGGAAGCCGTGGTGCGACTGCCCGTGCGGTGCCGGTTGCTTCTCGCGACCGCCGGTGCCGCCGTCGCGCTGACGGCCGGCTGCGGTGCCGAAGCCGCTGCCCCGGCATCGAGTGGGCCGTTCCCGCCTCGGCCGACGTCGATCGACGTGTCCCGCCTCGATCCCTGCTCCGGGGTGACGCCGGCGGAGGCGGAGCGGTTGCAGCTGCCCGAGCCGTTGCGGCGAACTGCCGATGTCGGTGGCGCGCCTTCGCCGACGTGCTCCTGGGATGGGTTGAGCGAGGGACGCTACTCGTATGCAGCGCAGTTCATCCCGGTCAGCGCCGCCGAGGCGGCACAGGACCGGGGTTCCGAACTCGACGTCATCGACGGGTACGGCGCAGTTCGCGGCTCCCCCGCGAGCATTCACAACGTGGAGAACGGACCGGCCGGCTGCCAGTTCGCGGTAGATGTCGCCGACGGGTATACCCTGCGAATCCAGGTCTCCAGCGGCGCCCTGAGAACAGGAAACGATCCGAAGGAATTCCGCAAGGTCTGCGCCGAGGCACGGCGCTTCGCCTCCGCCTACCTCGTCACGGTGCGGGGCTGAGATCAGCTGTGTTCACACACGCGAAGAAGTCATCGCGATCGTCTTCGGGGTCCGACGGCACCTTCTAGCGTCAGGCCCATGAGCACACCCGCCCATCTCCCACGTGGCACCGAGTCCGACTCGCTGCTCATTCAAGTGAACATCGACAACGTGCTGCAGATTCACAACGTCCTGCATCGCCAGGAACTCGACGTGACGGCGATTCTCTTACGGGCAAGGGAGGAGACCACTCTCCGGCAGTGCGGTGAGGACCTGATCTCCATCGACGTCACGCCGATGTTCCAGGCCAAGATCGATGAGATCATCAACATCCATTGGGCACACGTTGCCGAGCTCCAGGAAGCGACGAAGAGGCTGCGGGAAGCCGCACGGCACTACGGCTTCACCGACGATGACGTCCAGAACTCGTTCGTTGCGCACGACGAGGCCACCCCGGCGATCGTGGACCGCGCCGCCTGGCGACGGTCGCTTCCGCTGGGCGGTACGTCGGTCTGAACCCTCAGATCACCGCGACGGCGACGATCAACCCCAGCGCCACGTGCACCGCGGCGACCACCTTCGCGGCCGGCCTGGGCTCGGTGTCCTGGATGACGTCACCGATCTCGATGCCGGTCACCCATTCCAGCAGCCGCACCGCGCCGACCTGGGCGACGATCCCGACCAGGCCGAACACCAGGGACGAGACCACCCCCTGCAGCAGCGACCCCGACGACGACCAGATCGCCAGCACGATGATGAACGCCATCGAGAGCATCCCGGCGGCGGTGATGACGACCGCGTTGGGCAGGCCGGCACGGACGAGCTGCGGGAGCTTCCCGGGCGTCGTCAGGTCGATCGCCCAGAAGCCGACCAGCATCATCAGGGTGCCGATCACGGCGTAGAGCAGGATCGCGCCGACGCCGCGGCCGAGATAGCCCCAGTACGTCGCGTCGAGTGCCTGGGCGAGGATCACGAAAGGCCTCCGTGCACGGTTCGGGGAGCGGGCGGTGCCGGGTGGGAGAGCAGGTCAGGACTCGGGGATGCGGTGCGGGACGAAGGCGGCGCCGTCGTCGGTGATCAGGCCTGCGGTCTCGCGGATGCCCATCCCGGCGGCCGTGTCACCGACGACCCAGGCCCCGAGGCAGGGCCGGTAGCCGTCGAACTCGGGCAGCGGGTCGAACATCTGGTAGACGAAGCCCTCGTCGCCGTAGACACCCCCGGTGGAGGTCTCGTAGCCCGGCGCCACGATCTGGATGTTGGAGCCCTCGCGGCCGAGCAGCGGCTTGCGGACGTACTCGGTGAGCAGACCGGGGTTGCCGAGCGAGGCCGGCAGCAGGTTCGGGTGCCCGGGGTACATCTCCCACAGCACCGCGAGCAGCGCCTTGTTCGACAGCAGCGTCTTCCACAGCGGCTCGAGCCACAGCGTCTCGGGCAGGCTCTGCACCACGTGCTTGCCGAACTCGTCGCTCAGCACCCACTCCCACGGGTAGAGCTTGAACACCGCCGCCATCGGGGACTCCTCGAGATCCACGAAGCGGTCCAGCGCGGAGTCCCAGCCGATGTCCTCGATGGCCAGCCCGACGGTGTCGAGCCCGGCCTCCGCAGCGGTCTCCTGCAGGTAGCCGACGGTGATGTGGTCCTCGCCGCTCGAGTCGGCCCCCGACCAGGTGAAGTGGATCTCCGGCGACGGCAGGCTCGCCCGGATCCCACCCCACCGCTCGACGAGCTTCTCGTGCAGCGAGTTCCACTGGTCGTCGCCGGGACTGGTGTCCTGCAGCCAGTACCACTGCAGGATCGACGCCTCGAGCAGCGACGTGGGGGTGTCCGCGTTGTACTCGAGCAGCTTCGCCGGGCCGGAGCCGTCGTAGCGCAGGTCGAAGCGGCCGTAGATGTGTGGGTCGGACCGCTTCCAGGAGTCGGCGACGGCCTGCCAGGACCACTCGGGCAGCCCGAAGTCGCGGAACCGCTCGGTGGTCACCACCTGCTCGACCGCGGCCAGGCACATCGAGTGGAGGACCTCGACGTCGGCCTCCAGCGAGAGGATCTCGTCCATCTCGAACGTGTAGTGCACCGACTCGTCCCAGTACGGCCGGGCGCCGCCGGAGCCGTCACGGCCCGGGGTGCCGAAGACCAGCCCCTGCTCGGCGACGATCTTCTCCCAGCCGGGCCGGGGGGTGCCGTGCTCGCGCTTCACCCGCTCAGCTCCCCGAGGACGAGCCGAAGCCGCCCTTGGACGACGACGAACCGCCACCCACCCCGAGGCCACCTCGCGAGATCGTGCTGCCCGACGTCCCGCTCTTCACGGTGGTGCCGGACGACGGCGGCTGTACGCCACCCCCGGTCGCGACCTGCCCGACGCTGCCGGTACCGCCGTAGTTGTAGTGGTACTGGCGCCCACCGCCGCCGAGGAAGATCGGGACGAACATGAAGCCGCCGTGGCCGTCACTGACCTGGGCCATGCCCTGCTCGCTACGGCACTGGTCGTCGGGGGCGACGACGCCCCGATCGTCGACGCAACGGGCCTCGACCTCGTCCGGGGAGGACGCGGCGTAGACCGCGGCGATCAGCGCGACGACGCCGATGGTGGCGCCGGCTCCGATGAGGACCCGCTTGGTCGTCCTGGACCGGGCCTCCTTGAGACGCACGGCCTCCCGGTCGCGGGCGAGCTTCTGCTCCCGGGCCCGCTTCTCGGCGAGGCTGGGCTCGCGGGGGGCGGTGCTGCCGTCCTGCTGCCGCATACGGCCGCGGGGCGCGGCACCGGGCTGCTGCGCCGGGTCGTTCGCACCGGGGTGCGGGTACTGCGGCGGCACGGGCGCCGGGGTGGTCGCGGGGTCTGCGCCGTGCCCCGCAGCAGGTTCCGAGGAGCGGGGTTCCGGGGCGGAGTGCGCACCGGGACCGCCGGCGCCCGGGGTGCCGCTCGGCGGCGTGGCTCCGTCCTGCGGAACTGCCCCGTCCTGCGGAACTGCGCCGGGCCGGGCTTCCGGCCCGCGGGACCCGTCGTCACCCACGGGCTGCGCGCCTGCGCCGGACGGCTCCGCAGCCGGATCACCTCGGTGCCTGCCGGTCGCGTCTCCGCCACCGGGCATCCCGTCGGGACCCTCGCGGTTCTCGCCGGTCATCGCCGACCCTCCATGGCCGGAACCCCCTTGCCGTACGTGCCGTTCCCCCACCGCAGCGTAGCGGTCGTGACGGTCGTTCCGGGCGTTTCCGGCGTGACGATTCGGCACCGGATCCGGGACGGCGCCGGGCTCCGGCGCCCCGGGCGGCGAGTGGGACGAACGGTCGTCCAACACCCCCGGACCCGCCGTCACCTGCGCGTTCACAGCACATCGGCGACCGACCGGCGCGTCGTCGGGGGACGCCAGGTGAGTCGTCGTGCGGTGTCGCTGCATGATGGTCCCGCCATGGATGCCAGCTCCCCCGCTCCCCGGCCCCGCCGGCACGCCGCTCCCGAGACCGGCGCCGCAGACGCGGCGCACGGTGCTCCGAACGACGCCGCGGCAGGCCACGCGCCGGACGCGGGTGCGGCCACCTCGGTGCTGACGCGTCCCCGGCCGCCCGCCGACGACGCCACAGCCGCCGCCCCGGTGCAGCCGCGGCGCAGGCGCGCGCCGGGCCCGGGAGGGTCGGGCGCCCGGCGCGTCGGGATCGGCATCCTCGTCGGCGCCGCGGTGATGCTGCTGGTGGCGACGCTGGACTCGGTGCTCGGCACCCCGGTCCCCGTGCTCGGCTCGTTCGCCGCACCGCCCGGGTCCCCCTCGGCCACCCGCGAGCAGGCCGAGCCCGCCCCGGCGCCGCCGCCGGACACCGCGGGCACCTGTCTGACCTGGAGCCGCGACGACGCCGCGGACACCGCCGCGATCGACTGCGCCCGGCCGCACCTGTTCGAGCAGGCCGGACGCGTCCAGCTCGCCGACCAGCCCGCCTTCCCCACCGACGACGGCTGGCAGAAGCTCGTCACCGAGCGCTGCACCCCGCTGGTCACCAAGTACCTCAACGGCCGCTACGACCCCGACGGCCGGTTCCGCGTCGGCGCGCTCAAGCCGTCGCAGTCCCGCTGGGACGACGGCGACCGCGGCATGCGCTGCGGCCTGCAGAGCGCCTCGCGCAGCGGCGCGATGCTCCCGATCAGCGGCAAGGTCGCCCAGCAGGACCAGTCGGCCGTGCAGCCCGCGGGCACCTGCCTGGGCATCGACGGCCGGGCCGTCGGCGACCCCACCGACTGCAGCGGGCCGCACGCGGTCGAGACCGTCGGCGTCGTCGACCTGGGTGCGAAGTTCAAGGACGACTTCCCGTCCGTCGAGGACCAGGACGGCTTCCTGCAGCCGGCCTGCCAGAACGTCGCGAATACCTACGCCGGCAACCCGCAGACGATCGGGTCGAAGGGCCTGACCGTCTACTGGAACAACCTGTCCGAGGCGTCCTGGAAGGCCGGCAGCCACCGGGTGAACTGCAACGTCGGCACCCTGCTGCCCGACGGCAGCGGCTTCGCCGCGATCACCGGCTCGCTCAAGGGGCAGGTCTCCGTGGCGGGCAGGCCGGGTGGCGCGGCACCGTCGACCGGCCAGGCCCCGGACGGGGGCGGCGACTCCGGTGGCTCCGGCACCTCCGGGGACTCCGGCGACAACGGCGGCTCCGGCGACAGCGGGGCGACCGGGCAGGCGCCCGCGCCGCAGACCCCGGCCGCACCCCGGCCGCCGGCGCCGTCCAGCCAGGACGGTGACTCCGAGGCCCCGGTACCGCAGCCGGCGCCGCAGCAGCCCGCCGCTCCCGACGCGGGGGCCGGCGGAGCACCGAACGTCCCGAGCCCGCTGCGGATCAACCCGGCCCTGCCGGGGCTGGGCAACTGAGCCCGCCGATGCCGGTCGAGATGCCGCACGACCGGTTCGACGACCTCGTCGGTGAGGCCCTGGACCTGGTCCCGGACGAGCTGGCGCAGGCGATGGACAACGTCGTCGTGCTCGTCGAGCCGCGCAACGGCGAGGAGCCGGACCTGCTCGGGCTCTACGAGGGTGTCGCGCTGACCGAACGCACGTCCGACTACGCCGGCGAGCTCCCGGACCGGATCACGATCTACCGCGACGCCGTCCTGGAGTTCTGCGAGGACGAGGACATGGTCGTCGACGAGGTCGCGATCACCGTGGTGCACGAGGTCGCGCACCACTTCGGCGTCTCCGAGGAGCGCCTGCACGAGCTCGGCTGGGGCTGAGCGGCCGACCTCAGGAGCGCTTGCGCGGCAACGGGTCCCACAGCTCGACGGTCCAGCCGTCCGGGTCCCGTCGGAGCACCACGCGTCCGGAGTTGGGGATCGGGTGGTCCTTGCCCGCGGCCGCGTCCGGCCGCTCGGTCCCGGAGCCGTCCACCCCGCTGAGCAGGGCCATGGCGGCCAGCCGGATCGCCGCGCCGTGGCTGACGACGACCACCGCACCGGTCCGGCCGGACTCCGCGCCCGCGGTGACCCGCGCCAGGTCGGGCAGGAACCGCGCCCAGACGTCGCGACCGGACTCGCCGCCGGGCATCGCCCGGCCGGGGTCACCGGTGAACCAGGCCGCGAAGGTCTCGTCGAAGACCGCCCGCGACGCCTCGTCGGTGGCCATGTCCAGCTCACCGGCGAACACCTCGTGCGCGCCGGTCAGCAGCTCGACGTCGAGACCGAGCGCCGCTGCGACCGGCGCCGCGGTCTGCTGCGCCCGCGCGGCGCGCGAGGAGTAGACGGCGTGCACCGGCCAGCCGGTGAGCAGACCGGCGACATCGTCGGCCTGGGCCAGGCCGCGGTCGTCGAGGGGCGCACCGGGCAGCGCGGTGTCCAGGGCGTGCCGCACGTTGGAGTCGGTACGGCCGTGGCGCACCAGGACGAGGCGGAACCGGCCGTCGTCGGGCGGGACGGCGGCGCCGCGTTCCCCGCTCCCGACCGCGGAGAACGCCGTGGCCCCGTGCTCGGCGGTGTCCCCGTGCCCGGCGTCCCTCTGCTCGGCGCCGGTCCCGTGCTCGTCGGCAGCGGAGTCGAGGTCCTGTCCACCTGCGCTCACGTCGCCGCTCCGTCCCGGACCGCGGCCAGCCAGCGCAGGGACTCCGCGTGGCTCTCCAGCTCCGGCGGGACGACCGAGCTGCCCGCGCCGTCCGGGCGGCCGTCGGGGCGCTCGTCGGAGCGGGGGAAGGAACCGAGGAACCGCAGCCGGTCGCAGCGCCGGTGCAGCGCGGCCAGCGCCTCACCCATCGCCGGGTCGGCGGCGTGCCCGGAGCAGTCCAGGTGGAACCAGTAGTCGGCGTGCCGGTCCTTCATCGGGCGGGACTCGATCCGGGTCAGGTCGATCCCGCGCACGGACAGCTCGGTGAGCAGGCCGAGCAGGGTGCCGGGCCGGTTCGTCGTGGTCGCGGCGAGGGTGGTGCGGTCCCAGCCGGTCGGCTCCGGCAGCGGCCCGGGCGGGGTGACCAGTACGAACCGGGTCACCGCACCCGGGTTGTCGGCGATGTCGTCGGCCAGCACGGCGAGCCCGTGCTGCTCGGCGGCGAGCGGTGCGGCGACGGCCGCGTCGACCTCGCCGCGGGCGACCTGCGCGGCGGCCTCGGCGGTCGAGGAACTGACGCGGATCTCGGCGCCGGGCAGGTCGGCGGCGAGCCGGCCACGGACCTGGGCGATGCCGTGGCCGTGCGAGGCGACCGACCGGACGTCGGCGAGATCGGTACCGGGCCGGCCCAGCAGGCAGAACCGGACCGCGATGCGGGCCTCCCGGACGATCACCAACGGCGGCTCGGCGACCAGCCCGTCGAGCACCGGCGGCACCGCGCCCTCGACGGTGTTCTCGATCGGGACGCAGCCTGCGTCGACCGACCCGTCGCGGACGGCGGCGAGCACAGCCGGTGCGCCCGGCAGGGGCACCAGCTCCGCGCCCGCGCTCTCGGGCAGGGTCCACAGCGCCTGCTCGGTGAAGGTGGCGTGCGGGCCGAGGAACCCGATCCGGCGCGGCTGGTCCACGGTCAGTCCAGCAGCCCGAGGGCGACGAGGTCGGCGATCGGCACCGGGTCCGGGTCCACGCCGCAGCGGGGCAGGACCGTCCGGACCTGGTCGACGGCGGCGTCGGGCAGCTCGTCGAGCTCGCGGGCCAGCGACTCGCCGTCGGTGCTCTCCAGCGCGTCCTCGACCGGGTCCGGCGACGCCGACACCCCGGCCATCCGCGCGACGGCGACGATCAGGTTGAGCAGCCCGTGCCGCCCGGTGCCGTCCTCGGTGCGCGGCGCCTCGCGGACGATCCGGTCGAGGCCCTGCGCGCTCATCGCGCCCTTGCCGCTGCCGAGACCGGCCTGCAGGAAGCGGTGCACGTCGGCGATGGTCGGGACGTCGGAGGCGCGCGGGCCGCCCATCCGCAGCTTCGGGGTGCAGCCGTGCTCGGCGACCTTGCGGACCGCGGCCAGCCAGGCCTCGGTGCCCTCGTCGTCGCCGGCGACCGGGCGCCGCGGCTCGACCACCGGGGTCACCTCGTCCGGCACGAACTCCGAGACACGCTCCAGCCAGATCCCGTCGACGTCCGGCGGGGCGGCGCACTCGACGGTGCTCGGCACGAGCAGGCTCGAGCGGGAGAACACGGTGGACAACGCCTTGGGCACCGCGCCGAGGCCGGTGTCGACGACGAGCGCGAGGTCGGCCGGGCGCGACGGCGCCGACCGGGCCAGTTCGGTGACCACGGCGGGGAGCTGGGACGCGGGGCAGACCAGCCGTCCGACCAGGCCTCCGTAGTGGCCGTCACGAGCGGCGAGGAAGCGCGACACGACGGCGTCCACACCCGGTGCGACGGTCCGGGGCTGCAGCAGGCTGGTGTCGTCCACCAGTCCGGCCAGCAGCGGTCGGATCGGCCACGGGTCGGCTGCGGAACCCGAGGGCACGGTCATCACGACCAGGAACGCTAACGGTCCGGTCACGGCGCCCCGACAAGGGGGCCGGTCACACCCGGACGACGACTATGGACAGGACCACCCCACCTTTGCTTAGGTAAGGGTTACCTAATGGAGGTGAGAGTGGGAACCACCCGGATGCGCCGCCCCCCGACGCCCGCCGTCGCCGAGCGAGCTCGCAGTCTCGTCACCCGTGGCGGCTCCGCCGCGCTCGTCGGTACCGGTCAGCCGGAACCGGTGACGCCGCTGATGCACCACACGTGGCCCGACGGCACCACCGACCTGCTGCTCGGTGACGACCACCCGGTCCGGACGGGCACGCGCCGCGTCCTGGGCGGGATACCCGTGATGCTGGAGCTGACCGGCACCACGCCGGTGCCGCTGCAGGAACCCGTCCGCGAGCTGTTGTGGCTGCTCGGACGCCTGCACGAGGCCGACCCGGTGACCCGCCGGGACCGCGCGCTGCGGCTCGCGGAGGTCGCCCCGCACCCCAACCTGCTCGACGCCGGGCGGGGCGCGACGCTGCTGCGCCTGCACCCCGCGTCGGCGGTCTACTCCGACGCCGAGGGCTGCGCGTCGGTGTCGCCGTCCGAGCTGGCCGCCGCGGACCCGGACCCGTTCTGCCGGGTGGAGCACGCCTGGCTGGAGCACCTGGACCAGGCGCACCCGGAGATGCTGTGTGCGCTGCGCCGGCACCTGCCCGAGGCCCTGCGCGGCGCGGAGGGCCGGATCCGGCCGATCGGCGTCGACCGGTGCGGGCTGCGGGTCCGGGTGCCGGACGCGACCGGGAGCCGCGACGTGCGGCTGCCGTTCTCCGCGGAGGCGACCACCCCCGCGGAGCTGCAGGCACGGTTCGGCGAGCTGGTGGGCCGTCCGGAGACGGCGAGCCGGCCGGTGCCGCCCGCCGCCTGAGCGGCGACACCGGACGTCGGGGTCACCCGGCGGAGAGGTCCGGCAGGCCCGTGGAGCGGGAGCGGCACCCGCTCCACGGGCGCGCTCCCGGGCCAGGGCGTTCCGGGCCGCGACGACCCGTTCCCGCAGCTCAGGCGCTCGGCGTCAGGTGTTCGGCGACGACCTTGTGCGTCACCTTGCGCTCGGCGACGAACGACGCGATCGGGATGGTGCCCGCGGCCAGGATCAGCACCGCGAACACCGGCTTCCACCGGCACCGCTCGGCCAGGATCAGCGTGCACACGATGTAGATCATGTACAGGAAGCCGTGCACCATGCCGATGACGGCGACGGGCCGCGGGTCGCCGAACAGGTACTTCGCCGGCATCGCGTAGAAGGTCAGCAGCAGCAGGCCGACACCGGTGACCCAGGCCGCGATCCGGTAGGCCGTGAGTGCTCGGGCGACGGTCACGTCGTCTCCTCCCGGTCCCGCTCGGCGAGCCGGGCCAGTTCGTCGTTGTAGGCGCGCAGCTGCGGGTCGCTGTGCCGGGCCATCTCCACCCCCGCGGGCCGCGGGGTGAACGGCGAGCGGCGCGCGGGCCGGGACGCCGCGCCCACGGATGCGGTGCCCTCCGGCGACGCGGGCTCGGACTCGGAGGACTCCGGCCGGGCGGACTCCGGCTCGACCTGCACCGGCCGTCGCGCCTCGGGGACCTCCGCCGTTCCGTCCTGCGGGGCCTGCTGCGGCGCAACCGGTTCCGCCTGCTTCTCCGGCAGCGTGGCGATCTCCATCCTCAGGAACCGCCACCACATGTAACCGAAGAACACCGCGAACAGCGGCCACTGCAGGCCGTAGCCGACGTTCACCGCCGACCCCATCGCGGAGCCGGCGCGGCCCCACTGCCACGCGGCCAGGAAACCGCAGGTGACCATCGCGCCGAGCGTGCAGACGTGCCAGGTCAGCCACTTCGGGGAGAGCAGCAGCCGCAGCACGGCGTCCAGGGTACGCACGCGGCGGGGCCCGCGTCCGCCGCTCCCGGCCGGGCCGGCCGTCCCTGCGGCGGGGCCCTGCCATGATCGGGGCGTGACGACCCTGCGCGACTGGCTGGCACCGCCGCGTCCGGCGTCGCCGGAGCCCCTCACCGACCCCCGCGAACGACGGCTGGCCGGGCTCGAGATCGCCGTCGTCCTGACCGTGACGCTGGGACTCTCGGCGCTGCGCAGCGCGTTGTCGCTGGTCCAGGCACTACTCGCGCCCCGCCCGCTGGCCGATCAGCAGGTCACCCTCAACGCGCCGGCGTCCACCGACGCCTGGCTGGACCTGGCGTTCCAGCTGGTCCGGGCGCTGCAGCTGGCCGGCTGGGGCGCGCTCGGCGCGTACCTGCTGCTGCGTGCCGGGTTCGCGCTGCGCCGGGTCGGGCTGGACGGGCGCCGCCCGTGGCGGGACGCGGCGTCGTCGGCGGGGCTGGCCGCCCTGATCGGGATCCCGGGCCTGGCGCTCTACCTGGCCGGGCGCGCGCTGGGCATCACTCCGGAGGTGCAGCCCAGCACCCTCACCGACGTCTGGTGGCGGGTCCCGATGCTGGTCGTCTCGGCCGCGGCGAACGCGTGGGCCGAGGAGGTCGTGATGATCGGCTACCTGCTCACCCGGTTCCGCCAGCTCGGGTGGTCGGAGAACCGTTCTGCGCTGGCCGCCGGGGTGCTCCGCGGGAGCTACCACCTTTACCAGGGGGTCGGCGCGTTCGTCGGCAACCTGGCCATGGGGCTGGTGTTCGCGCGGTACTGGCAGCGCGGCAACCGGCTGTGGCCGCTGGTCGGCGCGCACCTGCTGATCGACGTCGTCGCGTTCGTCGGCTACGCCGTCGCGGGCCCTCTCCTGGGGTTTGCGTGAGGGTATGCCAGAGGGTCTCCCCTGGACCTCCTGGGCGCGCATGAATCGGCCCTCACCTGGGGAAAGGCAAACCTGACCAACTGAGACGGACGCCAAATCTGGAACGGGTCCAGAAAGCGCCGGGAGCCGGTACAGTGGATGCCATGACCGACGAGACCAAGTACCAGAAGCTGCTCCGCGAGCAGATCCGCAACGAGTTCACCTCGAGCCAGCAGTACACCGCTGTCGCGGTGTGGCTGGACGACGCCGACCTGCCTCAGCTGGCCGCGCACTTCTACGCGCAGGCCGTCGAGGAGCGCAACCACGCCATGATGATGGTCCAGTACCTGCTGGACAACGACCTCAAGGCGACCATCCCCGGCATCGGCGACGTGCAGACCGAGTTCGAGTCCGTCGAGGAGGTCGTGCAGCTCGCGCTGACCCAGGAGAAGCAGGTCACCGAGCAGATCGTCACCCTCGCCCGCACCGCCCGCGACGAGGGCGACTACCGCGGCGAGCAGTTCATGCAGTGGTTCCTGAAGGAGCAGGTCGAGGAGGAGTCCTCCATGACCACGCTGCTGACGATCGTCCGCCGCGCCGGCGACGACCTGTTCCACGTCGAGGACTTCGTGGCCCGCGAGATGGCCCCCGAGGCTGCCGACCCGACCGCCCCGAAGGCCGCCGGCGGCGCTCTCTGAGGGACCTCCCCCAGCTCGTCCGGTCCTGACGGCACCCGGGCGCGCACCATCCGGTGTGCGCCCGGGGCCCGACCGGCTAGCGGAGGGTGATCTGCTTGCCCGCGAGCACGTCGCGGGCCCGGCGCTCGGCGTCGGTGAGCGGGGTGGCGTCCAGGCTCGCGACGGCGTCGTCGAGACGCTTCGCGAAGGCCTCGACCCCCGCCGACCACTCCGACGAGTGCATCTCCCGGTCCACGTCCCAGACCGGCACCAGCAGCCCGTGCGCCCGGAACGACCCGGCGTAGCGGGACCCTTCACCGAGCTCCAGGCCGTCCTGCTCGGACAGCCGGGCGAGCGCGGCCATCAGCGTCGTCTCGTCCTCGGTCCGCACCCAGCGGATGTGCGCCTTCGAGCCGGTGTCCACCCAGTACGCGCCGCGCACGCCCGGTGCGGTGACCGCCTCGGTCGGCATGATGACCGCGTTCGCGCGCTCCAGCATCGCCGCCGTCTCGGCGTCGTCGTTCCCACCGGGCACCCACCACGCGAAGTCGGCGTGCACCTCGGGCTCCAGCGGGACGTCCGGGTCGAGCACGTCCTGCAGCCGCTCCCCCGTGCGCCGCTCCGGCCCGACGACCGGCAGCGCCGAGCCCGGCTCGGCCTCACGAGCCCAGGCCAGGGCACCGGCGAGGTCGGCGGAGAGATCTCCGGATCGGGTCTGGACCTGCATGCCCAGCAGGATCGTGCCGTCGTCGCGGACCAGGGCCGCGGACGCGCCGGGCAGCACCGACGCGAGCGTGACCGGGGCACCGGAGCGCACCGGCAACGCCGCCGTCGCCGACGGGAGGAACTCCCGCATGGCGACGAGGTCCGGCTCGGCGGCGAGCCCCTCGAACGGCCGGACGACGATCACGTCGTCGCCGGACCCGTGACAGACCTTGTACCGCTTGCCGGACCCGCACGGGCACGGCCGCTTCGGGTTGTCCCCGGCGGTCGCGGTGGCGGCGGCTCGATTGCGCGTCTTCTTCCCCATCACCTGGCAAGGTAGCGGGTCGTGCATGCGTTCGACCCGGCCGACCCCGCGTTCCTCGCCGACCCCTACCCCGCCTACGCGGCGTTGCGGGCCGCCGGGCCGGTGCACTCCCACCCCGGCCTGGGCCTGCCGGTGGCGGTGACCCAGGCGGCCTGCTCGCAGGTGCTGCGCGACCGCGGGCTCGGCCGGATCTGGGCCGACGTGCCCCCGGAGCACGAGTTCACCGCGTTCAACCTGCTGCACCGCAACTCGCTGCTCGAGCGCGAGGGCGAACCGCACACCCGGCTACGACGGCTGGTGGCCTCGGCCTTCGCCCGCGGGCACACCGAACGGCTCGCCCCGCTGGTCGCCGACCGTGCCGACCGTCTGGTCGGCGACCTGGTCGCCCGGATCCGGGACGGTGCCCCGGCCGATCTGGTCGCCGACGTGGCCGAGCCGCTGCCGGTGCAGGTCATCGCCGACCTGCTCGGGGTGCCCGGGTCGATGCACGGCCCGCTGCGCGCCTGGTCGGACGCGATCGTCCGGATGTACGAGCCCGACCCCGGCGACGACGGCCGACGCGCCGCCGAGGCCGCGGCCGCGGACCTGGTGGCGATGCTGCGCGACCTGGCCGACGGGCACACCGGCGGCGGGCTGGTCGCGGACCTGCTGTCGGTGCGCGACTCCGGGGACCGGATCTCCGCCGACGAGCTCGTCGGGACCGCAGCACTGCTGCTGATGGCCGGGCACGAGGCGACGGTGAACGTCATCGGCAACGCGGTCCACGCCCTGCTCGCCCACCCGGACCAGTGGTCCCGGCTGCGAGCCGACCCCGCGCTGCTCGGTACGGCGGTCGAGGAGCTGATCCGGTTCGACGCGCCGCTGCAGCTGTTCGAGCGCACCGCGCTCTCCGACACCACCGTCGCCGGGCACCCGGTCCCGGCCGGCACCCGGATCGGGGCGCTGCTCGGCTCCGCGGGGCGCGACCCGGCCGCGTTCGGCGACGACGCCGACCGGCTCGACCTGGGCCGCTCCCCCAACCCGCACCTGGGTTTCGGCGCCGGAGTGCACTACTGCCTCGGCGCGCCACTGGCCCGGGTGGAGATCGCCGCGGTGCTGCGGGCGCTGGCCCGCGAGCTGCCGGACGCCGCCGTCGCCGGGCCCCCGGTGCGCCGGGAGCGGTTCGTGATGCGCGGCTGGGCGGAACTGCGACTCACGACGGCGCCGTGACGGCCACACCATTCCGCCGAAAAGAGCAATCGAAGGTCCCGTAACCGACTCGCGTGCATTCCTGTCCCGTCATTTCCGTTCCGGAGAGAATTGTCGGCGGGGTGGGTGCGACGGAGCCGCCGGGCCGTGCTGAAATCCTCGGCAATGGATTCCTGGCCGGATGCTCTCGCCCGGGTGCTCGACGTGCCCGGCGCCCGCTGGGCGTGCGTGGACGGCCCCGGCGCGGTCGCCGCGGGACCCGGCGCCCCGGACCGCGCTACCGTCGACGCCCTCGTCGCCTGGGCCCGCGCGGAGCACGGGCGGCGGCCAGGCTTCGAGGACGCGATGATCACCACGGAGCGGTCGCACCACCTGCTGCGCGCGCTTCCCGGCGACGCCGTCGGTTATCTCGTACTGGACCGTGAGCAGGGAAATCTCGCGCTGGCGCGGCGTGCGCTGGCCGAGCTGGCAGGCCCCGGCACCACCGTGGCACCGGCCGCCGTACCGAGCCGGGCGGCGGCCCCACCGGCCGCCTGCGTGCCGCTCCCGGCCCCGCGTCGCCCCCGCCGGCCCAGCGCCGCCGCCGTCGCCGGAGTCGCCGGGACCGCTGCGGCGGTGCCTGCACCCCGCGTGCCCGGTGCGGTCCCGGCCCCGCCGGGCGGCCGCTGGGCCGACGACCTCGCCACGCTCGCCCGGGTGCTCACCGCACTGCGCCGAATGGATCCGTGACCTTCTACCCGGGTTGACCGTGCACCGTTTCCCGCTATTGTTTCGGGCCTCGCGACCGATTCCCCGACCGGCCGCCCACCCTGTTCCCGGCCGCACCGTCCCCGGCGGAATGCGCGGCCGAGTGCCGTCACGTGCGGAGGAAAAACGTGAACAACATCGAGCGCTCGCTGGACATGGCCGCCAACATCAAGGGCGCGTTCGCCGTCGCCGTCGTCGACTTCGACAGCGGCATGACGCTCGGCTCCCGCGGCGGCAGCCCGGAGTTCGACCTGGACGTCGCGGCGCCGGGCAACTCCGACGTCGTGCGCACCAAGCTCGAGGTCATGTCCAAGCTCGGCCTGCACGAGAACATCGAGGACATCCTGATCACCCTCGACAGCCAGTACCACCTGATCCGGATCATCCGCGGCACCGACGAACAGCTGTTCTTCTACCTGGTGCTCAACCGCGCCCAGGCGAACCTCGCGATGGCGCGGCGCGACCTGCGCGTCATCGAGCAGCAGTTCACGATGACCACCCCGCAGGCCGTACCGCAGCAGCAGGGCCAGGCGTTCTTCCCCGCCCAGCAGCGCTGAGACCGGTGGTGGCCCGGCACCGGCACACCGTCACGGTCCGCACGGACGGCCTCGCCGCCGTCCTCGGCACGTTGCTGCGGGATGCCCGGGTCCGTTCTGCCGCGCTGGTCGACGTCGACAGCGGGATGCTGCTCGACGCCTGCGGCCCGGACGTCGCGCACGACGCCGGGCAGCAGGACGGCTGGGCACCGAACGACGGCGTGCCGAACGAGGAGGCGCGTGCCGCCGCGCACGCCGAGCTGGTGCGGATCGGGCTGGATCCGGCGATCACCGGCCCCGGTGCCCCCGACCGGCCCGCGCTGGTGCTGGAGGCCGGACCGGAGCGGCACGTCCTGCAGACGGTGCCGGACCCGGCCGGTGGCCGGCTGGTGCTGGCGGTGGTGGTGCGCGGATCCGGCCGCGTCGTCGCGAAGGTACGACGGCGGCTGCGCGACATCCCGTCCGAGGCCCTGACCGCCGGACCGTCGGTCGCGGTGCGGCCCGGGTCGCCGGGCTGGGCCGTGGCGCGGGCCCCCGGCCCCGCACCGGCGGGAATCGAGGACACCGTGCGTCCCCGGGCCCCGGTCAGCCCTCGGCCGCTCCCGCCGGCACGGCTGCGCCGCCCCGGCCGTCCGGTGCCGCCGTCGGCGCTGCCTGCCCCGAGCGCGCATCCGGGGCGGAGTCCGGCTCCGCCGACGCCCACTCCGGCCTCGCCGGGCCGGCTCCCGGCCCGACCAGCAGCTCCCGCGGACCCCGCGGACCCGGCTCGAGCAGGCCGGTGATCCAGCGGACGACCCGGCGGGTCCACCACGCCGTGACCGCGGCCAGCACGTCCAGCCAGGCGTGCAGGACGACGCCGTCGGCCATGGCCTGGGTGCCGCCACGCAGGGACCAGAGCAGCGTCACCGCGGCCAGCACCACGCAGGCGCCCCAGAGCGCCCACCAGACCAGCAGCGTGCGCGACGGCCGCGGCCGCTGCGCCGGCGGCAGCCCCAGGGCGGCGTGCTCGGTCTCGGCCAGCAGCGACCCGGGCGCGACGAGGTTCCAGCCCGGCACGAGCCACCCGGCGACGACGACCGCACGCGACCGGCTCGGGCGCGTCCCGGAACGGCGGGCCGCCGCCCGCGACGCGGCGAGGCTCCACGGCACCAGCAGCACCGCGACGGCGATCGTCGCGACCAGCGAGGCCCAGCCACCGAACCGTACGAGCGCGTCGGACCAGCCCACGGCCGTCGCGGACAGCGCGTCGGTCCGGCTGGCGAGCAGCAGGCCGTAGCGCCAGATCTCGGCGAGCGCGGCGACGACCGCCGACCCGGCGGCCACCCACAGCACCGGGCCGAGCTGCGCGCCGAGCGAGCGGGCGCGTTCCGCGGGCGCGGCGGCCCCGGCGTCCGGCTCCGGCGCGCGCCACGGCCCGACCGGCAGACCCCAGCGCGGGATCCGGCGGTAGTGCGGCGGCCCGGCGTAGCGGGCGCGGCGCGGCGCGGCGGCCCGCGGGCGCACCGAGGCGGGCAGCGTCGCCGGGTCCGGCGGGGTGGCGACCCAGTCCAGAGCGGCGAGGTAGCGCCCGCACCAGGGGCAGAACGGGCCGGTGCCCGGCGGCGCGCTCCGGCCGCAGCGCGGGCACGGCGGCGGTGCGGGGGGCACGCTCACCGTGGGCTCAGGCGATCCGGGGCGCGCTGCCGTCGTCGGTGACGACCTCGCGGCCGGCGGCGGCCCAGTCCTGCATGCCGCCGTCGACGTTCACCGCGGGGAAGCCCTGCTGGGCGAGGTAGGCCACGACCCGGCCGGAGCGCCCGCCGGAGCGGCAGACGACGTAGAGCGGGTCGTCCTGCGGCACCTCGTTCATCCGGGCGGCGAGCTCCGACATCGGCAGGTGCCGGGCGTGCGGGGCGTGCCCGGCCGTCCACTCGTCGAGCTCACGGACGTCGAGCAGCGGGGTCTCGGAGGGCAGGTCGGCCACGCCGACGGTGGGCACGGGCTCGGACATGCATCCATCCTGCCACGGCACCCCGTCAACGCCCGGTGAGCCGACCCACCCGTGAACGGCCGACGGCCCGGCCCAGGGAAGCCCGGGCCGGGCCGTCGGAGTACACGCAGACGCGGGTCGCCCGCTCAGTACCCGCGGTCCTCGCGGTAGAGCGAGCCGTGCGGGATCGTCGTCTCGTTGGCGTCCGGCGGCGGCACGGCACCCCCGGCGCGCTTCGGCAGCGGCGGACCGTCGGTGCCCGGCCGGTTCTGTGGCAGCGCATCGGTGCCAACCGCCTCGTGCCGCCCGGTGGTGAACAGCTCGCTGCGCTGCGGCGCGCCGTCCTGGGCCTGCTCCGCAGGCTTCGGCGCCGTGGCGCCCCGGGTCGCGCGGACGGCGTTCGCGCCGGTCAGGGAGCGGACCTCCATCTCCGCGTAGCGGGCGGGGTCGGCGACGTCCTTGCCGAACAGCGTGCCGAGCACACCGAACAGGAACGACGCGGGAATCGAGATCAGCCCGGGGTTGGCGAGCGGGAAGATCGCGAAGTCCACACTGGTGATCATCGACGACGGCGAGCCGGAGACCGCCGGGGAGAAGATGATCAGCAGGACGCAGAGGGCCACACCGCCGTAGATGCTGCAGAGCGCACCGGTGGTGTTGAACCGCTTCCAGAACAGCGTGAACAGGATCGTCGGCAGGTTCGCCGACGCGGCGACGGCGAAGGCCAGCGCCACCAGGAACGCGACGTTCTGGCCGTTGGCGATGATGCCGCCGATGATCGCGACGACACCGATGCCGACCGCGGTGCCACGGGCGACCCGCACCTCCGACTCGGCCGAGGCCTTCCCCTTGCGCAGGACGTTGGCGTAGACGTCGTGCGCGAACGACGCCGATGCGGTGATCGTCAGACCGGCGACGACCGCGAGGATCGTCGCGAAGGCGACCGCCGCGATCAGGCCCAGCAGCAGCTCGCCGCCGAGCTCGAAGGCCAGCATCGGCGCGGCGTCGTTCTGGTTCTCCCGGGTGATCGTCCCCGGCGGCAGCATCGCCGTCGCGCCGTAGCCCAGGACCAGGGTGAACAGGTAGAAGATGCCGATGATCCAGATCGCCCAGACCACCGAGCGGCGGGCCTCCTTGGCCGACGGCACCGTGTAGAACCGCATCAGGATGTGCGGCAGGCCCGCGGTACCCAGCACCAGCGCGAGGCCCAGCGAGATGAAGTCGACGCCGCTGGTGTACTGCAGGCCCGGGTCGAGGATCCGGTCCCCGGAGACGGAACGCTCACTGGCGTGCTGCAGCAGGTAGGACAGGTTGAAGCCGTAACGGCCGAACACCCACGCGGTGAGCACGGCGGCGCCGACGAGCAGCAGCCCCGCCTTGATGATCTGCACCCAGGTGGTGCCCTTCATGCCGCCGAACAGCACGTAGACGACCATCAGCGCGCCCACCACGACGATGACCAGTGCCTGGCCGAGGCCGTCGTCCTTGGGAATCTGCAGCAGCAGCGCGATCAGTCCGCCGGCGCCGGCCATCTGCGCGATCAGGTAGAACAGCGACACGACCAGCGTCGACGTCGCGGCGGCGGCCCGGACCGGGCGCTGCCGCATCCGGAACGCGAGGACGTCACCCATGGTGAACCGGCCGGTGTTGCGGAGCAGCTCCGCGACCAGCAGCAGCGCGACCAGCCAGCCGACCAGGAAGCCGATCGAGTAGAGGAAGCCGTCGTAGCCGTAGAGCGCGATGGCACCGGCGATGCCGAGGAACGATGCCGCGGACAGGTAGTCGCCGGCGATCGCGATGCCGTTCTGCGGGCCGGTGAAGGAGTGCCCGCCGGTGTAGTAGTCGGTACGGGTCGAGTTGTTGCGCCCGGCGCGCAGCGCGATGAACAGCGTGATCCCGACGAACAGCACGAAGAAGATCACGTTGGCGGTGACGTTGCCGAGCTTGTCGGCCTGGGCGAGGACGGCGACCGGCTCCGGCGCCGCGAGCAGCGGTGCGGTCATGCGCCGGCCTCCTCGACGCGGGCCCGCAGCGCGGCGGCGGGGCCGTCCATCTCCCGGCCGGCGAACCGGACGTAGAGCGTGGTGATCGCGAACGTGCTGACGAACTGCAGCAGCCCGATCAGCAGCCCGATGGTGATCGCCCCGCCGACCCGGATCGACATGAACGCGGGGGCGAAGCTCGCGAGCGCGATGTAGAGCAGGTACCAGCCCAGGAACACCACCGTCATCGGGAAGATGTAGCGGCGGATCCGGCCGCGGAACTGCTGGAACTCCGGACTGGCCTGCACCTGCTCGTAGACGGTGCCTGCCGGGGGGCCGGCCTCGTGCTCGGCGGGACTCATGCGCCGGTCACCGGTCCTTTCTCGTCGTGCGGGGGGAATGTCGTGCGCGGGGGGCGGGGGGAATTGCGCGGAGCGGGGCTGTGCCGGCTGTGCCACACCTGTCCGGGCAACTGTCCTCGGTACAACGAGGGCGGGGGAAGCCAGGGCACGCGATCCGTACGGACCGGTCGGGACACGCCCGAGGTGGATCAACGACACGCCGTAGAAGGTCACGCGGAGTAGTTCAGCTCGTCACCCGTTCAGGCGTTCTCGTCGAGCCGGTCACGCATCAGCCCCAATCTCTCGGGGGCGTGGAGACGGAGAAGCACCTGGCCTGCATCGACCGGGCGACGCTCGCGGGTGGCCCGGCTGACGAGCACCATCACCAGGAACGCCAGCGGGACGCTCATGATCGCCGGTCGGTAGAGCAGGACGTCGATCCAGCCGCCTGCGCCGTCGTCGGCGGCCAGGCGCACCCCGGCCAGTGCGAGCACCACCGAGCCCGCCGAGACGATCCCACCGGTCAGCACACCGGCGATCGCGCCGACGTCGGTCAGGCCGCGCCACCAGATGCCGAGCACCAGCAGCGGGCAGAACGTCGACGCGGCGACGGCGAACACCAGTGCGACGGCCTCGGCGAAGTTCACCCCGGTCGGCAGCAGCGCGACGACCGTCGGCGGGATCCCGGCGATGACCGTGGCCAGCGGGAAGCGGCCGGACATCTTCCGTCGTCGCGGCAGGATGTCGGTCGAGACCACGCCGGCCAGGCTGACCAGCAGGCCCGACGCCGTCGACAGGAAGGCGGCCCACGCACCCGCCGCGACGAGGCCGCCGACCAGCGCGCCGAACAGGTTGCTGCCCAGGATCGCCGTGGGCAGCAGCAGGATCGCCGAGTCGCTGCGGCCGTTGACCAGCAGCTGCGGGGTGTAGACCCGGGAGAGCACGCCGAGCAGCGACACCATGATGTAGAAGCCGCTGAGCATGGCCAGGACGACGACGGCGCTGCGCCGCGCCGCCCGGCCGTCCGGGTTGGTGTAGAAGCGGCCCAGCACGTGCGGGAGCCCCATGGTTCCCAGGAACGTCGCCAGGATCAGCGAGTACGTGGCCAGCACCTGGTGCGGCTCGGAGCCGGTGAACGGGCGCAGCCAGCTCTCGTCGTCGGTGGGGGCGCCCGCGGTGACCGGCACCGGGGCGCCGGCCCGGAAGCTCAGCGAGGTTCCCGGCGCGACGACGTGGCTGGTGCCCGCGACCCAGCGCTGCGGACCGTTCGCGGGGCGGCCGTCGACCGAGCCACGGGCGACGACGTCGACGGTGAGCCGGACGTCGAGCTGCACGGGGGTCTCCACCGCGACCGTGGTGTCCTCGCGGAACTCCGGGGGCTCGTCGCGGGAGAAGGTGTGCCCGTCGCCGAACCACACCGCCAGCCCGATGATCACCGGGATGGCCAGCGCGGTCATCTTGAACCAGTACTGGAACGCCTGCACGAACGTCACCGACCGCATGCCGCCGAGCGCGACCGTGGCGATCACGACGACGCCGGCGGCGGCCGAGCCCACCCACTCCGGCAGGCCGGTCACGATCGCGACGGTCAGCCCGGCGCCCTGGAGCTGGGGCAGCACGTACAGCCAGCAGATGAGGATGACGACGACCGTGCAGACCCGGCGCAGCTTCGGTGAGGCGAGGCGGGCGTCGGCGAAGTCGGAGACGGTGTAGGCACCCGAGCGGCGCAGCGGGGCCGCGACGAACAGCAGCAGCGCCAGGTACCCGGCGGTGTAGCCGACCGCGTACCAGAGCCCGTCGAGGCCCTCGACCAGGACGGCACCGGCGACGCCGAGGAACGACGCCGCCGAGAGGTACTCGCCGGAGATCGCGCCCGCGTTCAGCCGGGACGGCACCGAACGCGAGGCGACCAGGAAGTCCGTGGTCAGCCGGGTGCGGTGCCCGATCGAGCCGATGACGGCCGAGACCACGGCCACCAGGACGATCGCGGTCAGCGAGGTGATCGCGGTCAGCGTCACCGGTCGGTCACGTCCTCGGCGAACTCCTGCTCGACGGTCTCCGAGGACGTCACGTACCACCAGCCGAGGCCGAGCAGGAACGGGTAGACGGCGAACCCGAGCAGCAGCCAGGGCAGCCGGATCCCGAGCACCGAGACCGCACCGAGCGCCGGGAACGCGACGAACAGGGCGGGCAGCAGCCCGAGGCCGGCCACGGCGACCATGCAGACCCGCAGCGCGAGGGCGAGCTGGTTGCGGACCAGGGAGTTCCGCAGCAGCGTGCCGACGGGGCCCGGGTCCTGCACGTCGGACAGGCCACGCGAGGAGTGGGCGGTCGACCGGCGCTCGGACAGCACGACGCGGACACGGCCGCCGCCCGGGCCGTCCTGGGTCTCGACGGCCTCGGTCGGCGGCTCCGGGTCGGTCGTCGGGGCGTCGACGAACCGCCGGGGCCGGACGCCGGTGTACGGCGCGGGTGCGGACACCCCGGCGCCGATCGGGGTGACCGCCGGTATCGCGCCTCGGGAGCCGCGGTCCGGTTCCGGCTCGTCCTCGATGCCGGGGGCGCGCCAGATGACCTGGGTGTGGTCGTCCAGGTCGTCGTCGTCCAGGTCGTCCAGGTCGTCGTCGTGCAGGTCCGCGTCGTCGTCCTCGTAGTCGGCGAGGTGGTCCGGGACGGGGGACGGCGGCTCGTCGTCCGCCGGAGCGGCCGGGGCGGCGGCGATGTGCCCGTTCAGCGGGACGGGGACGGGGCCGGTGTCGCCGGTCGCGTCGGCGGTGGCCGGGTTGCTGCCGGCCGGGTCGTCGGGGGTCGGGGCCGGGTCGTTCGTGGCCGGGCCGGTCGGGGTGGGGCCGGGCGGGGTCGGGCCTGTCGGTGACGCCGGGCCCGCGGGCGCGAGTGGGGCGACCGGGCCGCCGTTCAGCGCGGTGCTGTCCGGGGCCCACGCCGAGCGGGCCCAGGTGGTCGCGCCGGGGACGCGGCGGGGCAGCTCCGTCGCGGCGGCCTCGGCCGGGCGGCCGTTGGGCGGCCACTGCTTACCGGTTCCGACGGTGCCGGAGTCCGCGGTACCGGGAGGTATGGCGCCGGAGTTCCGGGGGCCGGGTCGCGGACGAACGCGCTGCGGCAGCGGAGGCTCGCCGGTGTCCGTGCCGGCGGCCGCGCCGGTGTCCGCGCCGGTGTCCGCGCCGGTGTCCGCGCCGGTGTCCGTGCTCTTGGCGGCGCCGGGGGCCGCGTGGGTGTCCGCACTGGCGGTCGTGTCGGTGCTCGTGGTCGTGGCCGTCTCGTCGTCCGCAGTGGTGGTCGCGCCGGTGTCCGCGGTGGTGGTGGTGGGCGCGTCCGTGCCGTCGTCAGGCGGTGTGTCCTCCGTGGACCCCGTGGAATCCGCTGCCTTTGTGGACTCCGCTGCCTCTGTGGACGCGGCGTCCGCGGCGCGGGCATGCCGACCGGTACGGCCGGAGCCGCTCGCCATCCGCCGGCGGATCTCCTCCTGCACCCAGGACGAGCCGCTGCCGGAGTCGTCGTCGGTGCGGCGGCGCCGCGCGGCCGGGGGCTCACCGGGGGTGGCCGGCTCCGGAGCGGGCGCCTGGGCGTGCGGTGGTTCGCCGGGAGCCGGGGGCCCGGCGGCGGCGTGCGGTTCCGCGGAACGCCCGGCCGCGGCGTGCACCGGTTCCGCCACCGGCCGTTGCCCGGCCGGGCGCGGCTGCCCTGCAACGGGCCCCGGGGGGACGGCCGGACGGGGCACCGAGTCGGAGTTGTACGCGGGACGACGCGGCGCCGGCACGCCCTCGGCCGCGGGCCGGGGGCCCGCGTCCGGGGCCGGATCGTGCGCAGCGGTCTCGCGCGCCACCGCACCGTTCGGAGCAGCACCGTTCGGAGCAGCGCCGTTCGGAGCAGCACCGCCGGGGGCCGCACCGTTCCGGGCCGCACCATCCAGGGCCACACCGTTCGGGGCTGCACCATTCGGGACGGAGCCGTGTGCCACCGCACCGTTCGGGGCCGCACCGTTCGGGGCCGCACCGTTCGGGGCCGCACCGTTCGCCACGGCGCCGTTCATGACAGCACCGTTCGGCATGGAGCCGTTCGTGACAGCACCTTTCACCGCGGAACCGTTCGGCACGGCGCCGTTCGCGGCGGCACCGTTCGCGCCGGAAGACGAGCCGTCCGGGGCCTGACCGTCCGGTGGGTGCCCAGGCCCCACGGGCCCGGCATCCGTCCGGTCGCCCCGCTCCGCCGCCGGTGTGGGACGCACCGACGGCTGGACGCCGCCGGTGGGTCTGCTCACCTCTGGCTCCACGCCTGCTTCGTCGCTCTGACCAGACGATCCTTCAGCTCACGCGTGTGCCGGCGGCTGACCGGCAGCTCGGCGGTCTCCGGGCCGGACCCGATCCGGACGACGTACCCGGACCCGGCCAGCCGCAGCTCGGTGACCAGCGGCAACGACACCAGGAACGAGCGGTGGATGCGGACGAAACCGGCGTCGCGCCAGCGCTCCTCGAGCACCGACAGCGGTATCCGGACGAGGTGGCTGCCCTCGGTGGTGTGCAGGCGGGCGTAGTCGCCCTGGGCCTCGACGTAGCGCACCGACGAGCGGGGCACGAGCTTGGTCGTACCGGCCAGCTCGACCGGGATGACCTCGTCGTCGCCGCTGCCGGACTCCTCGGGCCGGACGGCCTCGGCCACGGCACCCTGTCCGCGGGTGGCGACGATCCGGTCCAGCGCGGCGGACAGACGCTCGGAACGCAGCGGCTTGAGCAGGTAGTCGATGGCGCCGACGTCGTAGGCGTCGACGGCGCGGTCGTCGTGCGCGGTCACGAACACGATCGCCGGCTGCACCGTCATGTTCTTGAGGACCCGCGCCAGCTCCAGGCCGTCGAGCCCGGGCATACGGATGTCGAGGAAGACCGCGTCGATGTCGGTCTGCTCGGCGAGGTCGACGCCACCGGCGGGCGCACCGGCACCCGCGGGTGCTCCGGCACGGCGACCGTTCAGGATGCGGAGCGCCTCGGTGGACTCACCGGCCTTGAGGACCGTCTCGACCCGCGGGTCGTCGTCGAGCAGGAACGCCATCTCCTCCAGCGCGGGCTGCTCGTCGTCCACCGCGAGCACGACCAGTCCTCGCGTGGTGTCGTTGCTGTCCACGATCTCCTCATCCTGCTTCCCGGCCCGAGCCGGGAAGCCCATCGAGTCGATGATCGCCCGGCACAGCGACCATGGTGACGTGCCGACGCGCCGAGTGCCAGGGCACGAACCGTATCGGTGACGGGACCACCACGCCGCGCATCCACCGATCGGGTACTGCCGGGACTCGGCTCACAGCCCGTAACGAGCCCAGGCGGCCCTGGTCTCGAGTGCGGCCATGAGCTCGTGCGCCACACCGTCGGCGTTTCCGCCGAGCCCCGGGAACGACGCGGCCCCACCGCCGGCGCCCAGCCGGGCCAGCAGCGGCTTGCGCTGGTCGACGGGGCGCTGCTCGGCGTCCGGGAAGCGCTCGGTGAGCACCTCGTGCGCGGTGCCGATGCCGTCGACCAGGCCCAGCTCCCGGGCCTTCTCCCCGAGCCAGACCTCACCGTCGAACAGGTCGGTGCCGCTCGCGAGCCGGTCGCCGCGGCGCGCGGTGACCCAGGCGGTGAAGCTGTCGTGCAACTGTTCCTGCAGCCCGGTGAGCCAGGCGACGTCCTCCGGCTTCTCCGGCTCGAACGGGTCCAGCCGCGCCTTCGCCTTGCCCGCGGTGTGCAGCCGCCGGGTGATGCCCCAGCGGTCGATCAGGCCCTCCAGGCCGAACCCCGAGCTGACGACGCCGATCGACCCGACGATCGAGGTCGAGCAGGCGTAGATCTCGTCAGCCGCGCAGGCCAGCCAGTACCCGCCGGAGGCGGCGACGTCCTCGCAGAACGCCAGCACCGGCACGTCCTTCTTCGCCGCCAGGCCACGGATACGGTCCGCGACCAGCTGGGACTGCGCCGGCGAGCCGCCGGGCGAGTTCACGACCAGTGCGACGGCGGCCAGCCTGTCCGGCGCGAACGCGCGCTCCAGGACCTTCTCCAGCGACGCCAGGTTGATCACCTGGCGGGGCACCGGCGCGGCCTGGCTGCTGATCACGCCCTGCAGCCGCACCACGGACACGACCGGGGTACCGGTCGCGGCACCGAGCGTCTCGCCGAGCCCGCCCGGCAGGCGTGACGTGAGTGCGGCGGGAAATCGCAGGCCATCCATGCCGCGACACCGTACGCGGGCGCGCTGAGTGACGGAGGGCGACCGGTCCGGCACGGTGCGGACACCCGGGCGGGCACCCGGGCGGCGCAACGCCGGGACCGGTCAGGCGCGGATGCCGGCGCGGAACTTCGGGACCCGCAGGGTGATCTTCATGCCCGCCCCGATGTTGGTGTCCACCACCAGGCCAAAGTTGTCCCCGAAGGCCGATCGCATGCGGTCGTCGACGTTGCCGAGGCCGACGTGTGCGCCGGACAGGTGGGCGTCGTCGAGGTCCTCGTTGAGCCGCGCCGGGTCCATTCCGACCCCGTCGTCCTCGACGACGATGACGCACTCGGACCCGGCGTTCTCGGCACGGATCGTGACCGTCCCGCCGTTCGGCTTCCCGGACAGGCCGTGCCGCACCGCGTTCTCCACCAGCGGCTGCAGCGCCAGGAAGGGCAGCACGACGTTCTGCACCTCCGGGTCGATCTGCAGCTGGATGTTGAGCCGGTTGCCGAACCGGGCCTTCTCCAGCACCACGTAGCGCTTGATGTTGTCGAGCTCGTCGGTCAGCGTCGTGTACTCGCCTGCGGACCGGAACGAGTACCGGGTGAAGTCGGCGAAGTCGATCAGCAGCTCACGGGCCCGGCCGGGGTCGGTCCGGATGAACGAGGCGATCGTGGTCAGTGCGTTGTAGACGAAGTGCGGCGAGATCTGCGCGCGCAGCGCCCGGACCTCGGCCCGGTTGAGCCGGGCACGGGAATCGTCGAGCTCGGCGAGCTCCAGCTGGCTGGAGACGTAACGGGCGACCTCGCCGGTGGCCCGCAGGACCGGCGGGCCCGCCGTCGTCGGGGTCAGCGCACCGAGCGTGCCGATGATGTTGCCGTCGCTCTCCAGCGGGACGACGACGATGCCCCGCACCTCGCATCCGGGCTGGTTGCACTTGATGGAGGTGTGACTCATGATCTCCATCCGGCCCGTCCGGACGACGGTGTCGGCCAGCGTCTGCACGTCCTGCTGGTGCTGGTCGGCGGAGCCGTCCCAGCCGATCACCGTGCCGCGCCCGTCGGTCATCGCCATCGCCGTGGTCTCCAGCAGCTGGCGCAGGTAGGGCAGCGCCTGCGACGCCGAGCGCTCCGAGAGACCCTCCCGCAGCACCGGCGCGGCCAGCGCCACCGTGTGCAGCGCCGAGAAGGTGGCCTTCGCCAGCGGCGTCACCATGTTGTCGCGCCGGTTGCGGTGCCACCAGAACCCGAACGCGACGCCGAGCAGCACGAGCACCACGCCGACGATCGGCAGGACCAGCACGGGATCGACGAGCGCCCCGCCCTCGGCCGCCAGCACCTGAACCACCTGCACCTACCTCACCAACCGGGACAGCCGGCGGTCGGCGAGCGGCTTGCCACCGGTCTGGCAGGTCGGACAGTACTGGAACGATCTCTCGGCAAACGACACCTCACGGACGGTGTCCCCGCACACCGGGCAGGGCAGCCCGGTGCGGGCGTGGACGCGCAGGCCGGAGCGCTTCTCGCCCTTCAGCGTGGCCGCGGCCTGGCCGACCGAGCGGTCGACGGCGTCGGTCAGCACGGCGTGCAGTGCCTCGGACAGGGCGTCGCGGCGGGCCTCGTCGAGGCGGGACGCCGTCGCGTACGGGGAGAGCTGCGCGGTGTGCAGGATCTCGTCGGAGTAGGCGTTGCCGATCCCGGCGACCGTGGTCTGGTCGGTGAGGACGGTTTTGAGCCGCCGCGAGTCGCCGTCGAGCAGCTCGTCGAGACCGGCGCGGGAGAGCTCGAGGGCGTCCGGGCCGAGCCGCGCGATTCCGGGGACCTCGGCCGGGTCGGTCACCAGATACACCGCGAGCCGTTTCTGGGTTCCTGCCTCGGTGAGGTCGAAGCCGGGGCCGCCGACCTCGTCGAGGTGCACGCGCAGCTGCAGCGGGCCCCGCCCGGGCCGCGGCGGCGTCGCCGACGCCTGCTCGTGCCAGCGCAGCCAGCCGGCCCGCGACAGGTGGGTGACCAGATGCAGCGCGGGTTCGTCGGCGCGGTCGGCGAAGTCCACCGACAGGAACTTCCCGAACCGGCTCGCCCCGGTCACGACCCGCCCGGCCAGCACGGACACCGGCGGGTCGAACGTCTTCAGGGCGCTCATCGAGGCGAGGTCCACCCGGGCCACCGGGCGGTACACGGCGTGCTCGCGCAGATGGTGGGCCAGTGCCTCCACCTCGGGCAGTTCGGGCACCGCGCCTCCCCTAGTTGATCGGCTGGAGCGGGCTGTCCGCGTGGCCGGGGGTCGAGCGGTTCTTCAGGCTGCGGACGACGACCCGGGTCTCCTCGCGCGCCGACGCGATCCCGCGGACCATCCCGCTCCAGTGCTCGGCCGGGAGGTCGTAGCCGCCCTGGGTCTTCGCGACGATCGTGTACGGGCGGCGCAGCAGCCAGCGGCCCGGGAAGAACGCGAGCCCGGCGATCGCCACGACCCAGTAGAACCAGGGGAAGTAGACGCCGTCCGGCGTCCACACGATCAGCATGACCCAGAAGAACACCAGCACCGACAGGATCAGCACGACGGCGCCGCGACCGCCGTCGACGTCGTGCTCGAACTCGTCACCGATCGCCGGCGACGTCCACTCGATGTTGCGCTGTACCTGCCACTCGCGGTTGTCCGCCGCGATGACCGTCTTCGTCCCCATCGATTCCGCTCTCCCGTGCCCGTCCGGTGAGAAATCGTCCCACAACGGACCGCGGTAACCGAGGATCCGCGCGGGTCGTGACCCGGCCGCGACTCAGCAGGCGGACTCGCCGGGGGAGCGCTCGGGCTGGCCGGGGGTGAGCAGCTCGGAGCGGGTCAGGACGATCGGCGTCGGGCCGTCGTTGCGCAGCTCGTAGGACTGGCCGTTCTGCACCGGGAACGCGCGGCCCGGCCCGTAGGTCTGCGGCTCGCAGCGCCCGATCGTGCGGATGGTGACGGTGCCCTGGCGGACCGCGGTGATCACCGAGCCCGGGTGCTTGATCCAGCCGGTGTTCTCACCCGCGTGCAGGACCTCGGTCTTCACGACCAGCTGCGCGGGCCCGCTGGAGTCCATCTTCACCGGGCCGTCGACGGCGGCCAGCGTGTCGGCCGAGGCCTTGTCGCCGAAGCCCGGCGGCTTCGGCGGGGTGTCGCGCGGCTCCTGGCCCGCCGACGGGTCGGGCACGCCCGGCAGGCCCTCCGCGCTCTGCCCGTCCTGCCCGCCCTGGGTCGGGCTCGGCCGGCCCGCTCCGTTCTGGCCGGGTGCACCACCGTTCTGCGGGCCACCGTCCTGGCCACCGCCGTTCCGGGGACCGTCCGGAGCGGGCGCGGGTGCCGCCGGGGCGTCGCCGGACCCGCCCTCGTCACCGGACCCGCCCTGGGAGGCTCCGGGGTCCGCCGGCGCCGAGCTGCCCGAGCCGTCCCGGTCCGGGGCGGGCAGCTCGTGCCCGAGCTCGCCGGGCTGGGCGCAGCCGGCGAGCACCGCTGCGGACGCGACCAGCAGCGCTCCGGCGACGAGGGGCGAACGGACGGGACGGGCAGCGCGCACGGGGTCCTCCCGGTGGTGGCGACGGGGGATCCGGCTCGGATCCGACCTGCAACCTAGTCGGGACGCGCCGTCCGAGGGGCCCGGGGCACGTACGTCCACTGATCCGTGTCGTCCTCCCCGCCTCCGGAGCGCCTGCCGGGCCCCGCCGGGGAGTGACCACCGTCATGCCGAACTCGTTTGCGTCATGCAACCAACCGGGAGCATGCTTGCACTCAGCATCTAGTTGCGTGATACACACACCGCGAGTCGACGGCCGGTCACGGCCCGCCACCACCGCGGCGTCGCGCACCACCTGCGCACCACGGGACCGCTACTGGAAGGAGTGCTCGTGAGCACTGCCGAACGGGCGAGCTCGGGGCCGCGTGAACTGAGCGAAGCAGACCTGGAGCTCGCCGACACCGTCGTCCGTGATCTCTTCCAGCTCATCCGCCAGGTCAAGCGGTCCGCCGAGCGGCACCGCCCCGAGATGATCGTCGACATGGCCGGCTACCACCTGCTGCACCACCTGCACTTCAACGGTGCGCAGCGAGCCGGGGAGATCGCGGCGACGTTCCACTCCGATCCCTCCACGATCAGCAGGCAGGCCGCCGCGCTCGTGAAGTCCGGCCTGGTCGAGCGCCGGGCCGACCCGGGCGACGGACGCGCGTCGCTGCTCGCGGCGACCGACGAGGGCGTCCGCGTGATCGAGGCCGAGCGCCGCCGCCGCGCCCGCACCATCGCCGCCGTCCTGGACGAGTGGGCCCCCGCCGACCGCACCGCCCTGACCACGCTCCTCGAGCGGTTCCTCGACGACTACCAGACCTTCGAAGCACAGGAGAACGAATGACCACCGCAGCCGCGGCTCCTCCGTCGCGCGCCGAGGGGGAGCTGACGCACCGCCAGATCCTCACGGTCCTGGGCGGGCTGATGCTGGGCATGTTCCTGGCCGCCCTGGACCAGACCGTCGTGTCCACCGCGATCCGCACGATCGCCGACGACCTGCACGGCCTGTCCATGCAGGCGTGGGCCACCACCGCGTTCCTGATCACCAGCACGATCACCACGCCGCTCTACGGCAAGCTGTCCGACATCTTCGGCCGCAAGCCGCTGTTCATGACCGCCATCTCGATCTTCCTGCTGGGGTCGATCGCGTGCACCCTGGCCTGGTCGATGTACTCCCTGGCCGCGTTCCGCGCGCTGCAGGGGCTCGGTGCCGGCGGCCTCATGTCGCTGGCCCTGACCATCCTGGGCGACATCGTCCCGCCGCGTGAGCGGGCCCGCTACCAGGGCTTCTTCCTCGCCGTGTTCGGTACGTCCAGCGTCATCGGCCCGGTCATCGGCGGCCTGCTCTCCGGGGCACCGACCATCGCAGGCTTCGAGGGCTGGCGCTGGATCTTCCTGGTGAACGTCCCGATCGGTGCCGTCGCGCTGATCGTCGTCTACAAGGTCCTCAACATCCCGCACGTCCCGCGCAAGGCGCGGATCGACTGGCCCGGCGCGATCGCGCTGACCATCTGCCTGGTGCCGCTGCTGCTGGTCGCCGAGCAGGGCCGCGAGTGGGGCTGGACCTCGGTCAACTCGATCGTCGCCTACGTCGTCGGCGCCGTCGGCCTGCTGCTGTTCCTGGCCGCCGAGCGTGCCTACGGCGACGACGCGCTGCTGCCGCTGCGGCTGTTCCGCACCGGCGTCTTCTCGCTCTCGTCGGTGATCAACCTGTTCATCGGCATGGCACTGTTCGGCGGGATCGCGCTGCTGCCGCAGTTCCTGCAGATCGTGCACGGCGCGACGCCGATCGAGTCCGGCCTGATGATGCTGCCGCTGATGGCGGGCATCATGATCGCCTCGGTCGTCTCCGGCCAGCTGACCTCGCGGACCGGCCGCTACAAGATCTTCCCGGTGATCGGCACCGCGTTCATCACCATCTCGATGGTGCTGCTGTGGCTCACCGTCACCCCGGAGATCCCGATCTGGCAGCTCGACCTCGAGATGGGCCTGCTCGGTCTCGGCCTGGGCCTGTGCATGCAGACCCTGGTCCTCGCCGTGCAGAACGCCGTGCCCGCCCGCGACATGGGCGTCAGCACCTCGACGGTCACCTTCTTCCGCCAGATGGGCGGCACGCTGGGCACCGCGATCTTCCTGTCGGTCGTCTTCTCGACCGTCGGCGACCGGATCGGCACCGCCCTGCGCAACGCCATGGGCACCGACTCCTTCCGCAGCGCGCTGACCGACCCGGCGGTGCTCGCGAACCCGGCGAACCGCGACGTCGTGCAGGGCCTGCGGTCCGGCGAGCTCGGCTCCTCGGTGCTGACCGACTCCTCGTTCCTGCAGCAGATCGACCCGCGGCTGGCCGCACCGTTCCAGACCGGGTTCACCCAGTCGATGACGCTCGCGTTCTTCATCGCGGCCTGCGTGGTCGCGGCGGCGTTCGTGCTGGTGCTCTTCGTCAAGGAGCTGCCGCTGCGCACCGTGTCCGGTGCGCAGGCCGCGGCGGCCGAGGCGGCCGTCGCCGCCGAGGCCGGCGCGGGAGACACCGCTCAGGGCTCCACGGACCGGGGCGCGGTCCCGGCCGGGGGCACCACGACCGACGTCCCGACCGAGGCCATCGCCGCGGTCACCCCGGCCGCGGGTGCCGCAGTCGGTGCGACGGCGGCCGGTGCCGCCGCGGGACTCACGTCCCGGCCCGGGGCGGACCACGACGGCCGGGGTGAGCCCACCCCGCCGACCACGCCGCTGCAGACCGTCGGCCGCACCGACGGCACGAACCGCAACGGCGGCAACGGTCATGGCGCCGTGCGGGACCAGGGCGCAGGCCAGGGCTTCGGCTCCGGTCCGGGTTCCGGCCTCGGCTCCGGTTCCGGGTCCGGTTCCGGCCGCGGCTCCGAGCCGGCGTTCGCGGCCGCGGGCGGTTTCGCCGCGCACCCCGGTGACGGCCCCGCCGTCGACGGCCGGGTGCAGCGCGGCGACGGCGCCCCGCTGGCCGGTGCGACGGTGACCGTCACCCGGCTCACGGGTGAGCAGGTCGGCCGCACGACCGCCGACGCCGAGGGGCACTACCGGGTCGCGCTGCGCGAGCCGGGCCGGTTCCTCGTCGTCGCGGCGGCCGGGAGCCTGCCTCCGCAGGCCGCGACGGTGACGGTCGGCTCCGCGCCGGTACGGCACGACGTCCGGCTCACCGGCGGCAGCGGGGTCCGCGGCACCGTCCGCGACTCCGACGGCCACGGCGTCGGCGGCGTGACCGTCGCGCTGATCGACGGCACCGGTGACGTCGCCGCATCCGCGCGGTCCGGTGAGGGCGGCCTGTACGCACTGGCCGGGGTCTCGGCGGGCACCTACATCCTCACCGGTGCCGGTGAGGGCCTCGACCCGGTCGCGATCGGTGTCCAGGTGCCGCCGGCAGGCACGGTCGATCAGGACCTGCGGCTGCCGCAGCGTTCCCGGCTCACCGGGCGGGTCACCGCGATGCCCGACGGGAACCCGGTTCCGCAGGCACTGGCCACGCTGATCGACTCCGACGGCGCCGTCGTCGGGTCGCGGCTGTCGGAGGTGGACGGCACGTTCACCTTCGACGGGCTGGCCGCCGGCACCTACACCCTCGCGACCAGCGGGTACGCCCCCGTCGCGACGGTCGTGGCGCTGGAGCCCGGCCGGGTGACGCACTCCGACGTCGAGTTCCCGCACCCGCTGGAGGGCACCGAGCAGCCCCGCGGCACCGGGGCGGTCCCCGCGGGCCGCGGCACCGGGCCCGACGGCCGGCACGAGCGACCCTCGCCCGGGCCGCGCTGAGGGTCCCGGTGTCGGGCCCCACGGCCCCGGATCGGATGATGTTCCACGTGGAACGCCCGGTACCCGCACTCGCGGGTGCCGGGCGTTCTGTGTTGTCCGGGGCTGTCGCCGTCCGGCGTCGTCATCCGGGGTCGTCGCGTCCGGGGTCGTCGTTGTCCGGGTTGTCGGAGCGGGCGCTCCGGGGTCAGACCGCGATCGCGCCGCCGACCCCGGAACGCGGGTCGACCGCGGCGTGCAGGGCGATGCCACCGGGCGCCGGGAAGCGGCCTGCCGCGCACATGCGGCCGAGCGCCCACGGTCCGGCGTCGGTGACGTCGTGGCCGCGCCGTCGCAGGTAGGCCAGGGTGTCCGCACCCAGCCGGGACTCGACGACGAGCCCGTGCGGCTCCCAGCCGCGCGGCGCGAACGAGGCCGGGAACGCGGTCGAGTGCCAGGTGGGGGCGTCGATCGCGCCCTGCAGCAACGACTCCGGCGCGAACCCGCCGTACACCAGCGCGAGCAGGAAGCAGAGCTGCCACTGGTCCTGCTGGTCCCCGCCGGGGGTCCCGAACGCGACGGCCGGTTCCCCGTCGCGCAGCGCCAGTGACGGCGACAGCGTGGTGCGCGGCATCCGGCCCGGCACCAGCGAGCTGGACAGGCCGTCCTCCAGCCAGAACATCTGCCCACGGGTGCCCAGGCAGAACCCGAGCGCCGGGATCGTCGGCGAGGACTGCAGCCACCCGCCCGACGGCGTCACCGAGACCATGTTCCCGGCCGCGTCGACGACGTCGACGTGCACGGTGTCGCCGCGGGTCGCACCGTCCCGGGCCACCGTCGGCTCACCGCTGCCCGGGCCCTCGGTCCCGGTGCCGCGCCCGGCCCCGGGGGTGGCCGCGTAGGCGCCGAGGACCGGGGTGCGTCCGCCCGGTGAGCCGGGGCGCAGGGTGCCGTCGGACTCCGGGCCGATCAGCGAGCGGCGCTGCGCGGCGTAGGCCGGGGCGAGCAGATCGTCGAGCAGGTCCCCGGAGGCGGCGCCGGGTGAGTCGCCGTACCAGGCCTCCCGGTCGGCGAACGCCAGCTTCGCCGCCTCCGCCGCGGCGTGCACGGTCTCCGCGGTCGCGACCCCGCCGGGCAGCTGCGGGTCGCCCAGCAGCGCGAGCTGCTGGGCCAGCACCGGGCCCTGCGACCAGGGCCCGCACTTGGCGACCGACCAGCCGCGGCCGGCGTCGGTGAGCACGGCGGGCTCGTAGTGCGCCGACCAGCGGTCCAGGTCGTCGGCGGTGAGAAGGCCGGTGTGCGCGGTGCCGGTGCCGTCGTGGACCGGGGTGGCGCAGAACCGCTCGATCTCCTCGGCGACGAAGCCGCGGTACCAGGCGTCGCGGGCGGCGTCGATGCGTGCCTCGCGGGTCGCGCCCACCGCCTCGTCGAGCAACCGCCGCCAGGTCGCGGCCAGCGTCGGCAGCCGCAGGATCTCCCCGGCCGCCGGGACGCGGCCGCCGGGCAGCCAGGTCTCCGCCGACGACGGCCAGTGCGCCCGGAAGTGCTCGGCGACCGCGCCGATGGTGACCGGTACCCGCGGGACCAGCGGGAACCCGTGCTCGGCGTAGCCCAGGGCCGGACCGAGGACGTCGGCGAGCTCGCGGGTGCCGTGGTCGCGCAGCAGGGTCAGCCACCCGTCCCAGGCGCCGGGGACGGTCGCGGGCAGCAGCCCGGTGCCGGGCACGATCGCGCAGCCCTCGGCGCGCAGCCGCTCGGTCGTCGCCGCGGCCGGGGCGACGCCCTGCGCGCACAGCACCTGCGGGGTGGGATCGGCTGCGGTGACGAACACCGCGGGCAGCTCGCCCCCGGGACCGCACAGGTGCGGCTCGACGACCTGCAGGACGAACCCGCAGGCCACGGCGGCGTCGAAGGCGTTGCCGCCGTCGGCGAGGACGGCGGCCGCGGCGGCGGTGCCGAGGTGGTGGGTGCTGCTGACCGCGCCGCGCGGGCCGATCCGGTCGTAACTGGGGAGCGCCACCGGAGCATCCTCTCCCGGCGCGGCGCCCGCGTCACGGGCGCGGAAGGAGCGGAAGGCCCCGTCAGGACGGGCCGGCCAGCTCGCTCACCAGCGGCACCTCGAGCACCCGGTCCGAGGACATCCACTCGCGCAGCACCTGGGTGGCCATGACGTCGTCTGCGTTGTAGCCGAGCAGGCGATCACGTTGTGCCGCATCGGGTTCTCCGCCGTCGAGGGCGACGGCGTCGCGGTACCAGCGCATCGAGTTCTCCCCGCCGGCCTCCGGGTCCCGCCAGGCGAACCCGGCCGCCGGGGCGATCTTCTTCAGCCCCTTGCCCTGCGCGCACAGGAACCAGGTGGAGACGACGCCGAACAGGTCCACCCAGCACGGGTCCTCGACGAAGGCCCGCACCTCGGCCTCGCCCGGGACGCCCGGGACGTCGGCGAAGCGCTGCGCGGAGGCGATCATCCAGCGGTTCTCGGCCTGCTCGTTGTAGCAGTACGCGGCGAACGTGCGCCCGGACGCGAGGGCCCGCTCCCGGACCCCGCGGAACCAAGTCCAGAACTCGGCGAACGAGCGGCCCTCGTCGCGGGTGGGGAGCGGCTCCCAGGTCGCGAACGCCCGGTAGCCGGGCTCGGGGTCGCCGTCGCGGGCGCCGCCGGGCAGCGTCAGCAGCGCGCCCCACAGGTAGGCGCCGGACTCGCCGAAGCTCTCCATGTCGACGTCGACCTCGACGTCGGCGCGCGGGACCGGCACCCGCGGCACCCGCCGGGCCACGGCCAGCCCGGCGCGGCGGGCCCGGGCCAGCGCCACCAGGTCGGTGAACGGCGGGCCCGGCAGCGGCGACGGCAGCGCGGCAGGCGGGACGGCCGGGTCGAGGTCGGCGAGCCCGGCCACGGTGCCGACGCCGATCTCGCGCAGCAGGCCCGAGGTGGCCCCGTGGGCGACGAGGCTGACGTCGTCGGTGCGCTCCAGGTCGGCCTCGCAGGTCGGCCACCAGGGGCACCGCCGGCACTCGGTGATCCGGGACGGCTCGGCCAGCGCCGGCGCGCCGGTCGCGGCGGCCCGGGCGACGGCGGCCCGGTCGGCGAACCGGGCGTCGTACTCGTCCAGGGTGGAGCGCTCGCCGGGCCAGTGCCCGGCACGCAGGTCGTGCCAGACGACCACGTCGGCGTCGAGCCCGACGACCCCGCCGACCCGCGGCGCGCCCTCCGGCGGCGCCCACCCGGCGGACTCCAGCATCCGGGTCAGCTGGGCCAGCGCGAGCAGGTCGCGCGGCTGGGACCGCACCTTGCGGTGCGGGTCCTCGGCGGCGTGCTCCGGCCAGGGGTCGGTGACGGCGCTGGTCCGGGCGCCGCCGCCGGGGTCGGTGATCCGCCGCCGGACGACCAGCAGCGGCACGTAACCGCCTTGCGGCCCCCGGACCAGCAGCTCCGCGGTGCCGCGCCGGTCGCCGTCGACGGGCAGGACCGCACCCCAGATCATCGGGGCCCCGGCCGCGACGAGCTCGGCGGTGCGGTCTGCCCGCTCGCCGCGGGACACCCACGGCCCCTCCCCCTCGGACGGCGGCCCGGACGCGCCGCCGGGCCAGGTGCTCGCCCAGGCCGCCCCCGCGGCCCCGGCGAGCAGGTCGCCGATCCGGGCGCGGTGCGCGGCGGCGTCGGCACGGCGCTGCTCGATCGCCGGGTCCGGCAGCGCACGCGGTGCGTCGGCGGCGGCCGGGTCGTGGTCGAGGTGCACCCGGCGGCGGCACCCGGTGAGCGCCGCCGCGTCCAGCAGGACGCGCGGTCCGGCGGCGCGCTGCGGTGGCCGCTCTCCGGTCGGGGTGTGCACGGGGCCGAGGGTAGAGACCACCCCCGACAGCATCCGCGTGCGGCGTCCCACGTCACGCGACGGTGTCGGACCTGCGCCTGCGGTGGCGAACACCCTAGGCTGCGACGACGATCAGCCCGATCATCGTGGCGAACCGGACCCGGGAGGACGCGAACATGGGACTGCGGCGCACGAAGCCGGACACGGGCGGACGGGCCGCGTCGGCGACCCTGGAGGTGAAGGCGGCCGAGGCCGCGACCGACGCCTCCGTCCGGACCCCCCAGGCGGTGGCCGATGCCGCCCGCAAGCTGCAGGACGCGACCGCGAGCACCCGCGTGCGCGCGGACAAGTCGGCCGAGAAGCTCCAGAGCAAGGCCTCGAAGGCCCGTAAGAAGGCCGAGGCGGCGAACAAGCGCGCCGAGAAGGCCGGCAAGAAGGCGGGCCGCAAGGCGCGCAAGGCCGGCAGCGGCCCGGCCGAGGCGAAGGCCAAGGCGACCGCCGCGGACCGCAAGGTCCGCCAGAAGGCGGCCAAGGCCGACGCGGGCGCCCGCAAGGCCGAGGCCAAGGCCGCCCAGGCCCAGGAGAAGGGCCGGGTCAAGAGCGAGCAGCTCGCGATCAAGGAGATCGAGAAGGAGCGCGCCGCCAAGGAGTGGAACGCCGCCCGCGTGAAGCGCTACCTCGGCATCGCCAAGATCCTCGCGCCGGTGCTCGCGCCGTACGCGATCGCCGCCGCAGGCTCGGCCCGGCACCGCTGGGACGACCACCGCTCGCGCCAGCTCGGCGTCGCCCCGCACGAGGTCGGCACCTACTCCGGCACCGGCGGCAAGCTGCACGCCCGGATGTCGCGCATGTCGCGGACCATCGACGAGCTGCGCAACGACGGCACCGTCGACCGCGACCCGAAGGCGAAGAAGTTCGCCGACGAGAGCGAGACCCGGCTGCACGACCTGGCCGCCGCCGTCCGGACGGCGGAGCAGATGCCCGCCACCCGGCGCAAGGCCGCGTTCCGTGCCGTGTCGACCGACCTGGACCGCATGGAGGTCGACCTGCTCGAGCACCTGGGCGTGCAGCCCTGAGCGGTGCCGCGGGCACGGCCTACTCCTGGCGGTAGGCCTCCAGCAGACGCAGCCACACCTCGCTGATCGTCGGGAAGGCCGGGACGGCGTGCCAGAGCCGGCCCAGCGGCACCTCCCCGACGACGGCGACGGTGGCGGCGTGCAGCAGCTCGGCGACCCCGGGCCCGACGAACGTCACCCCGACGAGAACGTCGCGGTCGGCGTCGACGACGGCGACCACCCGCCCCGACCAGCCGTCGGCGGTCAGGGCGGTGCCGGCGTTCGCCATGTCCATGTCGACGACGTGGACGTCGAGGCCGTCGGCCCGGGCCGCGGCAGCGGTGCGCCCCACCCAGGCGACCTCGGGGTCGGTGAACACGACCTGCGGGACGGCGTGGTGGTCGGCGGTGGCCGCGTCCTCGCCCCACGCCGCGGTGTCGAGCTCGCGCCCGGCGGCGCGGGCGGCGATGGCGTGCGCGGCGATCCGGGCCTGGTACTTGCCCTGGTGGGTGAGCGGGGCGCGCCCGTTGACGTCGCCGACGGCGTAGAGCCAGTCGCCGTGCGCGAGCCCGGTGTCGTCGACGACGACCGCGCCCTTCTCCCCGGTGTCCAGGCCGATCGTGTCGAGCCCCAGACCGTCGACGGCGGGCCGGCGCCCGGTCGCGACGAGCAGCTCGTCCACCTCCACGGTGCCGCCGCTGCCGGCCGCGCCGCCGGTGTACAGGACGACCGTGTCCCCCGCACCGGCCGACACCTCGTCGAGCCCGGTGCCGAGCCGGACGTCGACACCGGCCTCGGCCAGCCCCGCGGCGACCTGGTCGGAGGCCACCGGCTCGGCGTTGGGCAGCAGCCGGTCGCCACGGTTCAGCAGGGTCACCCGCGAACCGAGGCGGGCGAAGGCCAGGGCGAGCTCGCAGCCGACGACCCCGCCGCCGAGCACACCCAGCCGTCCCGGGACGGTCGTCGCCGAGGTGGCCTCACGGGAGCCCCAGTGCCGCACCGAGTCCAGGCCGGGCACCGGCGGGGTGACCGGCACCGAGCCGGTCGCCAGCACCACCGCCCGGCGTGCGGTCACAGTGGTCTCGGCACCGCTGCCGTCGGCGACCACGACCGTGCGCTCACCGGCGAGGCGGCCGCGGCCGCGCAGCAGCGTCACCCCGGCGCCCTGCACCCAGTCCGCCTGGCCGGTGTCCTGCCGGTCCGAGGTGAGGCTCGTGCGCCGGGACAGCACCGCGGCCGGGTCGGATCCCGCATCCACCCCGGGCAGCCGCCGCGCGTCGGCGACGGCCTGCGGGGTGCGCAGCAGCGCCTTCGACGGGATGCACGCCCAGTAGGAGCACTCACCACCGACCAGCTCGTCCTCGACGATCGCGGCGGAGAGCCCGGACTGCACGGCGTACCCGGCGACGTTCTCCCCGACCGGCCCCGCGCCGATCACGACCACGTCGAACGCGGTGCCGTCGAACCCGGTGCTGTCGAACCCGGTGCCGGACACGGGGCTCAGGCCCCGAGCGCGGCGACGGCGTCGGCGATCGCGACGTCGCCCTCGCGCAGCTCGAGGGTGGTACCTGCGGTGGCGTCCGGGCCGAGCAGCAGCGCGGCGATCACCGCGGCGGTGTCGTCGCGGGTGACCTCGGCGCGCTCCACCGGCGGCGGCGCGAGCAGCACCTTCCCGGTGCCCGGGTCGTCGGTCAGCTTCCCGGGGCGCAGGATGGTCGCGTCGAGGCGGTCGTCGGCGCGGATCGCGTCCTCGGCGGCCTTCTTGGCCCGGATGTAGGCGGCCCACACCTCGCCCAGCTCGGGGTCCGGTTCGGAGTCGACCCCCGGTGAGGAGACCAGCAGGTAACGGCGGATCCCGGCGATCGCGGCGGCGTCGGCGAGCAGGGTGGCGCCGTCGCGGTCGACGGTCTCCTTGCGCGCGGCGTCGCTGCCCGGACCGGCACCGGCCGCGAACACGACGGCGTCGGCGCCGGTCAGGTGCTCCGCGAGCGCGTCGGCGGTGGTGTCCTCCAGATCCGCCACCACCGGCTCGGCACCGGTCCCCCGCACCTCCTCGGTGTGGCCGGGGTTGCGCACGATCGAGCGCACCGTGTGTCCCTGCCCGGCCAGCCGTGCGGCGAGCCGCATCGCGATCTTCCCGTGCCCTCCGGCGATCACCACGTCCATACCGCGAGGCTAGGGGCGCCCGGGTGGTCCCGCGCGGTGCGCACTCACCCGGTCGGCTTGAGCGTCCACACGATCGTCATGGCGCCGGTCTGCGTGCCGCTCGGGTCCGTGATCGTGACGTCGACGCCGAACTCGGGCCGCCGGCCGCCGTCCAGCTCGGCGAGTACCTCGTCCGCCGGACGGGTGAGCACGGCGTCGGCGCGCAGGTCCCCCTTGGCGAGCTTGAGATATCGGATCTCGGAACGGACGACGAGCGGCACGGCCCGGTCCCCGGCCGCGGCGAACGCGGCCAGCCCGACCGCCCCGGAGGCGGTCTCCCCCAGCCCGAACATCACCGCGGCGTGCGGCCCGCCGACGTGGTTGTGCTGGTCGGGGCGGTCGGGCAGGAACGCCTCCGCCCGCTCGGTGGTGATCTCCCCGAAGGTGATCCCGGCGGTGCTCACCCACGGGACCGCCTGGGTCATCGCGGCGGCCACCCAGCTCGCGTCGTCTGCCATGCCCCGGACATTACTCGCCGGTAACCCACCGCGGGAGTCCCACGACGTCTGCCCGAATCATCTGTTTTATCGGTGAGCGAGAACGAACCCCCTTGCCCGTCGTCGACCGCAGGGTTGTGATCGACGTGACGGGCGACACACGTCCCATGTCGTCCGCCGAACCACCACCACCGACGCGCGCAGCAGCGCGTCCGACGCGGAGGAGGTGCCGCGGTGAAGGCGGTACGGGTGCACGCGTACCAGAAGGACCCCCAGATCGACGACATCCCGGAACCCGAGATCCAGGGACCGCTCGACGTCATCGTGAAGGTCGGGGGCGCGGGCGTCTGCCGCACCGACCTGCACATCATCAACGGCGACTGGGCCGACATCCAGGAGCCGGCGCTGCCCTACGTGATCGGCCACGAGAACGCGGGGTGGGTGCACGCCGTGGGCGACGCCGTCACCAACGTGGCCGTGGGCGACACCGTGATCCTGCACCCGCAGCCGTCGTGCGGGCTGTGCCTGGCCTGCCGGGCCGGACGCGACATGCAGTGCACCGGCAACGCCTTCTTCCCCGGCCTGTCCGACAACGACGGCGGCATGGCCGAGTACGTCCGCACCACCGCCCGGGCCTGCGTGAAGCTGAACCCGGACACCGATCCCGCGGACGTCGCCGCGCTCGCCGACGCCGGCATCACCGCCTACCACGCGGTCCGCAAGGCCGTACCGCTCCTGTACCCGGGCACCACCGCCGTCGTACAGGGCGCGGGCGGGCTCGGGCACATCGCCATCCAGGCACTCGCCGCGCTCACCGCCACGAAGATCATCGTGGTGGACAAGAACGTCGAGGCGCTCGAGCTGGCGCGCACGATCGGCGCCGAGAAGGTCGTGCCCGCCGACGGCAACCACGTCGAGACCGTCCAGGAGATGACCGAGGGCGGCGCGACCGTCGTGTTCGACTTCGTCGCCGAGCAGGGCGCCGAGCTCGACGCGTGGGCGATGACCGGCCCGGCAGGCTACGACTTCATCCTCGGCTACGGCGGCGAGTTCCGGGCGCCGACGCTCGACTTCGTCGCGGGCGAGAAGAACGCGATCGGCAACATCGTCGGCACCTACAACGACCTGGTCGAGCTCATGGTCCTGGCCCAGGCGGGGAAGGTCACCCTGCACACCGAGCGATACCGGCTCGACCAGGCGCTCGACGCCCTGCGCGATCTCGACGCGGGCAACGTCCGCGGCCGGGCGATTCTCGTCCCCTGACACCGGATCCGGGGGCGACTCCCGGATCCGTCGACAACTGCAGACAGCACGTACGCAACGTTCTCTCTCACCACCACCGATCGGCCTCAGCGCCGAGTCGAGGAGGAACACCATGTACGAGAAGGATGGCGAGAAGTACTTCGTCGTCGACTCCCACTGCCACTTCTGGGATGCCGCCCGGGAGAACTGGGTGGAGGGCCGCGAGCAGTACGCGAAGGGCTGGATCGACTGCTTCTACGGCTATCACCAGCTCGGTCCGCCCGAGACCCACTGGGACTGGGAGAAGTTCCTGAAGGTCTCCGCCGACGACTTCGAGCGCGACATGTTCGTCGAGGGCCACGTCGACGTCGCGGTGTTCCAGTCGACGTACCTCAAGGAGTGGTACGCCGAGGGCTTCAACACGATCGAGCAGAACGGCCGGCTCGTCGACCGGTTCGGCGACCGGCTGATCGTCAACGGACGGTTCGACCCGCGCGACGGCGACGCCGGCCTGCGCCAGTTCGAGCAGGACCACGCGAAGTACGGGTTCACCGGAATCAAGCTCTACACCGCGGAGTGGAACGGCGACTCGCGCGGCTTCAAGCTGACCGACCCGGAGTGCTACCGGTTCCTGGAGAAGGCCCAGGAGCTCGGCGTCAAGAACGTGCACGTCCACAAGGGCCCGACGATCTGGCCACTGGACAAGGACGCGTTCGACGTCGCCGACGTCGATCACGCGGCCACCGACTTCCAGGGGCTCAACTTCATCGTCGAGCACGTCGGCCTGCCGCGGATCGAGGACTTCTGCTTCATGGCGGTGCAGGAGCCCAACGTCTACGCCGGCCTGTCGGTCGTCATCGGCGGTCTCATGCACGCCCGCCCGAAGTTCTTCGCCAAGGTGATGGGCGAGCTGCTGTTCTGGGTCGGCGAGGACAAGATGCTCTACGGCGGCGACTACAACATCTGGACGCCGAAGTGGCAGGTCGAGGGCCTGGTCGACTGGCAGATGCCCGACGAGGAGCAGTTCTCCGACTACCCGCGGCTCACCACGGCGTCGAAGAAGAAGATCCTCGGCCTCAACGCCGCCAAGCTCTACGACATCCCGGTGCCGGAGGAGTGCAGGCTGCCCGAGACCACGGCCGGTGAGCCGATGGCGCCGGGTGAGGAGCTGGTCGACGACGTCGCGGGGGCCCAGGCGTGACCGCGGGGCCTGCTGCGGGGACCCTCCGGCAGGCCGTGTGGTCCGCGCTGGGGACGGTGCTCGACCCGGAGCTGGACGAACCGATCACCGATCTCGACTTCGTCGAGTCGTACACGGTCTCCGACACCGGTGAGGTCGCCGTCGGGCTGCGGCTGCCGACGTTCTTCTGCGCGCCGAACTTCTCGTTCCTGATGGTCGCCGACGCCTACGACGCGGTGACCGCGGTTCCGGGGGTGCGCCGGGCGTCGGTGTCGCTCGCGGACCACCACGCCTCCGACGAGATCAACGGCGGGGTCGCCGCACACGCGGGGTTCGTGAAGTCGTTCGAGGGCTCGCTCAACGGCGAGGCCGCGGCCGAGCTGGACGAGCTGCGCCACACGTTCCTGTCCAAGGCCGCGCTGGCCGGGCAGGACCGGGTGGCCCGCCCGCTGGTCGACGCCGGGGCGGGGCCCGACGAGCTGGCCGGGCTGACGCTCGGTGCGCTCGCGGGCACCGCCGCCGACACCGACGAGCTGGTCCGGATGCGCCGCCGCCGGGAGACGATCGGGCTCCCGGCCGGTGACGACGCGCCGCTGCTGGTGCACTCCGACGGCTCGCCGGTGCGGGTCGAGCAGGTGCCGCTGCACCTGCGGCGGGCGCGGCTGCAGCGGGTCGGGATCGAGACGAACGGCGAGTACTGCAAGTCCCTGCTGAAGATCCGCTACGACGAGACGCCGGCCGCGGCCGGGCACTGAGCAGCGCTGACAGCGCTGACAGCACCGGGCAGCACCGGGATGCCGATCGCGCGGGGCGTGTCCCTCCCGGACACGTCCCGCGCCGGCATGTCTCAGGCCGGAGTGGCGTCCAGCAGCCGGACGGTGTCGACGAGCCGGTACCCGGTGCCGTCACGGTGGGGCTCCAGCGCCGTGAGCAGGGCCTCGCGGACGGCGGCCGGTCCCGCGGCGCGGGCGGCGTGCCGCCCCGGTCCGGACGCGAGCACGCCCGCGACCAGATCGTCCGGGTCGTCGTGCGCCACCGGCACCCGGATCACGGCCACCTCGGCCACGGTGAGCCCGGCCGCGGCGGCGAGCGCGGTGAGCGCAGCCGGGTCGGTCAGCGCAGCCGGGTCGGTCAGCGGGGTCGCGCCGCCGCCGCTGCGGTCCGAGGCGGGCGGGTTCCGGCGGGGTGCGGGGGCTGCGCCGGTCAGCGAGGCCAGGGCCTCGCCGATCACCGCCGCGTCGCACTCGTCGGGGGCGCCCCAGACGGTCGCGCGGACCGCGCCGCCGGGCCGGCAGACCCGCCCGGCCTCACGCAGCGCGCGCTCCGGATCGGGCAGGTGGTCGAGCACCTGCACCAACGTGACCAGGTCGAACGCGTCGTCGTCGAACGGGAGGTCGCAGGCGCCTGCGGGCTGGAACGCGGCGCCGGGTGCGGTGCGGGCGGCGATCTCCACGGCGCGGGGCTGCGCGTCGACCCCGGTGACGACGAGGCCGTCGGCGAGCGCGCGGGCGCAGAACTCCCCGGTGCCGCAGCCGACGTCGAGCAGCCGGGCTCCGGGCGTGGCCCCGGTGAGGAGCCGGTCGAACAGCGGGGTGCTCATGTCTTCGGCGGCAGGGTGCGCACGAACGCCACGCCCTCGGTGACCCAGCCGGCGAGCTCGTCGCCGTCGAGGTCGTCGATGTCCGGGGTGCCGGACACCCGAAGCCAGCCGGCCATCTCGCGGCCCCCCATCACCATGCGTTCCACCCGCGGCCGGGTGAGCAGCTCCGCCGCGCGTTCCGGGTCGACCCGCACCATCAGCCCGCCGCCGCGGCTCACCGCCACGGTCATGTGCCCGCCGAGCAGGAACGCCAGACCGCCGAACATCCGCTTCTCGGTGAGCGCGGGCTCGTCGGCGAGCAGGGTGCGGACGCCGGCGGCGAGCCCCTCGTCGTAGGCCATGCGGGTTTTCTAGCGGCCCCAGACGTCCTCGGCCACCGCGACGACGAGCTCCAGCTTGCGCTTCTGGTCGTCGACGGTCAGCTCGTTGCCCTCCACGGTGGAGGAGAAGCCGCACTGCGGGGACAGGCAGAGCTGGTCGAGCGGCACGTAGCGGGCGGCCTCGTCGATCCGGCGCTTCAGCTCGTCCGGGTCCTCCAGCGCACCGGTCTTCGTCGTGACCAGGCCGAGCACCACCTGCTTGCCGGCCGGGACGTACCGCAGCGGGGCGAAGGTGCCGGAGCGCTCGTCGTCGAACTCGCAGAAGATGCCGTCCACGGCCAGCTCGCCGAACAGCGCCTCCGCGACGTGGTCGTAGCCGCCCTCCGCCGCCCACGACGACCGGTAGTTCCCGCGGCACAGGTGCGTGGTGACGGCCATGTCGGCCGGCCGGTCGGCGATGGCGGCGTTGATCTGGCGGATGTAGCGCAGGTGCTGGGTGTCCGGGTCGTCGCCCTTCTCCCGCAGCTGCTCGCGGTGCGCCGGGTCGTTGAGATAGGCCAGCGCGGTGTCGTCGAGCTGCAGGTAGCGGCAGCCGCGGTCGTGGAGGGCGCGGACCTCGTCGGCGTAGGCGGCGGACAGGTCGGCCCAGAACTCCTCGACGTCCGGGTAGACCTCCTCGGAGATCACCGCCCGGCCGCCGCGGGCGTAGACCATGCTCGGCGACGGGATCGTCAGTTTCGGGACCGCGGTCGTGACCTGCGCCTTCAGATAATCGAACGCGTCGGCGAAGATCGGCTCGTCGAGCCGGACGCGGCCGGTGACCGCCATCCCGGCCGAGGTGAAGCTGGTCTGCCCGCCCGCGTTGCGCATCGACACCTCGACGCGGCCGTCGGTGCGGCTGACGCCGCCGAGCCGGTGGATGAAGTCCATGTGCCATGAGGTGCGGCGGAACTCGCCGTCGGTGGCGTCGCGCAGGCCGACCGACTCCTGCAGCGCGACGACGTCGGAGACCGCGGCGTCCTCGGCCGCGCACAGCCCGGCGTCGTCCAGCTCCCCGGCGGCGTACCGCTGACGGGCCGCGAGCAGCGCCGGTGGGCGCAGCAGGCTGCCGACGTGGTCGGCGCGGAACGGCGGGCTGGTGCGGACGGCCGGCGTCGACTCCACGGTGTCGGGCATGCCCCGAACGTATCGCCGTCCACGCATGTCCGCCCGGTTACCGGGCCCGCCACTGCGGCGGACGCTTCTCCCTCGCCGCGGCCGCGCCCTCGGCGGCGTCGTCGGTGGCGGCGACGACCTTGCGCATGGTCTCGCCGAACCGGATGGCCTCGGTGGTGCCCAGCTCGGCGCCGCGCACCGCCATCTCCTTCACCGCCCGCTGCGCCAGCGGGGCGCCCGCGGTGAGCCGCTGCGCGAGCGACCGCGCCCGGTCGAGCAGCTCGTCATGCGGGACGACCCAGCCGGCCAGCCCGATCTCGTGCGCACGGGCGGCGTCGATCGTCTCGCCGGTGAGCAGCAGCTCCATCGCGTACTGCCGGTCGATCATCCGCGGGAGCCGCAGCGCACCGACGATCGTCGGGATGCCGAGCCGGACCTCGGGGAAGGAGAACGTGGCCTCCTCGGACGCGATGACGAAGTCGCACCAGGTCAGCAGGGTGACGCCGTAGCCGACGGCCGGCCCGTTCACCGCCGCGACGATCGGCTTGAAAATCTCCCAGCCGCTCTCCAGCGAGTTCACCGTGGGCCGCTCCCAGAAGCTGCCGGGGAAGTCGCCTGCCGGGTTACCGGTGGTGGAGCCGGTGTCGGCGCCTGCGCAGAACGCCTTCCCTGCGCCGGTCACGATCGCCACCCACGCCTCGTCGTCGGTGCGGAAACGGTCCCAGGCGGTGTTGATCGCGCGGCGCATGGCGCCGTCGATGGCGTTGCGCTTCTCCGGGCGGTCGTAGGTGATCGTGACGACGTGGCCGTCGCGCTCGTAGCGGACCGGGCCGGAGCCGGTGTCGCGGCCGGCGGCTGCATCGGTGTCGGGGTCGCTCATCGGGTCATCCTCGTGCCGTGGGCCAGCGCCCGCCCGAGCGGCTCGACGGCGTCGCGCAGCGCGCCCTCCAGCTCCCAGCGCCTGCTCGCGAAGTCCGCCCGGCTCACGACGACCGCCAGCGCCGTCGCGTGCGGCGCGCCCGGCACGGTCAACGCCAGCCCGGCCCGGCCCCGGGCCTGCTCCTCCACCTCGACCGCCACCCCCGCCGACCGCACCCGCAGCAGGTCGCGGCCGAGCAGGCGGCGGTCGGTGAGGGTGTGCGGGGTGAGCGCGTCGAGCGGGCCGGTGCCCAGGACGTCGGCGAGCGCGCCGGGGTCGAGCCCGGCCAGCAGCGCCTTCCCGGCCGCGGTGGCGTGCGCGGGCAGCCGTTCACCGGCGACGTCGGCCGGGCCGGGGTGCGCCGGGCACGTCTCGGTGTGTGCGACGACGACGTCGTCGCAGCGCAGCACCCCCAGCACCGCCGCCGCACCGACCCGGACGTGCAGGTCGGCGAGCAGGTCCCGGGCCGCGGGCGGCGGCACGATCGGCCCGGTCAGCCCGCGGTAGAGGTCGACGACCCGGTACCCGAGCCCGTAGCCGCGCGCGGCGTGCAGCCGGACCAGGTAGCCCTGTTCGACCAGTGACCCGAGCAGCCGGTAGCAGCTGGGCAGGGGCAGGTCGAGACGCCGGGCCAGCGCCTTCGCACTCACCCCGTCCCCGGCGTCGGCGACGGCCTCCAGCACCCGCAGGGCCCGGTGCAGCGCACCGGATCCCGCCCCGGAGTCCGTCCCGGGGGCGGCACCGGAATCTGCACCGGGATCTGCACCGCCCTCCGACGGCGTCCTCGGCGTCACCCGCCTAGTGTCGCCGCTCCACGGCACACGGACCAGCATCGGAGGAGGACGGGTGGCGGGAGCGTTCCGGCCGGTCGACCGCGACGGCCTGGCCGCGCACGTCGTCGAGCGGGTGCTCGCACTGCCCGGGCGGGTGCGGATCCTGGTCGACGGGGCACCGCCCGCCGGGCCGGTGGCGCTGGCGGCGACGGTGGCGGAGCGGCTGCGCGCCCACGGCCGCGACGCGCTCGCCGTCGACGCCGACGACTTCCTGCGCCCGGCCTCGGTGCGCCTCGAGCACGGCCGCACCGACCCGGACATGTTCCTCGACGGCTGGCTGGACGAGCCCGCGCTGCGCCGCGAGGTGCTGGGGGCACACGGCCGGGTGCTGCCCCGGCTGCGCGACACGGCCCGCGACCGCGCCTACCGCGACGACCCGGTCGAGCTGGCCGGGGACGGCGTCGTGCTGCTGGCCGGCGGCCGGCTGCTCGGGCGGGGCCTGCCCGCGGAGCTGACGGTGCACCTGCGGATGAGCCCGGCGGCGCTGCGGCGGCGGCTGGACGACTCGCTGACCTGGACCGCGCCCGCCTACGACCGGTACGAGGCCGAGGGTGACCCGGGTGCGTACGCCGACGTCCTGGTCACCGCGGACCACCCGGAACGACCCGCACTGCGGGCGGACTGACCGGGAAACGGGCACACAGCGTGGCCCGCAACCCGATCGGGGGACCAGCTGTGATCGATCACGTGATGGCGGACGGCCACCATGCGTAGAACAATCGGGGCGGACACGCACCCGAACCCCCGGGAACCGGAGGAGGATGAAGAAGATGGTGGGCGAGGAGGGAGTTGAACCCTCACGTCCTTTCGGACACACGGACCTGAACCGTGCGCGTCTGCCATTCCGCCACTCGCCCGAGCGACAGGAAGAAAGTTAGCACCCCGCTCGTCGGCCGTTCACAGGGGGGTCCCCCGTGACGTCCGGTGGGCGCCCGCGGTGTGGCCGGACCCGGCTCGGGCCCGGCGTGCGGGACGGGAACGCGAACGGGACGACCGCCGCGTACTCGCCGGGGTAGCACAGATACGATCGGTCACACACCACCGACACGCCGGTAGTAACGGAGGAGATCAGTTGGGCCGCGTGGACCGCTTCGAGCGCCGTCTCCAGGGGATGGTGGGCGACGCCTTCGCGCGGGTCTTCGGGGGCAGTGTCGTCCCACAGGAAGTCGCACAGGCACTGCTGAGGGAAGCCGAGGACAACGTCGAGCAGCTGGCGGGAGGGCGTCTCCTGGCGCCGAACCGGTTCACCGTGCTGCTCAGTCCCAGTGATCTCGACCGGATGGCGGGCGACGAGGACGGGGTCGCACGATCCCTGTCGTCGCACGTCTCGAAGGAACTCACCGACCAGGGCTGGGACACCTACGGTGAGGTCGTAGTCTTCCTGGAGCGCTCCGAGGCGCTGCACACGGGACAATTCCGCACCCGCTCCGCCGTCGATCCCGACGCTTCCCGCCGGGCCGCCGCCGGAGCACGCACCGCAGGAGAAGCACCCATGAGCCAGCAACCGGGCCACCCCGAGGAGAACGGGCAGTACGGCTACGACCGGAGCGCCCCCGGCGGGTACGGCCAGCAGCAGACCTACGCCCCGGAGCAGCAGGGCCAGCAGGCCCACGGCGGCCAGCCGGGTTACGACCAGTACGGCCAGCCCCAGGGCTACGGCCAGCCGCCCCAGGGCGGCTACGACCAGTACGGGCAGCCGCAGGGCTACGGCCAGCCCCCGCAGGGCGGCCACGACCCGTACGGCCAGCAGGGCTACGGCCAGCCGCAGGGCTACGGCCAGCCCCCGCAGGGCGGCCACGACCCGTACGGCCAGCAGCAGGGCTACGGCCAGCCCCAGGGCGGGTACCAGCCCGGCTACCAGCAGGGCGGCTACGAGCAGGGCTACGACGGCTACGGCCAGCCCCAGGGCTACGGCCAGCCGCCGCAGGGCTACGGCCAGGGCTACCCGCAGGGCGGCTACCAGCAGGGTGGCTACGAGCAGGGCTACGACGGCTACGGCCAGCCCCAGGGTTACGGCCAGCCGCACGACGGCTACGGCCAGCCCCAGGGCTACGCCGGTGGCTACGACCAGCACCCCGGTTACGACCAGGGCGGGTACGACCAGGGCGGCTACGGCGGCGGCGCCTACCCGGCCCAGGGCGGCTGGGGCGCCCCGCAGCAGCTGACCGCGATGCTCGTCCTCGACGACGGGTCGAACCGGACCTACCAGCTGTCCGAGGGCACCCACGTCATCGGCCGCGGCCAGGACTCGAACTTCCGGCTGCCGGACACCGGGGTCTCCCGCCGGCACCTGGAGGTCACCTGGGACGGCCAGGTCGCGACCCTGAACGACCTGGGCTCGACCAACGGCAGCACGGTGAACAACTCGCCGGTGCAGTCCTGCCAGCTGACCGACGGCGACGTCATCCGGGTCGGCCACTCCAGCCTGGTGTTCCGCACCCAGGGCTGACCGCCGACCGGCGACCGCGAACTCCTGCGACGGACGCCCGCCCGGACTCCCCGGGCGGGCGTCTCGTACCGTCGCACGGCGGTGGGACCCCATCGCTGCGGTGCGACACGTCGCCGCGGTGCACGACACGAACACGGAAGCGAGCGGGCGAAGTGCCGGAACTGGTGCTCCAGCTGACCAGAGGGGCGTTCCTCGCCCTGCTCTGGCTGTTCGTCCTGCTCGCGCTGCAGGTGGTGCGCTCGGACCTCTACGCGGCGTCCGGGCTCAAGGGCGCGGCGAGCGGCCGCTCCGGGAAGGCCGCACGCGGTGGCCGGGGTGCCGGTCGCAACCGCACCGCCCGCCAGCTCCTGGTCACGCAGGGGCCGCTGGCCGGCAGCCGCATCACCCTCGACTCGCGCCCGATCCTCATCGGACGGGCCGACGACTCGACCCTCAAGCTCGACGACGACTACGCCTCGACCCGCCACGCCCGCATCAGCCAGCAGGGCGACGAGTGGTACGTCGAGGATCTCGGGTCGACGAACGGCACCTATCTGGAACGTAATAAGGTCACCGGGCCCACCCGGGTCCCCCTGGGGACACCGGTCCGCATCGGCAAGACGGTGATCGAGCTGCGATCGTGACGGCCGCGGGAACGACCATGACGGATCGACCATGAGCCTGCCGCGACCGTCCGCTCCCCCGGCGCCGCGGCCGTCCGTAGCCCCCGTACGGACCCGCGGTCCTCGATCGCCCCGACGTGCCCCGACCGAAGCCGGAGCCGCCCCGTGACACTGGTGCTGCGCTACTCGGCCCGCAGCGACCGCGGACTGGTCCGGCAGAACAACCAGGACGCCGTCTACGCCGGCCCCCGCCTGCTGGCCCTCGCCGACGGCATGGGCGGCCACGCCGCGGGCGAGGTCGCCTCGTCCCTGGTCATCTCCGCGCTGGCCCCGCTCGACGAGGACGTCCCCGGTGACGACCTGCTCGCCGAGCTCCGCGACGCGACCCACGAGGGCAACGACGCGATCTCCCGGCACGTCGCCGAGGCTCCCGACCTCGAGGGCATGGGCACCACGCTGACCGCGATCCTGTTCGCCGGGTCGCGGCTGGGCATGGTGCACGTCGGCGACTCGCGCGCCTACCTGCTCCGGCACGGTGAGTTCCACCAGATCACCAAGGACGACACGTTCGTCCAGTCGCTGATCGACGAGGGCCGGATCACCGAGGAGGAGGCGCACACCCACCCGCAGCGCTCGCTGCTGCTGCGCGCCATCACCGGCCAGGACGTCGACCCCTCGCTGTCGATCCGCGAGGCGCGTGCCGGCGACCGTTTCCTGCTCTGCTCCGACGGCCTGTCCGGCCCGGTCAGCGACGAGACCCTGCAGCACACGCTGGAGGACTACGCCGACCCGCGCGAGTGCGCGGACCGGATGATCGAGCTCGCCCTGCGCGGCGGCGGCCCGGACAACATCACCTGCATCGTCGCCGACGTCGTGGACGTCGACTACGCCGACGACGCCCCGATCATCGGCGGCTCCGCCGGGCGCAACCCGCGCAGCGACGACGGCGACTACCGGCACGACGAGCGCTCCCCCGGATCCTCCGCCCAGCGCGCCGCGGCGAGCACCCTGCCCCGGACCGAGCCGGTGCGGCTGCAGCCGGACCGGGCACCGGCCCCGGCCGCACGGCGCGGGCTGCGCCCGCTGCTGGCGGTCGTCGGCGTGCTCGTCGTGCTGGCCGCCGGTGTGCTGATCGCCCGCTCGCTGGTCCTGCAGCAGTACTACGTCGGCGCGGACCAGAACCAGGTGGCGATCTACCAGGGGGTGCGCGGCAGCGTGCTGGGCGTACCGCTGCAGCGCGTCGTCGAACGGTCCGACATCGGTCTCGACGACCTCCCGCAGTCCGAGCGCACCCAGGTCAGCGACGGCATCGTCGCCGACGACGGCGAACCGGACGCGCACGGCACGATCGACAAGCTGCGCTCGAAGATGCTCCCGCTGTGCTCGACGCTGAACCCGCCGCCGAAGCCGGTGGTCACCCCGCCTGCGGCGCCGGGTGCACCGCCGGTCACCACGACACCGCTCCCGACGGTGGCCCCGGACCCGGGCAAGAACTGCCGGACCGACGGCTGATGGCCACCCGGGACCAGAGCGCTCGGGGCACTGCGGGCGCGACGCCGGCCACCGGCGCGGAGACGACCACGCCCACCGGGCGGGGCATCGAGCTGCTCATGCTCGGCCTCGCCGCGGTGCTGACGACCGGCGCGCTGGTGCTGGTCGAGGCGAACCAGGAGCAGACGCTCACCACCGACCTGCTGTTCGTCGGGCTGGCCTACCTGGTGCTGTTCGCGCTGGCCCACCTGGCCGTGCGGAAGCTGGCTCCGTACGCGGACCCGCTGATGCTGCCGTCGGTGGCGCTGCTCAACGGCATCGGCCTGGTGATGATCCACCGGCTGGACCTGGCCGCGGCGGCGCGCGCGACGTTGCTGGGCAAGGAGATCCCGGACGGCCAGATCGCCCCGCAGATCGCCTGGACCGTGCTCGGGCTGGTGCTGTTCGCCCTGGTGCTGTTCTTCCTGCGCGACCACCGCGTCCTGGCCCGCTACGGCTACACGGTCGGCTTCGTCGGGCTCGTGCTGCTCGCATTGCCGGGCCTGCTGCCGTCGTCGATCTCCGAGGTCAACGGCGCGAAGCTGTGGATCCGGCTGCCCGGGCTCGGTGGCATCCAGCCCGGCGAGTTCGCGAAGATCCTGCTGACGATCTTCTTCGCGGCGTACCTGGTGCAGAAGCGCAACCTGCTCTCCACCGCGGGCCGCAAGTTCCTCGGCATGGAGCTGCCCCGCGCCCGTGACCTCGCCCCGCTGCTCGCGGCCTGGCTGCTGTCGATCGGCATCCTGGTCATCGAGCGCGACCTCGGCAGCTCGTTGCTGTTCTTCGCGCTGGTCCTGGTGCTGCTCTACACCGCGACCGAGCGGGTCTCCTGGATGCTCATCGGCCTGCTCTTCTTCGCCGCGGGCGCGATCATGGCCTACCAGCTGTTCGGCCACGTCCAGGTCCGCGTGCAGATCTGGCTGGACCCGTTCTCCGACTACGAGGGCGGCGGCTACCAGCTGGGCCAGGCGCTGTTCGGGATGGGCACCGGCGGGGTCGGCGGGACCGGCCTGGGTGCCGGGCGCCCGGACCTGGTGCCGTTCGCGTCGTCGGACTTCATCTTCTCCTCGCTCGGCGAGGAGATGGGCCTGATCGGGCTGGCGGCGATCCTCGTCGTCTACCTGGTGCTGATCACCCGCGGCCTGCGCAGCGCGCTGGCCGTGCGCGACACGTTCGGCAAGCTGCTCGCGACCGGTCTGTCGTTCTCGGTCGCGATGCAGATCTTCGTGGTCATCGGCGGGGTCACCAAGCTGATCCCGCTGACCGGCCTGACCCTGCCGTTCCTGTCCTACGGCGGGTCGTCGCTGGTCGCCAACTACGCGCTGGTCGCGATCCTGCTGCGCATCTCGCACGTGGCGCGCGCGCCGCTGCCCAAGCGCCCGGCCGCGCCGCGGGCTCCCATCGCGGAGGCCAGCACCGAGATGGTCCGCCGGCCCGATGCGCAGAACGGCGCCGCCGCCCGCACCGAGAGGAGTGACTCGTGAACCGCCCGGTCCGCCGCGTCGCCCTGGCGGTGATGGTCATGGTCGTGATCCTGCTCGGCAACGTCACCTACGTGCAGGTGGTGAAGGCCGGCGAGTACCGCGACGACTCCCGCAACCAGCGCACCCAGATCGACGAGTACTCGCGCCCGCGCGGCCAGATCACCGCGGGCGGGCAGGTGCTCGCGCAGAGCATCGACACCGGCAAGGGCCGGCTGCGCTACCAGCGCCAGTACCCGGAGGGCCCGGCGTTCTCGCCGGTCACCGGCTACCTGTCGACCTTCTACGGCAACGGTGGGCTCGAGCGCTCCTCGGACGCGGTGCTCTCCGGCACCGACGACCGGCTGTTCGTCCGCAGGCTGTCGGACCTGATCACCGGGCGGGACCCGGCGGGCGGCAACGTGGTCACCACGATCGACCCCGAGGTCCAGAAGACCGCCTACGACAAGATGAACGAGGAGGGCTACACGGGCGCGGTCGTCGCCCTGAACCCGCAGACCGGGGACATCCTCGGGATGGTGTCGACGCCCTCGTACGACCCGAACCCGCTGGCCTCGCCGGACTCGGGCAACCAGCAGGACGCCTGGAAGAAGTACGGCAACGAGGAGCCCTCGCCGCTGGTCAACCGGGCGATCGGGGACATCGAGCCACCGGGGTCGACGTTCAAGCTGGTCACCACCGCGGCGGCGCTGCAGAACGGGTTCACCCCGGACAGCCAGCTCACCGCGGCGAAGAACATCCAGCTCGCCGACTCGACGACGACGCTGGAGAACTACAACGGGACCCCGTGCGGCGGCGGGGCGACCGCATCGCTGCGCGAGGCGCTGGCCCGGTCCTGCAACACCGCGTTCGCCCAGCTCGGCGGGCAGCTCGGCGGGGACAAGCTGCGCGCCCAGGCCGAGGCGTTCGGGGTCGGCCGCACCGACCTGCAGATCCCGATGCCGGTGGCCGCGTCGCAGGTCGGGCCGATGGCCGACACCCCGTCGGTGCAGCAGTCCGCGATCGGCCAGCGCGACGTGCGGCTGACCCCGATGCAGCTGGCGATGATCGGCGGCTCGATCGCGAACGGCGGTCAGACCATGGCCCCGCACCTGATCAAGGAGATCCAGAGCGCGCAGCTCGACGTCGTCGACACCACCGAGCCGGACCGGATGGCCCGCTCGATGCCGGCCGACACCGCCCGCACGCTGACCGACCTGATGGTCGGGTCGGAGAACCGCACCCAGGGCGGCGGCAAGATCACCGGTGTACAGATCGCGTCGAAGACCGGTACCGCCGAGCACGGCACCGACCCGAAGAACACCCCGCCGCACGCCTGGTACGTGGCGTTCGCGCCTGCCGAGAACCCGAAGGTCGCCGTCGCCGTGCTCGTCGAGAACGGCGGCAACCGGGCCCTCGAGGCGACCGGCGGGTCGGTCGCGGCCCCGATCGGCCGAGCCGTGATCGCCGAGGCCCTCCGGGACGCGCAGTGAGCGCCCCGGCCGGGCCCCGCGCGGCACAGCGGGCACACCGCCCGCTGATGACCGGATGAGCGGGCTCGCGGCCGGTGAGCTGATCTCCGACCGCTACCGGCTGGACCGGCGGATCGCCGTCGGCGGCATGGGCGAGGTCTGGGAGGCCAGCGACACGCGGCTCGGCCGCAGCGTCGCGGTCAAGATCCTCAAGTCCGACCTGTCCGACGACCCGGAGTTCCTGCACCGCTTCCGGATCGAGGCCCGTACGGTCGCCTCGCTCGGCTACTCCGGCATCGCGGGCGTGCACGACTACGGCGAGGACGACGGCCCCGCCGGCGGCGGCCGCACCGCCTACCTGGTGATGGAGCTGGTCCGGGGCGAGCCGCTGTCGGCGCGGATCGCGCGCGGCCCGATTCCGGCCGACGAGACCCTCGACATCCTCGAGCAGTCCGCACGGGCGCTGCAGGCCGCGCACGAGCGCGGGTTCGTGCACCGCGACGTGAAGCCGGGCAACATCCTGCTGCGCGAGGACGGCGTCGTGAAGCTGACCGACTTCGGCATCGCCAAGGCCGCCGACGCCGCACCGGTCACCCGGTCCGGCATGGTCATGGGGACCGCGCACTACATCGCTCCCGAGCAGGCGTCCGGCGAGGACGCAGGCCCGGCCGGTGACGTCTACTCGCTCGGCATCGTCGGCTACGAGTGCCTGGCCGGGGTGCGCCCGTTCCGGGCCGAGAGCGCGGTGGCCGTGGCGATGATGCAGGTCCGCGACGACCCGCCGCCGCTGCCGGACACCGTGCCCGCGCACGTCCGGGAGCTGATCGACTCGGTGCTGGTCAAGGACCCCACCCGGCGCTACGCCGACGGCGGCGAGTTCGCCGAGGCCGTCGCCGCCGTCCGGCGCGGGCACCGGCCCCCGGTCGCGGGCACCCCGGCACCGGCCGGGGACGGCCCCTCCCTGCTCGCCGGTGGCGACGCCGCCGGGACTGCAAGGACTGCCGGGGAGGTCCCCGACGAGGCGTCCCGGCGCGGGCGGCACGGCCGCCCCGACACCGGCGACGAGGGCCGGGCCGCCCGGTGGACGCCGGACGTCCCCGGCACCGGCGGGTCGCCGGTGTCCGGCGCGGCACCGGTCGCCGAGCCACGGGACCCGGCTTCGCCGCGCGGCGGAGTGCCCTCGGGGCAGGCTCCCGCCACGCCGCCGCCGTCGACCCCACCACCGTCCACACCGCCGCCGTCCACTCCACCGCCCGGGTCGGCGCCGCCGGGACCCGCTGGTGGCCCCGGTGCACGGCCGGGACCGCCCAGCGGTGCGTTCCCCCGCCCCGGTGCCGCACCGGGCTCCGGTCCGGTGCCGCTCCCGCCGGGGCAGCCGCCCCGGGGCAGGCCCGGTACGCCGCCGCGCACCCCTGCTGACCCGGCACCACCGTCCGCGCCGTCCCCGCCCGGCGGGCAGCCCGGGGTCCGTCCGCCCGGCGACGGCCGTCGCGCACCCGGCGCCCGACCGGCGCGTCGTGCACCCGACTCCCCGCCGCACGGGGCGGCGGCCCGCCCCCCGGCCACCCGGCGGTCGTCCGAACGGGGGCCGGAGGTGCATCCGTCCGGCCCGCTGGATCTCACCCCTCGGCGGTCCGGACGGGTGAAGGCCTGGCTCGCCGTCCTGTTCCTCCTGTTGACGGTCGCCGCGGTCCTGCTCGCCGTCATGATCCTGCGTGACTCGTCGCAGACCGGGCTCGGAGCGGGGGTCGCCAACCCTGCGACCGGTACCGTGGCGTGGCGGACGCCGGCCGGCTCTCGACCGGTGGGCGATTCGTGGCCGCTCGCCGCGCGCGACGTCGCCGGAGCAACGGACGCTCCCCGGTGATCCCACGGAACCGGCGACCCGGCGCACGCGAGCGTGAAACGACCGTGCACGACCGCAGCGACCGGCATGATGAGTACGCCTCCGACCCCGGGAACCAGTGAACCGATGACGACACCGCGACTGCTCTCCGAGCGCTACGAGCTGGGCGACACGCTCGGCTACGGAGGCATGTCCGAGGTCCACCACGGCCTGGACACGCGGCTCGGCCGCGACGTGGCGATTAAGGTTCTGCGCGCCGACCTGGCCCGCGACCCCCAGTTCCAGCTGCGGTTCCGCCGCGAGGCACAGAACTCCGCGTCGCTGAACCACCCGGCGATCGTCGCCGTCTACGACACCGGCGAGATCGAGTCCGAGGTCGGGCCGCTGCCGTACATCGTCATGGAGTACGTCGACGGCCAGACCCTGCGCGAGATCGTCAAGACCCAGGGTCCGCTGTCCCAGCAACGTGTCGTCGAAGTCATGGCCGACGTGTGCGCCGCCCTCGACTTCTCGCACCGGCACGGGATCATCCACCGCGACGTCAAGCCCGCGAACGTGATGATCAACAGCGTCGGTGCGGTCAAGGTGATGGACTTCGGCATCGCCCGGGCACTCGGCGAGGGCCAGAACGTCACCCAGACCGCCGCGGTCATCGGCACCGCCCAGTACCTCTCACCGGAGCAGGCGCGCGGCGAGGCCGTCGACGCCCGGTCCGACGTCTACGCCGCGGGCTGCGTGCTGTTCGAGCTGCTCACCGGGGAGCCGCCGTTCACCGGTGACACCCCGGTCGCGGTGGCCTACCAGCACGTGCGGGAGGACCCGCGGGCCCCGTCGGAGCTCAACCCGTCGGTGCCGCCCGCGCTCGACGCGATCGTGCTGAAGGCACTGAGCAAGAACCCGGCCAACCGCTACCAGTCCGCGGCCGAGATGCGCGCCGATCTGGTGCGGGTGCGCAACGGCGAGCCGGTCGAGGCCCCGCTGGTCATGACCGAGCAGGAACGCACGGAGATGATGGCGCACGACGCCGCCACCGCCGCCGTGCCGACCCGCCGGATGAACGGCTCGGGCCCGGCCACCGGGCGGCACACCCTGCCCCCGGGCCACCCCGACCACGACGACGAGCGAGGCGGCGGCCGCGGCCGGAAGGCCGCGCTGTGGGCGGCCGGCCTCGTCGTGCTGGGCCTGCTGGGTTTCCTCGGCTTCCAGTTCTTCGGCAACTCCTCGCCGGACCGCGTCGGCGTGCCCGACGTGCTCGGCCAGCAGCCCGAGCAGGCGCGCGCCACGATCACCCAGGCCCACCTGCTCTACTCGCAGAAGAACGAGCCCTCCGACGTCACGCAGGTCGGGAAGGTCGTGCGCACCGACCCGGGCGGCGGCAACCAGGTGGCCGAGAACAGCACGGTGACCGCGTTCGTCGGGACGGGTCCGGACCAGGTCACGGTGCCCACGCTCGCCGGGCTGTCCCCGCAGGACGCCGACGGCCAGCTGCGCGGCAAGGGCCTGCGCCTGGGGCAGACGACCGAGCAGGAGACCTCCGACTCCGACGAGATCGGCAAGATCATCTCGTCGACGCCGGGCCCCGGTGAGACGGTGCCGGGCAACTCGCCGGTCTCGATCGTCGTCGGCAAGGAGCGGACGACGGCCGTGGTCCCGTCGGTCTCGGGGCAGAGCGCCACGCAGGCGCAGCAGACCCTGCGCGACGCCGGCTTCGCCTCGGTGACCACCAGCCAGGTCGACGGCAGCGGTCAGCCCGGGTCGGTCGTCGGGACCGACCCGTCGTCCGGGACCCGGGCAGGCACCAACCAGACGATCACCATCCAGGTCAGCAAGGGCAACCAGAAGCAGGTGCCCAACGTGACCGGTCAGCAGGTCGACGCCGCGGTGAAGGCGCTGCAGGCCGCCGGTCTGTCCCCGAGCATCAAGACCACCGACGTCTCCGACTCCTCGCAGAACGGCAAGGTCCAGTCCCAGTCGCCGTCCGGTGGCTCGCAGTCCACCGAGGGCCAGACCGTCACCCTGACCGTCGGCCGCGCCACGGGTGGCGGCGACGGCGGGAACGACGGAGACAACAGCGGCAACGGCGGGAACGGGAACAACGGCGACAACGGCAACGGCGGGAACACCGGCGACAACGGCGGAACCGGGAACAACGGCAACGGCGGCAACAACGGGAACGGCAACCCCGGGAACACCGGCAACCCCGGGAACACCGGCGGCAACGGTGGCAACGGCGGGAACGGGAACAACGGCGGCGACGGTGGTACCGGGTCGAGCGGGTTCCCCTTCAACTGACGGTTCCGCTTCAGCTGACGGTTCCGCACCCGCAGGCCGCCGAGCGGCCATGATCGGAGAAGGAGGGGTCGTGCGCGTCCTCGTCGTCGACAACTACGACAGCTTCGTCTACAACCTGGTCCAGTACCTCGCGCAGCTCGGCGTCGAGCCGGTGGTGCGGCGCAACGACGAGGTCGAGCCCGACGAGCTGGACGACGTCGGCGCCGTGCTGGTCAGCCCCGGCCCCGGCACCCCGGAACGGGCCGGTCGCAGCGTCGAGGTCATCCGCCGGGCCGCCGGGAACGGCACCCCGCTGCTGGGTGTGTGCCTCGGGCACCAGGCGCTGGCGACCGCGTGGGGCGGCGTCGTCGAGCGGGCCCCGGAGCTGCTGCACGGCAAGACCTCCGAGGTCCTGCACGACGACGTGGGCGTCCTGCGCGGGCTGCCGTCGCCGCTGACCGTGACCCGCTACCACTCGCTGACGATCGCCCCGGACGGGCTGCCCGCCGAGCTGGAGGTCACCGGGCACACCGAGTCCGGGCTGATCATGGCCGTCCGGCACCGGGAGCTGCCGATCGCCGGGGTGCAGTTCCACCCGGAGTCGGTGCTCACCCGCGGCGGGCACCGGATGCTCGCGAACTGGCTCGCCGACGCCGGTTTCACCGTGCCCGAGGAGCTGGTGGAGCGGCTGTCCACGGAGCTCGACGAGCTGGTCGCCGGCGTCTGACGCCGCCCCGGTCCCGTCCTCCGGGGTCGAAGTCGCTGCGTACCCGCCGAACGGTTCCCGGTCCGCGATACGGTGGCAGCGGACGTCCACCGCCCGCACCAGCCCGCACGAGGTCAGCACATGCCGAAGTCGAAGGTCCGCAAGAAGGCGGCGTACACGCCGCCGCCGGTCAGCCGCACCCCGCAGAAGGTGCAGGGGCCGACGCATCCGGCCTACATCGCCGTGATGCTGGCGTTCGGGATCCTCGGCCTGGTCTGGCTGGTCGTCAACTATCTCGCCGGCCCGCAGATCCCGTTCATGGCGGCGCTGGGCAACATGAACTTCATCATCGGCTTCTCACTGATCGTGATCGGCCTGCTGATGACCATGCGCTGGCGCTGAGCAGCGCAAACACATCGATGTGAGTTGTCCTCACTGTGGATGAAGGCTGTGGATCGGCGGATTCCGGCACCGTGAGTGATCATCCGGAGCGCCGGTCCTGGTCGACACCGGGCGGCGTCGTCGCCGCTCTGTGGGTGCTGGCCGTGCTCGCGCTCGGATGGCTCGTCCTGCTCGTCGCGCGCGGGGCGGACCCGACCGGGGCGCTGCTCGCCGGGGTCGCCGCCGTCGGGCTGGGGCTCTACGCAGCATCCGGGACGAAGGCACGGCCGCGGCTGGAGGCCGGGCCGGAGGGCATCGTCGTACGGCGGCTGACCTGGACCCGGCACGTGCCGTGGTCGCGGGTCGACGACGTCCGTGTGCTGCGGATGCGCCGGTTCGGGCGCGAGTCCTCGGTGCTGGAGCTGGACCTGCGCGACGTCGACGACAGCGAACGGCTCGTCGTGCTCGGCCGTCCGGAGCTGGGCAGCGACCCGGAGGACGTCGCCGAGGAGCTGGAGCTGCTGCGCCCGCTCCGGTGAGCTCCGGCGGTCAGAGCCGCGCGACCGAGAGCGCCAGCAGCGCGAGCACCACGGCTCCGACCGCGCCGAACGCCACCGCGGGCGAGCGGGGCGCGCTCCCGCGGCGCGGGATCAGCGCGGCGGCGGTGACCGCCCCGGTCACCAGCCCGCCGAGGTGTCCCTGCCAGGAGATGCCGGGGATCGTGAAGCTGATGAACACGTTCACCGCGATCACCACGAACACCTGACCGGCGGGGATCCGCATGCGGCGCAACAGAACCGCAAGTGCACCCATCAGCCCGAAGACCGCGCCGGACGCTCCGGCCGTCCCCTCCGAGGCCGTACCGAAGAACATCACCGCGGCGGACCCGCCGAGCAGGGCCAGGGCGTAGACGCCGAGGAACCGGCCACGGCCGAGTGCGGTCTCGACGTCGCGGCCGATGATCCACAGCGCGAACATGTTGAGCGCCAGGTGGATCGGGCCGATGTGCAGGAAGCCGGACGTGACGAGGCGCCACCAGTCACCCGCACCGACGAGGTTCGGGACGAGCGCGCCGGCGTCGAACAGCGCGGAGTCCGCGTTGTCGTTCAGGCTGCGTGCCTGCACGACGGTCAGGACGAAGACCGCGACGTTGACCGCGATCAGCGCCGGCGTGATCAGCGGCCGCGGTGGGGTGTGCACCGGCGGGCCCGGCGGCGGCCCGGGGTGCTGCGGACCGGGATGGTTCTGCGCCGCGGGGTGAACCGGTGGAGCGGGGTGCTCCGGCGGCCCGGGCCGATTCGGCGGCCCGGACGGATCGCCGTACCCCGGCCCCGGTCGGTCCCACGCGGGCGCGCCGGCCGGCTGCCCGTAGGCGTCGCCGGCCGGTCCCGCGCCCGGATGCCCGGCCGGTTCCCCGTTGCCCGGGTCGCCGGTGGGCTCTCGTGGTGTGCTCAGGGCGGTCTCAGCCCTTCTCGATCTCGACCTTCTCGATGACCACGTCGGTCAGCGGGCGGTCCGCCTGGCCGGTGGCCGTCTGGCCGATCGCGTCCACGACGGCCCGCGACTCGGCGTCGGCGACCTCACCGAAGATGGTGTGGCGCCGGTTCAGGTGCGGGGTCGGGCCCAGCGTGATGAAGAACTGCGACCCGTTGGTGCCGGGGCCGGCGTTCGCCATCGCGAGCAGGTACGGCCGGTCGAACTTGAGGTCCGGGTGGAACTCGTCGCCGAACTGGTAGCCCGGGCCGCCGCGACCGGTACCGGTCGGGTCACCGCCCTGGATCATGAAGCCGCCGATCACGCGGTGGAAGATCGAGCCGTCGTAGAACGGACCGGAGTCGCCCCCGCTCGCGTTCGGCCCGGTGTACTCCTTCGTCCCGTCGGCGAGACCGACGAAGTTGGCGACCGTCTTCGGGGCCTGGTCGTCGAACAGTTCGACCCGGATATCACCCTCGGAAGTGTGCAGAACGGCCGTCGTCTTGGCGTTTCCTGGTTCCGTCACGACTACCATCGTGCCAGTAAGGGGCCGTAGCGGCCGCACCGGCAGGAGGGCAGGTCGTGTCGATGAGCGTCACGGGCACTGAGATCGCTGCACAGAAGAGGGCCGAGGCCCGCCGCGACGCGGTGGACGCCGTGCAGGCACTGGCCGAGGCCGGCCGGATCGTGGGTGGTCAGGTCGTCGGATCCGTCGGCAGCGTCGTGTCGTCCGGAACCACCGGTCTGTCCGGGCGTGTCGAGGGTGCCCGCAGCGCCCTCGCGGAGGCGATCGATCCGTCGCCGGAGCCGGTCGTGGTCGCCGTGCGCCGCTGGCCGTGGATCGTGGCGCTGATCGCGGTCACCGGCCTCGCCGTGTGGGGCTGGGCGACCGTGCTGCGCCGCGAGCGCCCGATCGACCCGGGCACCCCGGTGTCGACGGTGCCGCCGTCGGACGAGCAGCTCGAGGGCAAGCCCGTGGGCCGGGCGCCCACCACGCGTACGACCGAGTGACCGGCTGGGTGATCAGCTGAGCCGGTCACCCCTCCCGGAGGGCGGCCCGCAGGAAGCCGGTGACGGCGAGCGCGTAGCCCTCCGGGTCGGCGTTCCACCCGGCGGTGTGCTCGGTCCCGGTGAACTCGCGGTAGGTCACCGGCCAGCCCCGCCGGTGTGCCGACGCGGCCAGGTCCCGGCTCAGCGCCACCGGCACCGCGGTGTCCCGGTCGCTGTGCAGCAGCAGCGTCGGCGGGGTGACGGCCGGTGTGTGCCGCAACAGGTCGAACCGGTCGAGGTCGATCCCGATCCGCTGCTCGGCGAACAGGGCCGCCACCCCGGACAGCGACGGCGGCAGCCCGCGGTTCGCGGCCTGCCGGCGCAGCACGCGTCGCCAGTCGAGCATCGGGGCGTCCCAGACGACCGCGGCGACGTCGGCCGCGTACCCCGAGCGGTCCAGGAACGCGCCGCCGATCGCCGCGCCCATCGACCAGCCGACCAGCACGAACCGGCGGGCGCCGCGCTCGCGTGCCCACGCCACGGCGGCCTCGACGTCGCGCCACTCGGTGTCCCCGAGGTGTGAGCATCCGTCCGGCGGTGCCGGGGCGTCGGCGTCGCCGCGGTAGGCCGGGACCAGCGCGTGCAGCCCGAGGTCGTGCAGCGTGGGCAGGATCCGCAGGGCCTCGCGCCGGGTGCCGCCGCGGCCGTGCACGCAGATCGCCCAGACGTCGTCGTGCGGTGATCCCGTCGGAGCCGGGACGTCCCAGGCCGCGGCCGGGCCGAGCTCGGTCGGGATCTCGACCTCGGAGAACCCGAGGCCCCGGTCGCCCGGATCCGGATCGAACGGCCCGACGTCGAGCACCGCGGGCCCCTCGGCGGGCTCCGGGCCGTCGAGCAGCCGCCGGACGACGACCTGCCGGTCCCGCCGCAGCACCTCGCCCACCACCGACAGCCCCGCCGGGCTGCGCAGGCCCCACACCCCGGGCTGGGCGCTGAGCCGGGTGCGGCGCAGGGTGACGGCGTCCGGGCCGCCGTGCAGCACGCGTTCGGGCAGGCCGGGCTTCCACGACGGATGCAGCAGCACCGTCGAGTAGTGCCAGGCGATCGACGCCGCTCCGGTGGCGAGCAGCCCGCCGGCGAGCAGCGAGACGGCAGGCAGACTCCGGACGGGACCGGTGGGTACGGGGCGCACGCCGAGCATCCTCCTGCACCGCAGCTTCCCCCGACGCGGAGGAGTGCCATGCCCACCCACGGTCATCACAGCGCCCCCCGGCGGCGACCACGCTCCAGGTTGCCACCCGTTCGAGTGAACATCGCACCGAGTCGACTCCGCTGCGAAACCGGGCGCGCCGGGCATCGTTGCGCCGTTCGGAGGGCCCCCGTCCTCCGGCTCCCCCGACTGCAGGAAAGGACGCGCGAATGAACTCGCTCGCCCGCAACGCCCTCCGGCTCTCCCTCGCCGGCGCGGGCATCGCCGTACTCGGTGCCGGCGTCGCCGGTCAGGCCTCCGCCGCCGAGCTCCCCGACACCCCGGACCTCGACACCTCCTCCCTCTCCGACGCCGCCGACCAGCTGCCGGACGCCACCGAGTCGCACTCGGTGAAGAGCGACGGCGTGAACGTCACCGTCGGTGGCGTCGACGCCCCGGAGGTCAAGACCCCGAAGGCCCCGAAGCTCGAGGCGCCGAAGCTCGAGACCCCGAAGCTGCCGGCGACCCCGAAGGCTCCGAAGCTCGAGGCGCCCAAGGCCCCGACCGCCTCGGACATCGCCTCGCTGGCGAAGCTGCCCGACGCGCCGAAGGCCCCGTCGCTGAAGGCCCCCTCGACCGACGCACTGCCGAAGCTGCCGACTGCCCCGAAGGCGCCCGCGGCCCCGAAGCTGCAGGCCGCCGACGCGGGCCTGCCGTCGCTGCCGAAGACCCCCGAGGTGCCGTCGACCGACGCGCTGCCGAAGCTCCCGAAGGCGCCGTCCGCCGACGCCCTGCCGAAGCTGCCCTCGGCCGACTCGCTGCCGAAGCTGCCGTCCGCGCCGTCGACGAGCGAGCCGGCCTCGGTCAACATCCCGCACGTGATGTACGTGGAGTCCCCCACCGTCTCGATGGGCTGATCTCCGCAGATCTCCGTATCAGCGGCGCCGGGCTCCCGAACCCACAGGCGCCGAGCGACGACCGTCCGCACGACGAGGTGCGGGCGGTCGTTGTCTGCTGCGCGCGGCATCCCCGTTCAGCGGAACGGATCCCGCCGCGGACTCAGCGGAACCGACCGCGCCGCGGACTCAGCGGAACGGACCGCGCCGCGGCCGGGGCGGCGGGGCCGGTGCCACCGGTGCCCGCACGAGCAGCTCGAAACGGTCGAAGGCCTGCTCGTCGTCGACGACGTGGCGCACGAACCGGAACCCGGCCCGCCGCGCGACCCCGATCGACGCGACGTTCGCCGGGTCGACGTCGATCGCGATCATGTCGATGTCCCCGCGCTCGGCGAGGTACCGCGCCGCCAGCCGGACCGCACGCGTCGCGAGGCCCTGCCGGCGGAAGCCCGGGTAGACGCCGTAGGCAAGCCCGGCCCGCCGCGACCCGGGGACCGGGTCGAAGTCGGCGTCGATCGTGCCGGCGAGCACCGAGCCCGACCGCACCCGGATCCCGAAGCTCAGCTTCGGCCCGTCCTCGGCCCACCGTTCGATCGCCCGGCGGACGTGCGCGCGGACCGTCGCGCGGGTGCCGGGACCACCGTTGAGCCAGCGCACCAGCTCGGCGTCCTCCCCCGCGAGATGTGCCTCCACGTCGCCCCAGCCGAGCGGGCTGAGGACGACGACGCCGTCCGACAGCGTGTTCGGCGGAAGGGGCACGCAGCCATCCTGCCCGACCCGCCCGGCGGCGACGCCGAGCCCTCCCCGTCCTGCGCCGAGCGGGTTCCCGTCAGATCGACGATTACGTTGTGGGCGTCGCGCGGACCCGGTAACGCATGAGCAGCGTGTCGTCGCCGGTGACCACGCTGAGCAGCTCCAGCCGGGCCGGGTCCATGCCCGCGCCGTGGGCGATCCGGCCGGCCTCCCCGGACACCAGGAACGGCGCCAGGGTCAGCCGGAGCTCGTCGACCAGACCCGCCTCGGCGAGGCTGCCGAACAGCGACGGCCCGCCCATGCAGTTGACCCGGCGCAGCCCGCGGCGCTCCAGCTCGGCCAGCGCGACGGCGAGGTCCACGCCCTGCTCACCGGTCACGACGACGTCGGCACCGGCGTCGGCCCACTGCTTCCGCAGGTCCTGCGGTGCGGCCTCGCTGGTCAGCACGATCGTCGGGATCACGGTGTCGGTGAGCACCGGCGCGGACGGGTCGAGCGAGTTTCCCGTCGAGGTGACGACAGCGGTGCTCGGCAGCTCCGACAGGCCGAACCGGCGACGCCGGTCGTCCATCCGGTCGTTGTGCTCGACGCCGGTGAAGCCCTCGGCGGTCGCGGTGCCGCCGGCGACGAGCACGACGTCGGCGAGGTCGGTGCCCAGGTCCAGCACCGCGCGGTCCGGCGGCGTGGACAGCCCCGCGGAGCTGCCCTCGACCTCGACGGCGCCGTCGGCGCTGGAGACGAAGTTGACGCAGACCCGCATGCGGTCGTCGGGATAGGCGTAGAGGTTCTCGAGATCGGTGGCCGACAGCGCCCGCGCGTCGGCGGCCGGGAAGATCTGGTGGATCGCACTCACGCGAGCAGTCTCACCGCACGCGACGGGTTCCGCTCGCCGCGCACCGTCGCGACCATCTCGCAGGTCTCCCGGGTGGCGCGGGCCTGGTGCGCGCGGACCATCGCCACGCCACGGTCGACGGCGAGCGCGGTCGCGGCCAGGGTGCCGGTGAGCCGTTCCTCCAGCGGCACGCCCAGCGACTCGCCGACGACGGTCTTGTTCGACATCGCCAGCAGCACCGGCCAGCCGGTCGCCACCATCGCGTCGACCCCGCGGAGGACCTGCAGGCTGTGCAGGGTGTTCTTGGAGAAGTCGATCGCCGGGTCGATCAGGATGCCCTCGGCGGGCACCCCGGCGGCGACGGCCTTCTCGGCGAGCGCGACGGTCTGGGTGACCACCGTGCCGACCACGTCGGCGTAGCGGGGGCGGTGCGGCTCGGTGCGCGGCGCGACGTGGTCGGTGTGCGCGCTGACGTAGCCGGCGCCGTAGCGGGCGGCGACGTCGAGGATGCCGTCGTCGGCAGCCGACCAGTTGTCGTTGACCAGGTGCGCACCGGCGGCACAGACGGCGTCGGCGGGACCGGCGCGGAACGTGTCGACGCTGATCACGACGTCCGGGAAGGTCGTCCGGGCCCACTCCACGGTGGGCACCACCCGGTCGATCTCCTCCTGCTCGGACACCTCGGTACCCGGGCTGGCCGGGACACCACCGATGTCGATGACGTCGGCACCCTCGCGGACCACGGCGGCGATCCGGTCCCGAGCCGCCTGCTCGGCGAAGGTGACCCCGTGGTCGTAGAACGAGTCCGGGGTCCGGTTGACGATCGCCATCACCATCGCCCGGTCCCGGTTCCAGGTGCGTCCACGGAACGTCAGGCTCGGCACGGATCCTCCTCGCGACACGGCCCGGGCCCCGTCGGAGGCCCGGCTCGGGCTCCATCCTCCCCAGCCGGTGCCCCACCTGCCCACAGGGGCCGCGGTCGTGTCCGGTTCGCCCCGATCAGCCGCGGGCGTACTCCCTCAGCGGCGGCTCGGCCGGCGCCCGCGGCTCGGTCGCGATGCTCGACGCGAGCTGTGCGGTCAGCCGGGCGCTGTTCGCCGGCAGCTGCGTCCGGTCGACCGCCGGCATGACGTCCTGCAGGCAGACGCCGCGGTCGACGCGGCCAGCCTGCGCCGGGCCGTCGTGGTCCAGGGCGTCGGCGACGACGGCGTACCCGACCGGGTCGGTCGTGCCCATCGAGAGGTGATCGGCGCCGTGCACCGGGCAGATCGACTGCACCGCGACGTTCGCGACCCGGCCCTGCCCGCCACGCAGCTCCGAGCTCGGCGCCGGCGGCAGGTTCGGGACGACGACCTCGTCGGTCAGGGTGTAGACGACCGTGTAGTCGATCCCGGCGAACGTCTCCGGCCCGTCGTTGAGCGCGCCGAGGAACCGCGACCCGCTCTGCTGCTGCCAGAACGCGGGGACGCAGCCGGGCCCGCAGGCCGGGTAGGCGTCGAGCGTGCCGTGGTTCGACGGGTCGATCCCGATCATGTCGCGGACCATCCCGCGGGTGTCCGGCCAGTACTTCAGCGCCCAGCGCGGCACCATCCCGCCCTGGCTGAACCCGACCACGGAGACCTTCCCGCCGGACCGGTCGTGCATGGTGCGGATCGCGTTCACGACGTACTCGGCGGCGGTCTGGATGTCTCCGGTCGCGTGCCGGGGCAGCTGCACGGTGCAGTAGCCGCGGCCCTGCCCGGCGAACGCGCGGGCGTAGTTCCAGTCGAAGTTGACGTCCGGGTTCAGCAGTGTGCCCGGGACCAGCAGGACCGGGTCGCCCGTGGAGCGGTCGGCGAGGTCGCCGTGGCAGCTCAGGCTGTCGGCGAGGCCGGGCGCGGTGAGCTCCGGGCCGGTGGCCGTGGGCTCGGGAGCCGCACTGGCCGCCCCCGCGGCGCCGAGGAGCAGCGCCGCAGCAACGGCACCGGCGAGCAATACGGACCTCGTCGTGCTGGGCATGCGCGTCTCCGGAGTTCGATCAACGGCTTCACTCCGGTGAACGACCCGCGTGCGGGCCGGGTGACGTGCACGGACGGGTGCCGGCCCCGCGGGAGGTCGGCCAGGGTGCAGCACGGCGTCCGCGGGACCGCTGAACTCATCGGACCGCGCTCATCGGACTGCACTCATCGGACCGCCGGGGCGAGCGCCGCTGCGAGGAGAGGGGCGCCCGGACCCGCCAGCCAGTCGTCGAAGCGCAGCAGCGACGGGAACTCCGCGCGGAGGGCGTCGAGGTCCGCGTGCCCGGCGAGCCTGCCGTCCTCGAAGAGCGCCGCCAGCCTCCCGAGGGCCTCGTCCTGCGCCGGCAGCGACGCGGTCAGGCGGCTGTACTCGATCGGACGGCCGGCGGCCCGGGTCAGCTGCTCGGCCAGGCCCCTGCCGGCGATGGCGTCACCGGCGATGTCGAAGGTGCGGCCCGCGTAGCGGTCGGGTGCCCCGAACACCCCGGCGACGATCCGTCCGATGTCCCGGACCGCGATGACCTGGAAGACCCGGTCCGGAGGTGTCAGGAAGGACACCCGGCCCGCGTCGAGCCCCGCCCCGGGGGCCACCAGGAGCTCCATGAACGTGGCCTCGCTAGAACCTGACACCCACGTCAGGTGCAAGCCTCGGACGGAGATCGACACGGGAGGCCGGGTGCGGATCGGAGAGGTCGCCGCCAGGTCGGGCGTCAGCGTGCGGTCGCTGCGCTACTACGAGGAACAGGGTCTGCTGCAGTCCACCCGGAACCCCGGTGGCCAGCGCCGCTACCCGGAGGGCGCCGTCGACCGGGTCGGGCTGATCCAGAAGCTCTACGCGTCGGGCCTGCCCAGCAGGGCCGTCCGCGAGATCCTGCCGTTCGCGGACTCCGGCGAGGTGTCGTCCGAGCTGCTGGATCTCCTGGTCGCCGAACGCGACCGCCTCGACCGGCGGCTCGCGGAGCTGCAGGAGGTGCGCGACCGGCTCGACCGGTGCATCGGCGAGGCGCACGGGCAGGTCCCGCGCGACTCCTGACCGGCCGCCGAGGCCGTACCGCTCAGGCCAGGTGCCGTCCTGAGATCGCGCGGGCGATGACCAGCTGCTGGATCTGCTCGGTGCCCTCGAAGATGTCGTAGATCTTCGAGTCACGATGCATCCGCTCCACCGGGTGCTCGCGCGAGTAGCCGGCGCCGCCGAGGATCTGGATGGCGCGCTCGGTCACCCATACCGCGACGCGGCCGGCCTTGAGCTTGGACATCGAGCCCTCACCCGCGGTGAACGGGACGTTGTTGCGGCCCATCCAGGCGGCCCGGTGCACCAGAAGCCGAGCGGCATCGATCTCGGTGCGCATGTCGGCGAGCAGGAACGAGATGGCCTGGTTGTCGATGATCGGGCAGCCGAACGCGACCCGATCGCCCGCGTACTGCAGGGCGTACTCGTAGGCGGCACGGGCGATACCGACCGCCTGTGACCCGACGGCCGGGCGGGACAGCTCGAAGGTCTGCATCGCGGCGGACCCCTTCGACCGCACGCCCTCGCGGGCGCGGGCGAGGCGCTCGTCGAGCTTCTCCTTGCCGCCGAGCAGGCAGGATCCGGGGAGCTTCACGTCGTCGAGGAAGACGTCGGCGGTGTGCGAGGCGCGCAGCCCCATCTTCTTGATCTTGCGGGTGGACTCCAGCCCCGGCGTGCCCGGCGGGACGACGAACGCCGCCTGCCCCTTGCTGCCCAGCTCCGGGTCGACGACGGCCTGCACGACGTGGATGTTCGCGATGCCGCCGTTGGTGGCCCACGCCTTCTGCCCGGTGAGGGTCCACTCGTCGCGGGCCTCGTCGTAGACGGCGCGGGTGCGCATCGCCGAGACATCCGACCCGGCCTCGGGCTCCGACGAGCAGAACGCGCCGACCTTCGGGTCGGCCGCGTCGCCGTAGCACTGCGGGATGAACTCGACCATCTGCTCGGGCGTGCCGGAGGCGAAGATGCCGGCCACCGCCAGCGTCGTCCCGAAGATCGCCATGCCGATGCCGCCGTCGCCCCAGAAGAGCTCCTCGTTCACCAGCGGCAGCGACAGCCCGGACTCGTCACCCCAGAACGACGCGAGGGTCTCGAAGTTGTAGAGCTCGATCTTCGCGGCCTCCTGCAGGATCGGCCACGGCGTCTCCTCGCGCTCGTCCCACTCGGCGGCGGCCGGGCGGACGACGTCCGCGGCGAAGCCGTGGACCCATTCCTGCAGCTCACGGTGCTCGTCGGACAGCTCGAACGAGGTCATCGCACGTCCTTCTCGTCAGGCGGACGGGATCACGAACATCTTGGGCAGGGCGGTCGCGAACCCGACGTCACCGGCGACCTTGAGCTTGCGGGTCATGAACAGCGTGACCGGGTTGGCGTTGCTGGTGGCGATCTTGAGGAAGTCCGTGCCGGACATCGTGAGCGCCGTGCGCGGGTCCTCGTCGGTCTCCGAGGTGACCGTGCAGACGCCGCCCTGCATGACCGTCTGGAAGCTGTCGGTGCGGTGCTTGTCCTTGATGTGCCAGTGCACGACCTGCCGGCTCGCGCCCGACCCCTTGGACTCGTAGAACTCGCCCATCCGGCCGAAGATCGCGTCGAGGACAGGGCCGCGGACGTCGGAGGACATCACCGCGTCGAGCTGCTTCGGACCCGCCTTCTGGACGAGCCGGGCGAACAGCGACGGCTCGACGTCGGCCGGGTCGCCCTCGCGCAGGGCGTGGGTGAGGGTCTCGATCAGCTCCTTGTCCGACAGGGACTTCGGGTCGACGCTGCGCCCCAGCTCGTTCACATCGATCGTCTCGCTCATCGCTCCACCTCACCGTGGGGGCGTGCCTGCTACCGGCGGTAACAGTTCGTTCGGTCGTTACTTTACGCAGCAGTAGATAGAGTGTCGAGGGTGACCGCACCGGAGAGTCGTCGCGCGCCGCAGCGACGGCGCAGGCTGCCTCCCGAGCAGCGCGAGCGCCAGGTGCTCGACGCGGCGGTGCAGGCCTTCTCGCGCCACGGGTTCCACGACACCTCGATGGACGACGTCGCGGAGCTGGCCGGGGTGTCCAAGCCGATGGTCTACACCCACGGCGGCGGGTCGAAGGAGGAGCTGCTGCGCCGCTGCATCCGGCGGGAGGCCGACCGGCTGCTCGGCTCGGTGTCGCAGGCGGCCGGGAGCCGGGAGGCCGGCGGCTCCGGTCCGGAGGCGCGGCTGCGGGCCGGTCTGCGGGCGTTCTTCGCGACGCTTTCCTCGCACCGCGACGGCTGGTCGGTGCTCTACCGGCAGGCCCGCACCGGCGTCGTCGCGGCGGAGGTGCACGAGGCGCGCGGCCGGATCGTCGGGCGGGTGGCGGAGCTGCTGGCCGCGGAGTTCGGCGGTGCGGACGCCTCGGCCACGGCGCCGACAGCCGCGACGCTGGTCGGCGCGGCGGAGGGGCTGGCCGAATGGGCCGCCGCCGGGAACGGCGGCGGCGACCCGGACGAGCTGGCCGGGACCCTGATGGCACTGGTCTGGCCGGGACTGGACCGGTTGCGCGGCTGAGGATCCCGCTCCCGCCGCGCGGGGTCAGCGCTCGGTGGCCGGGCGGGTGACCAGGCGCCGGGAGCGGTCCGGGAGCCGGTCGACGATCCGGCCGATCCGCTCGGTCGTGCCCTGCAGCGGCGCGAGCGCGTCGGCGAGGACGCTGATCTGCCGGTCCAGGGCGTCGATCCGGGCGGCGACCGAGCGCAGGTCCGGGGCGACGACGGTGAGCTGGTGCGCGGCCTGCGCCAGGTTCTCGTCGAGCGCGGCGAGGCGGGGCGCGGTGCCGTCGTCCGTCTCGTCGGCGTCGGCGACCGCGGCGGCGATGCTCGATACCGGGCCGTTCTCCCCGACCGCGGACGCCAGCGCGGCCAGGTCGGCGCGCACGGTAGCGAGGTCGCGCAGCGGGCCGACGGCCTCGGACAGCCGCGCCAGGTCCTCCCGCGTGCGGGCGAGCTCGCGCAGCGGCTCCACCGCGCCGGCCAGCGACGCCAGGTCCTCACGGGTCCGGGCCAGCTCGCGCAGCGGCTCGACCGCACCGGCGAGCGAGGCGAGGTCGGAGCGGGTGCGGGCCAGTTCCTGCAGCGGCTCGACGGCCCGGGCCAGGGACGCCAGATCGTCGCGGACCTGCGCGAGGTCCTGCAGCGGTTCGACAGCGCCGGCCAGCGTGGCGAGATCGGCGCGGGTGCGGGCCAGCTCATCGAGCGGACCGACGGCGCCCGCCAGCGCGGCCAGGTCCTCGCGGGTGCGGGCCAGCTCGCGCAGCGGCTCGACGGCCTCGGCGAGCCGGCCGAGGTCGTCGCGCGCGGTCGCGAGTTCTCGGACGGCGGGCACGGCCCCGGTGAGCTCGGCGAGGTGGGCGCGGGCCTCGGCGAGCTCACGCAGCGGGCCGACGGCTCCGGCGAGCTTGCCCAGGTCGTCGCGCGCGGTCGCGAGGTCCTGCAGCGGCCCGACCGCGCCGGACAGCTCCTGCAGCGCGGAGACCGCGCCCGCGAGTGCCGCCAGGTCGTCCCGGGCAGGGGCGAGCTGCTCGAGCGGGCCGACCGCCCCACTGAGATCACGCAGCGGCTCAACGGCAGTGGACAGCTCCTGCAGCGGCCCGACGGCGGCACTCAGCGCACGCAGCGCCTCGACAGCGGTGCTGAGCTCCTGCAGCGGCTCGACCGCGGTGCTCAGGTCCCGCAGCGGCTCCACGGCCGTGCTCAGGTCCCGCAGGGGTTCCACCGCCGTGCTCAGATCCCGCAGGGGCCCGACCGCATCGCTCAGCTGCTGCAGCGGTCCGACCGCGGTGCTCAGGTCCTGCAGGGCCTGCACTGCGGCACTCAGCTCGCGCAGCGGACCGACGGCCTCGCTCAACTCCCGCAACGGGCCCACCGCGGTGCCAAGCTCCCGCAACGGCTCCACGGCGCTGCTGAGATCACGCAGCGGCTCGACGGCGGTGCTCAGGTCACGCAGCGGCTCCACCGCGGTGCTCAGGTCGCGCAACGGTTCCACGGCCGTGCTCAGGTCCCGGATCGGCCCGGCCGCGGTACCCAGCTCGCGCAGCGGCTCGACGGCCGTCGACAGCTCCCGCAGGGCCTCGACCGCACCGGCGAGCTCACCCAGCGGCCCCGCGGCACCCGCCAGCTCACGCAACGGCCCGACGGCACCGGCCAGTTCCCGGAGCGGATCGGCGGCGGTCGCCAGCTCGCGCAGCGGTCCCGCGACATCGGCGAGGGTGCGCAGGTCGTCGCGTACGAGGGCCAGCTCCCGCAACGGTCCGACGGCCTCGCTGAGATCACGCAGCGGCCCCACGGCGTCGCTCAGGTCACTGAGCGGACCGACGGCGGTGCCCAGGTCACGCAGCGGCTCGACGGCACCGGCCAGGCGCCCGAGGTCGTCGCGGGCGTCGGCGAGGTCGGTCAGCGGCCCGGCGGCTCCCGCCAGCTCGATGACGGCCTTGGTCAGCTGGTCCACCCGCTCGACGATCTGCGGGTCGTCCCACAGGGTCGTGACCCGGCCGAGGACGTCGTTGAGGACCGGGCCGATCCCGGTCAGCGCGGCCTCGACCCCGGCGATGCGCCGCGGCAGCGTCGCGATCTCCCCGGCGACGGCGGGCACGACCTCGACCGCACGCGGTGCCCCAGCCAGCCAGACCGGCACCTGTCGTCCGATCTGGACTGCGGCGCCCGCGGTCCCGATGGCCGCGCCCAGGACCGTCCCGGTCACCCCGGCCACGGACCAGGGGTTGGGGAGGCGCTGCTCGGACATGGAGGTCCTTCCGGGATCATCGGCGTCGTCGCCGGACCAGCTTCGCACGTCAGTGGCCCGCACCCCAGTCCGACGCAGCACCCGGACGGGCATCGGTCCGGTATCGGTCCTGCTGCCGGAGCGGCTCAGTACGAGCCGGTGTCCACCCGCGCCGCGGCGTCCGAGCCGGTCTCGCGTGCGGCGGCGTCGTCGAGGATGGTCGCGGTGCCGCTGGTGCCGAACCGGGTGACGCCCGCGGCGTGGAAGGCGAGCACGGTGTCCAGGTCACGGACCCCGCCGGAGGCCTTGACCTGCACCGACGGCCCGACGGTGCGGCGCATCAGGGCGACGTGCTCGGGTGTCGCGCCGCCGCCGGCGAACCCGGTGGAGGTCTTCACGAACGCCGCGCCGGCCCGCTCGGCGGCCTCGCAGCCGGCGACAATCTCGTCGTCGGTCAGGAACGCCGTCTCCAGAATGACCTTGACGACGTGCTCCCCCGCCGCCTCGACGACGGCCCGGATGTCGGCCTCGACGTCGTCGGTCAGGCCGCTGCGCAGCAACCCGATGTTGACCACCATGTCGAGCTCGGCGGCGCCGTCGGCCAGCGCCTGCCGGGACTCGGCGACCTTGGCCGCGGTGCTGGTCGTGCCGTGCGGGAAGCCGATCACCGTGCCGACCGCGACGCCGCTGCCGGCGAGCCGGGCGACGGCGTGCGCGACGTCGCCGGGGCGGACGCACACGCTGAAGATCCCGTAGCGCGCGGCCGTGTCGAGCTGGGCGTCGACGTCGTCGCGGGTGAGCTCGGGCTTGAGGATCGCGTGGTCGATCATGCCTGCGATCTCGGCGGCGGTGAGGGTCGGAGCGCTCACGAAGGTCCTCGCAGGATCGGCGGTGCGGGTACCGGCAGGGTACGCGGGGCGGCGGGGCCGGGGGCTACCGTCGGTACCGACGGGTGGGACGGGAGGTCGGCATGGCGCTCGACCGGTGGCGGGGCGGACGCGTCCGTCCGGCTGCGGTGCTGCTGCCCGCGCTCGTGGTCACCGCGGTGCTGGTTGCGGCGAACGTCCCCGCCGCCCGGGACGACCCCGGCACGCCATGGCCGGCGACCGGTGCGCTGTTCGAGGGGCCGGACGGGCCGCCCGGCACGCACTTCTGCACCGGCTCGGTCGTCGACTCCCCCGCCGGGAACCTGGTGGTCACCGCGGCGCACTGCGCGTCCGAGGGCGACGGCGCCGCGCCGAGCACCGACATCAGCTTCGCCCCCGGCTACCACGACGGCGTCGCCCCGTCCGGGACGTGGCGGGTCACCTCAGTGCTGCTCGACCCGGCCTGGGCGAACGGCGCGGACCCGGACCACGACGTCGCATTCCTGCAGGTCGAGCGGGACGACGGCACCCCGGTCCAGGAGGTCACCGGTGCCGACCACCTCGTGTTCGGCCCGGCTCCCACCGGCACGAGCGTCACCGCCGTCGGCTACCCGGTCGGCGCCGAACGCCCCGCCGCGGTCACCGGGCGGGTCGACGAGCTCTCCCCCACCCAGCTGCGCCTCGACGTCCCCGGCCTGCCCGACGGCACCAGCGGCGGTCCGTGGCTGGCCGGGCCGCACGGCACCGATCTCGTCGGGGTGACGGGTGGGTTCGAGGAGGGCGGCTCGACCGCCGACACGTCGTTCGCGGCGGTGCTGTCCGACGACGTCCGCGCGCTCTACGCCCGGGCGACGGTCACGCCCGCGAGTTGAGCCGCGCCGCCTGCCGGGTCAGGTGCACCCGCTCCGCCCGGTCCGACGCCGCGTGCGCCGCCTCGGCGTAGAGCCGGGCCGCGGTCACCGGGTCGCCGTCGCGTTCGTGCAGGTAGGCGGCCACGGCGGTGTGCCGCGGCAGCGAGTCGTCCAGCTCCGCCAGCGCCGCGAGACCGGCGCGCGGACCGTCGGCCTCACCGACCGCGACGGCCCGGTTGAGCCGGACGACCGGGCTGTCGGTGAGCCGGACCAGCTCGTCGTACCACTCGACGATCTGGGGCCAGTCGGTCTCCTCGGCCCGGGGCGCGTCGGCGTGCAGGGCCGCGATCGCGGCCTGGGCCTGGAACTCGCCGAGCCGGTCGCGGGCCAGCGCGGCCTGCAGGATCGCGACGCCCTCGGCGATCGCGGCGGTGTCCCAGCGGCTCCGGTCCTGCTCGGCGAGCGGGACCCGGCTGCCGTCCGGTGCGGTCCGGGCCGCGCGCCGCGCGTGGTGCAGCACCATCAGCGCGAGCAGGCCCCGTACCTCCGGATGGTCGATCGACGACGACAGCGCCCGGGTCAGCCGGATCGCCTCGGCGGCCAGGTCGACGTCACCGGAGTGCCCCTCGTTGAACACCAGGTAGAGCACGCGCAGGACGGTGCCGACGTCGCCCGCCCGGTCCAGCCGCACCCCGGAGACGGTCCGTTTGGCGCGGCTGATCCGCTGCGCCATCGTCGCCTCCGGCACCAGGTAGGCCTGGGCGATCTGCCGGGTGGTGAGGCCGCCGACGGCCCGCAGCGTGAGCGCGACCGCCGACGACGGCGTCAGCGACGGGTGCGCGCACAGGAAGTAGAGCGCCAGGGTGTCGTCGGCCGGCGGCGCCGGACCCGGCTCCGGTTCGGCGTCGATCAGGTCCTCGCGACGGCGGCGTGCCTCGTCGGACCGCACCGCGTCGAGCCACCGGCGCCGGGCGACCGTGACCAGCCAGGCCAGCGGCTCCCGCGGCGGGTCCGACGGCCACACCCGCAGCGCCTCCACCAGCGCGTCCTGAACGGCGTCCTCGGCCGTCGCGAAGTCGGCTCCGCGACGGACGAGGATCGCCAGCACGCGCGGGGTGAGGCTCCGCAGCAGCGCCGCATCCACGCCTGCCCCACCGTCCACGCCTGCCTCGCTGTCCACGCTCACCTCACCGTCCACGCCTGCCTCACTCCTGCACGGTCGGCGGCTCGGTCATCACCGGGCGCAGCTCGAGCCACTCGCGGATCGGCTCGCCGCCTGCGCCGGGTGCCGCGGACAGCTCCGCCGCCAGCTCGAGGGCACGCTCGTAGCTGTCCACGTCGATGATCATCCAGCCGGCGATCAGGTCCTTGGTCTCCGCGAACGGGCCGTCGACGACCGGCGGGCGCCCCTCGCCGTCGTAGGCGACCCAGGTGCCCTCCGGCGCGAGCGCCTGCTCGCCGACGAACTCACCGGTCTCGACGAGCCGGTCGGCGAAGTCGCGCATGTACCGGATGTGATCGCTGACCTCCTGGGGCGTCCACCGGTCCATCGGCACGAAGCCCTCCGGGGTGGGCGCGCCGCGGTAGTGCTTGAGCATCAGGTACTTGGCCATCGTGTTCTCCTCGTGTCGGTGCGGCCCGGTGTGGCCGCGTACACCAGGGAGTCGGAGCCGGCGACACGTTCTCGACATCGACGACCAGGATTCTTCCCAGTTTCTTGTACTCGCCGGTAGGTTCCGGCCATGCCCCGAGCGACGTCCGTCCGCACCGTGCCCGACCCGCCCGACACCGTGTGGGCGGCGCTCGCCGACCACGAGGGGATGGCGACCTGGCTACCGGGCCTGAAGGTGCAGGTCACGAAGCCCGGCAACCCGGAGCCGAACGGCGTCGGCGCGATCCGCAAGGCCGGCATCGGCTCGCCGGGCCCGATCGTCGAGGAGATCACCGCGTTCGAGCCCGGGCACCGGCTGGCCTACCGCGCGCTGGCCGGGGTGCCGCTGCGCAACTACCGCGGTGAGGTGACCCTGCGCCCGTCCGGATCGGGCACCGAGATCAGCTACGCGATCGAGACCGACCAGCGGCTGCCCATCGGTGAACCGCAGCTGATCAAGGGGATGGCGAGCGTGCTGCTGGGCGGGCTGGTGCGCGGGGTGAAGGCGCGGTCCTGATGGCGCGTGGCGACAGCAGCGGCGGCAGCAGCACCGACAGCGACCTCACCGACGTCGTCGGGCATCTCGGGCCGGCCGACGCCGTGGTGGGCTGCCGGAGGATGCGGACCGCGTTCCGGGTTCCGCCGATCACGCCCGAGCACGCGCTGCTCGCGCTGGCCCACGTCACCGAGCTCGACGACGTCGGCGCCGCCGGTCCGCTGCACGCCGCGACCACCGCCGACGACCCTGGCCTGGCCGACCCCGAGCTGCGGAAGTTCGAGGCCGTGTTCGGGCGGGACTCGCTGCGGGTGGAGCAGTTCATCGGCGACCACTTCCCGCTGCTGCGCCGCACGACGATCGAGACACTGGCCCGCGGTCAGGGCATCCGGCACGACGCGGCGAGGGAGGAGGAGCCCGGCAAGATCCTCCACGAATGGCGCGACCCCGACGACCCGGTGGCCCGCGCCCTGACCACGAGCAACGGCTGGGGCTGGCCGTACTTCGGGTCGGTGGACACGACCGCGCTGTTCGTCAGCGCCGCGATCCGGTACCTCGACGACTGCCCGGACGCCGCCGAGGACGAGGTCGAGCGACGCGACGGCAGCCGCCGGACGCTGTCCGCCTGCGTCGACGAGGCCGTCGCCTGGCTGTGCCGGCACGTCGACGACGATCCCGACGGCCTGCTGACCTACCGGCGGATCAACCCCGGAGGCCTGGAGAACCAGACCTGGCGGGACTCGCCGGACGCGCTGAGCCACGCCGACGGCTCGCTGCCGGACTTCGACCGGCCCGTCGCGGCGCTCGACGTCCAGGCGGCGGTCTACGACGCGCTGCGCGCCGCGGCCCACCGGACCTCGGACGATGCACTCACCGAGCGCGCAGACCGGCTGCGCCGCAGCGTCTTCGACCGGTTCTGGATCGACGGCGACGACGGCCCCGGCTTCTTCGCCGCCGCGCTCGACCACGGCCCGGACGGGGCACGACGGCCACTGCGCACCCGGACCAGCGACATGGGCCACCTGCTGTACAGCGGGCTGCTCGACGGCGCCGACGCCGCGCCGTACCGCGACGACGTCGTACGGCAGCTCTTCGGCCCGGGCCTGCTCTGCTCGGCGGGGCTCCGGACCCTGCACGCCGACGAGGTCCGGTACTGGCCGGGCGGCTACCACACCGGGAGCTCCTGGCTGTGGCAGAGCCTGCACGTCGCCGACGGCCTCCGGCGCCACGGCTTCCACGCGCTGGCCGAGGAGCTCCGCGCCCGGTGCCGGCGCGTGCACCGGGTCACCGGGCTACTGCCCGAGTTCGCCCGCGGCGCCGAGGACCGCGGCGTGCTCAACGACCGGATCGTCGACGTGTGGCAGGACGCCGACCAGCGGGAGAACCGGCTGGAGCAGCCGCCACAGGAGGTGCAGGCGTGGACGGCCGCCGGGCTGTACGCGGCGGGCCGGGCGTCCGCAGACGCCTCGGCCCCGTCACCGTTCGAGGCCGCGATCCTCGCGCAGCTGGGGTAGGGATACGACGATCGGCCCTGATCCATTCGGTCGCCGTTCAGCTGTCAGGATTCTCCGGAAGCGGCAAGACCCGTCGTTCCCGCGCCTCACGAACCGCGACGTGATAGGTAACTGGTGACGCCGCCAGAACGGTATCGATCATGGTTGTGAAGAACTGCGGTGCGGCGATGTCATCGGGTACCACGTCCTCGATGACCGACGTCCGTATCGCCCCCTCCTCATCCGTGGTCCAGTCGACCAGCAACAAAGCCGTGGCGGAGTATCCGTTCACGTCGCCGGCGGCGCGGAGCTTCCGGACCATGTCGATGGTGCGCTCGAACGCGGCGGGCTCGTCCCGAGTGATCGTCGCGCGTTGGACGAAGAAGTAGCCGACGGCGGCCAGCGGGTAACGCCCACGCAGATTGCCGGCGTCGCCGTAGGACTCCTCGAACCTATTGGGCAGGTTTTTGCCGAAGCTGGACAGCTGCGCCTTCGTGCTGATGAGCACCTCGGGACCACGGTCCCACCGCGCGATGGCGACGTCGACCTGCTTCTCATAGGCACGTCCGAGCACCTTCGCATCGACCGGCGCGATCGCCGGCATCCCGGCGATCCGGGGTGCCAGATCATCGCGGAGCTTGGGCGGAAGTGACTCGAGGAGCATCGCGAGTTCACGCGGGAGGATGCGGGGACGGGTCGGGCGGGGCCAGACTTCATCAGCACTGAAACCGGCACGCCGAAGCTCGTGGGCGATCCAGACGTCGATGCCGTTGGCGAAGATTCCGCTCTGCCTGACACTGCCTCGCTCGACTGCGACCGCGAGAATCTTATTCAGCGTGTCGTATGACGGCTCATAAACCGGGGAATCCCCTTGGTCATGAGCCCACGGCTGCGATACATCGACGTCGAGAAGGACGTCATCGAACGGGCTGAAGGAGTCCTCTTTCGCAGCCATCAGGACCGCCGCTGGGACGACAGCGTTCTCATCGCACTGATCCTCCCACCCATGCCCCGGCTACTTCGCATCCCGACCACGCGCAAAGCGACGTGCCGTCAGCCCGGCGTGAGCCTCGCGTAACGCGGCGATCTCGGAACGAGCCACACCAAGTTCCCCTTCGAGCAGGACATCGTCGATCAGCGCGGCTGCTGCGACCACTCCGGACTTGTTCGCGAGCAGTGAGGCGATCTTGGGCCGGACCCGTTCGAGTGCAGGCTGTGCTGCTCGAACGACATCCGGATGCGGAACCGGGAGCTGGTCAGCCTCCTTGGGCTCCAGCTTGAGCATGCCTCCGCCGTAGGAACGTCCGACGGTCTCGGCGCCGACAAGTGTCATCGATGTCAACGAGGCCAGCGGCAGGAGACTCGTGCCGAGCGCACGTAGATCCGGGGACAGGTAGAGGCCGTGCACTGAGTTGAGGTGCCGAACTCGTGCGATATTGCTGGTCAGCCGAGGCGTGTCGGCGTTCATGTACGTGACCAGCATGTCGGCCGGTTCACTGATCGGTACCCGCCACCACGGCGTCCGAACCCGACACTTGTACGCCGTGTGGACATCGTCGGCCTCACCCGCGGCGATGTAGTCCCACCCAGCCCGCGACGGCTCACCGGACGGGCGGAACAACCAGGTCGCCGAACCAGTCTCGCCCAGCTGCGACCACGTCGCGGGAGAGAACTCGAGCTCGCGCAGGTGGCGACTCCCCGGCGGGCACAGGCGTTCCAGGTCGCGCGCCTCCAGCCCGAGCTCGGCGACACGTTCCGGTGACAAACAGAACCAACGGTTGTTGCCGGTCACCATCCCCAGGGTCGTGTCACCCCACGCCTCGAGCGGAACGAATCCGCCCCCTGAGAGGAGACCGGCGTAGGCGCCGAGGGCATCTTCGGGCAGCAATGACGGGGTCCACTTGTCCTCGGCGCGCACCGGCTGCCACACACGTACTTTGGTGTCGAGGGCAGCGAGCGCCCCGGCGTTCTGCGCATATCGAACTGTGGCCTGCTCGGTGGGCCCCTGACGGTATCCCTCAGCCAGAAGCAGAACGACATCTTCGAGCACTCCGGGGAACACTCGCTCGTTGAATAGAACCAGCTCGACCCGCTCGAACGAATCGAGCAGGAATCGGCGGATCTCGGCAGCGTAGTTCACGCTCAGAAGCTCTGCCGGAAGGACCAGTCCCATGCGACCGCCGGGCCGCAGGAACAATGCAGAGTGCACCGTGAAGGCAGCCCAAGACGACGCAAGCCGCGAAAGGGCGACACCGGCACGCAACGCAGCCTCTCTGGACCGAGTGCGAGCCTCACCGGAGAAATCCTGATAGCGAACATAGGGCGGGTTGCCGATGACGACGTCGTAACTACCTGTCGGTTCGCAGCAGAAGAAGTCGCCCGTACTGATCCGAGCGTCAACACCGACCCTCGACAGGATCTCTTCCGCAGCCCGCGCGGAATCGGCATGCAACTCGATACCGTCGAGGTGTCCGAGATCGGAGTCCTCCGCACCCGGAGCACGCAGCGCCGCCAACCGGTCGACCGCCGCGAGCAGGAACGACGCCTCGCCACACGACGGCTCCAGGATCCGGTCAGCCGTGGACCGGACCGCCCAGTCCGTTATGTGGCGAGCTACCGGCTCGGGGGTGAAGAACGCTCCCCGGGACTTGCGCAGCTCCGCCGTGTCGAGAGCACTATCCGGAGCCGCCACGGCCAGCATCCTGCCGCAGGCGACATCGTCCGCTGCGCGCGGCATGCCGTGGTCGAACAGACCGAGTTGCATCAGCACACCTCACAGAACACACCCAGTAGTCGAACTAGCGTTCGATACATCGAGGATGCCCTGTTCAACGCGGCGGCGCAACCGACGTGTTGACATCGAGGTCGGCGTGCTGGGCACTGCCGTAGGCACGGGCCTCGGCTTAGCGAAGGGCGATGATCGCGGTGTCGGTGTTGTCGGTGAAGAACCCGTCGACCCCGGCCTTGCGGTGGGCGTCGTAGAGGGCGAAGACGTCGCCGTAGTCGTCGTCCCCGCCGGGGCGGCGCAGCTTCGGCGGCAGGAACGCGTTCTCGTTGCGGAACGTGTACGGGTGCACGAGCAGCCCGGCCGCGTGGGCGTCGGAGACGAGCGAGGTCGGGTTCCCGAGTCCGCCGTCCGGGGTGACCGGGACGACCTGCGTCGTGGCGGGCCCGACGGCGTCGGCGTAGGTCGCGACCTCACGCAGCCCGGCGGCCGAGGTGATGTCGGCCCAGGTCCGCGGCTTGCCTGCCGCCTTGAGGTCGGCGGGGCCGCCGGTGGCGTCGGTGAGCTGCACCAGCCGCACCTTGAGCCGGCTGCGCAGCCAGCGCAGGTTGCCCACCTCGAAGGACTGCACGAACACCGGCGCACCGTGCCGGTTGAGGCCCGACCGGTTGAAGATGTCGAGGAACCGCTGCTCCAGCGGCAGCCCGATGCTGCGGAAGTACGTCGAGTGCTTCAGCTCGGGGTAGATCCCGACCTCGCGCCCCAGCTCCTTGGACAGGCGCGTGCGCAGCTCGAGGACCTCCTCGAACGTCGGGATCTGGAAGCGTCCGTTGTAGAGGGTGTTGTGCGGGCGCTCCTTCGGGACCCGCTCGTTGGCACGCAGCGTCCGCAGCTCGGCGAGGGTGAAGTCCTCGGTGAACCAGCCGGTGTACGGGGTGTCGTCGATGGTCTTCGTCCGCTTCCGCGAGGCGAACTCGGGGTGGTCCGCGACGTCGGTGGTACCGCCGATCTCCGGTTCGTGCCGGCAGACGAGGTGCCCGTCCTTGGTCGGCACCAGGTCCTGCTCCATGAAGTCCGCGCCCATCCGGGCGGCGAGCTCGTAGGACGCCAGGGTGTGCTCGGGCCGGTAGCCGGACGCCCCGCGGTGCCCGACGATCAGCGGCCGCTTGTCCTTGCGGCCCTCGGCGGCCGGCTCGGCCGCTTCCGCGACCGACGACGGCACGACGACCGCGGCCCCGGCCAGCGCGGCGGCCGCGCCGGTGGTGGTGAGGAACGCACGCCGGTTCACCTGCCCGGACTCCGCAGTCGTCTCGTCCGGCGACGAGGTCCCCCTGGCACGCGAGCCCCACAGATTCATGATCACTCCATCGGATCCGTCGAGGTGACGGGTACACGGCAACGCAACCCGCCGATCATGTCCCGTACCGGCCGTGATGTGGGACGACAGGCCGGGGTGGAACGCAGATGTTGATCGTCTCGTCGAGTGATCGTCACCCTCCGTTACCCGAGGTCCTCTGGGGTGAGCCTCTCCCACCACGCGAATGAGGCACGCATGACCTCTCTGCACGATTCCCACCACGCCGGTACGAACCACACCGACACCGACGGGCTCTCCCGGCGCTCCCTGCTCCGCGCGTCCGCGCTGGCCGGCCTCGGCATCGGTCTCTCCGGGACCGTCGGCACCCTCGCCTCCCCCGAGGCGTTCGCCGACCCGTCGCCGGCCGCCGGCTACGGGCCGGTGGTCGCCGACCCGCGCAAGCTGCTCGCCCTGCCGCGCGGCTTCCGGTACACCGTCGTGGCCGAGGCGGGGGTGACGAGGCTGACCGACGGCGGCGAGCCGACCCCCAGCGACACCGACGGCACGGCCTGCTTCCCGGGCCCGCGCAACGGCTACACCCTGGTCAACAACCACGAGATCGGCGGCGACGAACCGCACCGGGTCCCGAATCGTCCCGGCCTCACCTACGACCCGGCGGGTGGCGGCGGCACCACGAACGTCGACGTCGGACGCGACGGCACGCGGATCGGCGAGTACGTCAGCGTCGCCGGGACGCACAACAACTGCGCCGGCGGCGTCACCCCGTGGGGGACCTGGCTGAGCTGCGAGGAGACCGAGGCGAAGGCAGGCACGTCCGGCCTGACCAAGGACCACGGGTTCGTGTTCGAGGTCAGCCCGCGCGGAGCGGAGAACCCCGGCAACAGCCCCGTCCCGCTGAAGATGCTGGGTCGTTTCTCCCACGAGGCCGTCGCGGTCGACCCGCGGAACCACACGATCTACCTCACCGAGGACGCGGCGGGCCCGAACGGCCTGCTCTACCGCTGGATCCCGCCGAAGGGTTTCCACGGCGCCACGTGGGCGCTCAAGGCGATCGCCGAGGCCCCCGGCGGCAGCACCGCCGGAACGTTCCAGGCCATGCGTGCGACGTGCGACGGCCGGCACGTGCGCGACCTCTCGGAGGCGACGAAGGTCGGCACGACCTACCGGGTCGAGTGGTCCGACGTCCCGGACCGGCTGGCCGCGAGCGTCTCGACCCGCAAGCAGCTGCCTGAGGACCGGATCACCCGCAGCCGCAAGTTCGAGGGCGCCTGGTGGGGCGACGGCGGCGCCTACATCGTCGCCAGCTACGCCCGGCTCGACGACGGCAGCGTGCACCCCCACGACGGCCAGATCTGGTTCTACGACCCCGCGAAGCAGACGATCACCCTGAAGGTGATCTTCCCGGTCAACACCACCCCGGACCAGGACGGCTCGAACTACGACGGCCCGGACAACATCACCGTGTCGCCCTATGGCGGCGTCGTGGTCGCCGAGGACGGCGAGGGAGTCCAGCACCTGCTCGGGGTGGACGGCGCCGGACGGCCGTACACGATGGCCCGCAACGACCTCAACGGCAGCGAGTTCACCGGTCCGAACTTCAGCCCGGACCGCGCGTTCCTGTTCGCCGGCATCCAGAGCCCGGGCCACGTGCTCGCGATCACCGGTCCCTGGCGTTCCACCCGCGGCTGAGCCGCACCCGGAGCCGGACCCGGTTGCCCGCGGCGACGAGCAGGCGAGCACTGCGTCATGCCCGACCAGAGCGGACAGGACGACCCGCTCGTCGCCGCTCGGTGACCTCGCGTAGAAGAGGCGCCGTACAGGCCGGCCCCCTCGTACCGAGGCCTGCGCAGGGAGTAGACGGCGTTACCAGGTATGCCTAACCTCATTACCGTCGCAGTCATCGTTCCGGGGGGAAGCCGTTGTCTGCAGGGTCGGGAACTGCTGGGCGGGACACGCGGTCCGGGGTCAGCCGCCGGACGTTCGTCACCGGAGGCCTGTCCGTGGCGGCGCTGCTCGGTCTGACCGCGTGCTCGGGCGGCGAGCCGTCCGCCGCATCGGGGAACGAGGAGCAGTCCGCTGCGCCGGTCCAGCACAAGTACGGGACGACCACGGTGCCTGCGCAGGCCCAGCGGGTCGTGACCGTCGGCTACACCGACCAGGAGCCCGTTCTGGCACTCGGTGTGGCCCCGGTCGGTGTGGTCGACTTCTTCGGCGAGCGGCCCTACGGGAGCTGGCCGTGGGAGAAGGCGCTGTGGAACGGCACGGTCCCGGCGATCGTCGGGGAGCGCGACGAGTACCAGCTCGAGAAGATCGCGTCCCTGCACCCGGACCTGATCATCGGCCTCTACTCAGGGATGACACAGGCGAGCTACGAGGCGCTGACCCGCATCGCGCCGACGGTCGCGCAGCCGGTCGGGTTCGCCGACTTCGCCGCTCCCTGGACGGTGCAGACCGACATGGCCGGACGCAGCCTCGGCCGGCAGCCGCAGGCCCAGAAACTCGTCGACGACGTGAACGCGCAGGTCACTGCGGCGCGGCAGGCGCATCCGGAGTGGGCGGGAAAGACCGTCGCCGTCGTCGAACCGGCGGCGACCGGGGAGTGGGCCGTGTTCGGAGCGGCCGATCCCAAACTCCAGTTCCTCGAGGGGCTGGGCTTCACCGTCGCGCCGATCGTCCGGCAGCTCGAGGCCGGCGGGGACGTCGCGCAGCTCAGCACCGAGCGTCTGGACCTGCTCGAGGTGGATCGGCTGGTCCTCCTGATCGACCCCGGTGACCCGACCGAGGCGAAGGTGCGTGCGAACCCGCTGTTCAGCCGGCTACGGGTGGCCCGGGAGGGCCGCGCGTTGTTCCTGCCGTTCAGCCCGGCACCGTCGTCCGGAGCGGCGATGGCGTTCAACTCCGTCCTCAGCATTCCCTACGGTCTGCAGCAGGTGGTGCCGGCGCTGGCGCGATAGCCGCGCTTCTCCGCGTGGGCGCGATGAGCGGTTCGACCGGCACCTCGCCGACGTCCCTGCGATCATCGTTGTCATGTCGCTGACGCAGTACCGGATCGAGCGCGACGGTGTCGATCGCCTGCTCTTCCTCATGCACGGATACACCGCCGAGCAGCATCACCTCGCCTCGTACGTCCCCCTGGTCGACCCGGATGAACGGTTCACCGCCATCGCCCCTCGAGGGCCGCTGACGATGCCCGACGGCGACGGCGCCGGATGGTGGCCGCTGGACACCGAGACCTTCGAACACGATCTCTCGGGCGTCGCGCCGGCGCTCACGGCACTCGACTCGTTCATCGCCGAGGAGGCCGAGAAGGCGGGCGTCCCGCCCGAGCGCTGCGTCCTCGCCGGGTTCAGTCAGGGCGGCTACCTGGCGCTCGCCCTGGCCGGCAAGGCGGACGCGCCCCGTTACGCGGGTGTGTGGGCCATCTGTTCCGGCCCGCCGAGCACGCTGGGCCTGGACATCGACCTGTCCGGCGGAGACGGCCGTCCGGCGCTGTTCCAGTGGGGTACCAAGGACCCGGTCATCGGCCCCGACCAGCCCCGCGAGGTGATCGCCGAGCTCGAGGCCGGCGGGTGGGACGTGAGCCACTACTCCTACGACATGGCACACAGCCAGACGATCGAGATGATGGTCGACGCGCGGGCCTGGCTCGCAGAGGTGCTCTGACAGCGGACCCCGTAGATCCTCGGCCGGGTGGTCGAGGACGGGCCGCTGCCTCGCAGTCCGGCCGAGGGGGTGCCGCCCTCTCGGCCGGGGCTGTCGCGGCACCGCAGCATCTCGACCATGTGCAGGTCACGGCGCTCGCCGACGTGTGCGGGAACTACAGCGCGCTGATCCGGTTGCCGGTGCGAACAGGACTGCGCTGGGGCGAGGCTGCCGCGATCGGGGCGGTGAGGGTGCCCCGGATGCGCCCCAGGACAACCGGGACGGGGAGTGACACGCGGTGTTTCTGCTGGTGGAGACGAGGGGAATCGAACCCTAACCCCCGCCTTGTAAAGGGACGGATCGTGTGAGCTGCGTTGCATTTCGCTGGTCAGCGCAGTCTGGCACGTGGATGCGGTGTCTGTGATGTCGGAACACGGTGGCCGCTCATTGCCATCGTCAGTGTCATTCCGTCTGAAGCAGACACCACACCCTGAGCTCCGGCTTCGCCCAGGCGAGCTGCCCCTGCTCCCTTGTTGCATCGACGCCGTGATCCGACCGTGTCGACCGGTGAACCGCAGCCGGCGTTGTTGACCAGGGTGGTGATGGATCCGCACTCATCGACTAGGGCATCGAACGCCGCCGACACCTCCGCCTCGTCGGTCACGTCGACCTGGTGGAAGACGGCAGCCCCACCTGCGACCGCTGCCAAGAAGTCCGCGATGGTCTTGCCGCGCGGATCACGGTCGAGCACGGCCACCGACGCGCCCTCGCAACTCATCCTGCTCATCCTGCGGGCGATCGCCTCCCCGAGTTCGTTGCCCCCGCCGGTGACGACGACCTTCACGTCCACCCACCCCAAGCTTTCACCGAGCTTGATCAAGAAGGTAACGGGGGCTGCCGCTCGCATCGCACCGGGCGTGGCCAAGGCGAGCTCGGGAGGTCTCCCGAAATCGTCCTGCAAGGTGGGGTCCGTCTCGATCACGTCCGGAGGAGGACCAGCATGGATATCCAGAGCACTCCAGCAGCGACCGACACGCAGCTCACCGGTGCCAGCACGCCCGAGCGTCGTCGTCTGTCCACCCGGTGGCGCGCAGCGGTCGTCGGAGGACTGGCCCTCGTCGTCGGCGCGGCTGTGCCGTTCGGTGTCGCTCACGCTGACACGAAGTGGACGTACGTCGCGACTTTCCAGGACAAGGCGTCCTGCGACAAGGCCGCCCATCAGTACGAGGTCAACAACCCGGGTAGCTACCACTGCTCATCCAACGGAAACCCGGCCTCATCGGCTGAACCGACGTGGACTCTCTACAACACCTTCACTACCTGACCGGTGGCCCGGCTCCGACGGCGAGTCAGTCAGGACGGCTAGTCAGACAGTAGGTCCAGCGGTCGAGAGTGTTCCCGTTGACCCCGAGGTTGCGCCCGATCCCGACCGCCTTGCACGCCTCGACGCGGTAACGAGCGACCAGCCGGCTGATCCACGACTGGGAGACCCCGTAGGCGCGGGCGACCTCACTCTGCGACCGACCCTCGAGGACAACCGCGGTGATCACCAGCCGGGCTTTCGACATCGAGCACAGTGGTCACCACGGCTATGCGGATGTCCTGCGACACGCTATGCGCATGTCCTGAAATCTGACACCGGAGGCCCTCACCCATTTCAAGATCGTTGATCGCATGCCGGGCCATCGCCAACGCGCCCGGACAGCACATCTAGCCCCGGTCATTCACGGAGCTGCTGATTGATCTTGAATCGGCGTGCTTGAGCGGATCGCGTGTGATGGCCGTGCGGGAGTCACCGGCGTGCGGTTCTGCCGGGTGCTCCGTGGGTCCGTCGGGTCGAAGTGGCCGGGTCAGCCGGCGGGGACGGGCAGGGCGGCGAGCCTGTGGAAGGCGGCGGCGAGGTCGCCGGCCCAGGTTCGGGTGCGCTGGATCCGAACGAAGCACCGGCGTCCACTTTGGACGAGGCGTGCGGCAGTGTGCAGCAGCCGGTAGCGCACGGTCTTGGGTTCAGCCCGGCACAGTTCGTCGTCGAGCAGCAGGTGCTGGGTCCAGGCCAGCAGGTCGACCGCGAGCATCACCGCGGTGAGCCAGGCTGCGTTGATGGCGAACTGTCGGGACGGGAAGTGCCCGAGTCCGGTGTCCTTGCCGGTGCGGATGCGGTTCTCGACCCAGGCGTGCGCGCGGTGGCGGGCGTCGAGGAAGGCGAGCTACCCGACCGGGGTGTCGGTGGCGAAGCAGGTGGAGCGCCACCCGTCGCAAGTCTCCATCAGATCGAGTTGCGCGGCGGGGTGTGGGCGTTCGCGGCGCACGATCACCCGCGTCCCCTCGGGGTAGCCGGCCAGCGACGCGGCGGGAAGCAGCCCGGTGAGCTCGGCGACCGCGGCGCCGTCGCGGGGTTCGCCGTCAGCGTCGATCGCGGCGGTCCAGATCCCGTCCCCGAGCGCACCGATGGCGGCGCGTTCGCGGTCGGTGATCGCCCACCCGACGGAGAACTCGCAGCTCACCGACCGTTCCGCAGCGAACGCAGGTGCGCGAGGAACGCGTGGGTGCAGCCGGCGGTGTCGGCGCGGACCAGGATCGGGTGCCCGTGACGGTGGGCGTCGGGAACTTGGGCCAAGGCTTGGTCGAAGACGCTGATGTGATCGGCGGCGGTGTTCGCGCCGGCGCTGCCGCGCCGCAGCGTCGCGGCTAGGAACTCGCCGGTGTTGTCGCAGAACGCGAGCATCGGGTGCTAGCCGAAGGTGCCCTTGAACGTCGGCGCGGCCTGCTCCTTGTCCGAGTGCGCGATCACGGTCGTCGCGTCCAGATCGATCACCAGCGTCTGGCCCAGGTCGCGGCGGGTGCGCGGGCGCCGCAACCGCGCTACCACCTGCGACACCTCACCGGTCAGCGTCGTCCGGTCCGAGACCTCGGCCACCAGCCGGGACCCGACGTGGGACACCACCCGGTCCCCGTCGGCGGACACGATGATCTTCGGGCGGGTCGATGTAGCCTGCACCTGGAAAGTGAGCCTTTGCCAACCTGCTGGACGGGCAGGTCAGGGCGGGTGCGGCGTGGCGTGACCTCGAATGGGTGAAGCTCCTGGTAGACGAGCGGTTGCTGAGACCAGACCGTCCAACCAGGAGCTTCGAAGTGTTGTCCTACCCGTCCGGGATGACCATGTCCAGCCGCGCGCTCAAGCTGCTCGCCGACCTGCTGCGTGGACGCCGCAACGAGCGAGAGACCCGGTGGCGCAAGCTACCCGCCGGCCGCCAGGCCCTGCTCGTGGTGGCGCATCTGCGCAAGGACGACACCTACGCCGAGCTGGCCTGTGGGTTCGGGGTCGGCACCTCCACGGTGTACCGCTACGTCCGCGAGGGGCTCGAGTTGCTCGCGGCGAAAGCGCCGTCGCTGGAGCAGGCGGTCGAGGTCGCGAAGCGCAAGGCGTTCGTGATCCTCGACGGCACCCTGCTGCGGATCGACCGGGTCGGGATGGCCTCGGGCTACGACCGGGCGTTCTACAGCGGTAAGCACAAGGCCCACGGGTTGAACGTGCAGGTCATCGCGGACCCGATCGGTCGCCTGGTATGGATTTCACCACCGCTGCCCGGGGCGCGGCACGACATGGGCGCCGCCCGCGAGCACGGCATCATCGAAGCCCTGACCGCCCACGAGATCCCCGCCGCGGCCGACACCGCCTACCAGGGTGCGGGGCCGACCGTCGCGGTCCCGCAGCGACGGCGACGCAAGGACCCCGACACCGGCCGCTACCGGAAGCTCTCCCGGTTCCAGAAGGATGTCAACGAAGCCCACGCCCGCCGCCGCGGGCCGGGCGAGCGGGTCAACGCCGAGCTCAAGAACTGAGCGCGGTGCGGGTGACTGGTACACCGCCGCCGTGGTCGTCACGTGCATGTGGTTGGCCGGGGCCACCCGTGTCCCGAGCTGGGGCCGGCCGTATCCGGCCCGCTCGCCGTGCACCGACCGGCAGCTGCGTGCGGGCGAGCAGCTGCGTGCGGGCGAGGAGTCGATCGAGGCCGAGTACCAGGCAGCGGAGCATGGCCGAGCGTCAGCCGTGGCTGCTGGAGAAGCAGCCGGGCTGGTGTGAGGGCATCGTCGCGACGCTGCGGTGGTCGTGGCAGCACGACGGGCCGCCGCCGCTGGACGGGGAGCCGACCGCCTGGTCCGCTCCGCGCGCCTGATCAGTCCTCGCTGTCGTCCCATCCAGCTGTCTCGTGTTCGGCGACGGCGTCCTGGTCGTCGTGCCACCGGTTGAGTTCTTCGGCGCGGTGGTCGGTCTCCTCGGCGTCGTCGACGGTGCCGCGGTAGAGGATCTCGTCGAGCACGCGTCCGGCGTGCTCGACGCTGTCCGCGGTCTCCTCAGCGTCTGGGACCCGGACGACGTCCTCCAGCACCGGGGCCGGCTGCTCGTCGGCGACCTCACGGAGGTCGCGGTGCCCGGTCTCGGCGACGTCCTCCACCTCCGCCACCTCGTCGACCTCCGCAACGTCGTCGACCTCGGCCGTGGCGTGATCAACCTCGAATCCGTCGTCGGGGTCGACGGCGTCGCACCCCTGGCCGGCGTGGTCGTCGCGGTCGACATCGTCCTCGGTGACCTCGCGGTGCGGCTCGTCCGCGGCCAGGGCCGCATCGTGGGCGGCCTTCCACTCCGCGGCCGTGACGCGCTCGTCGGGGTCGTCGTCGGCGTCGCGGGCGCAGAGCTCAGCCTTCGACAGCTCCGCCTGGACGCGGGTCTGGCTGGTGTGGGCCAGCCAGGTGGTGCGGGCGTGGTCGACCTGCTAGAGCTGTTCGGCCCGCTGGTCGAGCAGCTCACCGAACCGGCCGGACTGCTCCGCGGCCGCGGCGAGACGCTCCCGCTGCTCCTCGTCCGCGGCGGTCGCGGCCTCGGCGCGCTGCAGGGCCGCGGCCTGGTGGTGCTCGGCGGCGGACTGGCGGGTGCCGGCGAGTTCGTTCGCCACGTAGCGCGGCGCCGCGGCGAGCTCGCGCTCGTAGGCGCGGATGCGCATGCGGAGCTGGCCATTGGACAGCTCCAGGTGTTCCCGGTCGATCTCCGGGCGCCCGAGTGCCCGCCACGCGGCCCGGTAGGCCGCGAACTCCTCGACCTGGCCGGGCTTCGGTACCGGCCCCAGCGCCTCGGCCGGGTCGTCGTGACCACGTAGCTCGCGGTAGGCCGCCACACGGCCGACGGTGCGCTTCCACTCGGACTACTCGACCAGGTCGGTGGGGACGTCGCCGAACGCTGCGGTCGCCCACTGCGGCGCCTGCGCGGCGGCGTCGCGGTCGTCGGCGGCGTGAGCGAGGTGGGCGAGGTAGGTATTCCACTCCGCGTCGTCGGTGCGCGGGGTCCAGTCGGCCCACGTGTCGCCGACCGGGTCGAACCGGTGGGTGTCGCGGATCCGCGAGTACAGCACGTTGCACACGTTGCGGGCCCCGGTCAGCGAACCCCGCTCGACGGCGTCGTCGAGGACCCGGTCCGGGTCGTGGCCGGCGAGCTCGGCGCGGCGCAGGATGCGGGTCAGGGCGCCGGTGCCGTCCTCGGCGGCGACGCGGGCGCGCTGCTCGTCGGTGAGCATCCCGTGCAGCGCTGGGTGCGGGCCACGTCATGCTCAGCGACGGTTCATTGCCACCGTCAGTGCCAGAGCCTTGAAAGCGAGCGACAGAGACCAGCGTTTCCGGTGGTCAGAGGGGTGGAGACGAGGGGAATCGAACCCCTAACCCCCGCCTTGCAAAGGCGGTGCTCTGCCAATTGAGCTACGTCCCCGGGATGGTGCACGCCCACGATACCCGGGGCACCGGGATCAGCGGGTGGTGGCCTCGTGCCAGAGGTCCTCGGAGCCCACGTCGCGGAAGCGGGACCAGCCCACGTACGCGGCCGCAGCGACTGCGGCGAGGACGATCAGCTTCTTCATCGAGAGCTCCTCACGAGGACTTCGGAGGGAGAAAGTGTGGGCCTAGCTGGATTTGAACCAGCGACCTCATCGTTATCAGCGATGCGCTCTAACCAACTGAGCTATAGGCCCGTGCAGCAGGGAGAACACTACCGCACGGGGTCGAGCGGGTTACGGCGGGGGGTCCCGCCGACCTGCTCGAACCCGTGCGGTGCGACGACGCGTGTGTGGTGCTCAGTCCCGCTCGGAGAGCGTGACCTCGACGCCGCCGACGAGGTCGGCGGTGACGTTGTAGACGAACGCCATGATCGTCATGGCGACGGCGAAGAGCAGGCTGTTGATCAGGCCGACGACGAAGGCGAGCAGGAACACGCGGCCGGCGCTGATCAGCGATCCGCCCATCTCCTGCTGCCCGGTCACGAGGTCGGCGTAGGTGCCGTTCAGCCGGTCCCAGACGCCCATGCCGCCGAGGACGCCGTAGAGCACGCCCGCGGCGACCATCCAGACCAGCAGCAGCACGACCGACAGCGCCAGCGCCATCTTCAGGACCGACCACGGGTCGAGCCGCTTGAGCTGCAGCAGCGCCTGGCGCGGCGGCCGGTTCCGGACCGATGCCCTCGGCGAGTCCTTGCCCGAGTCCCGGCCCGACGAGCGGTCGTCCCGGTCGCGTGCGGCAGCCGCCCCACCGGCACCGGCGGCCGCACCGCCGGCGGCCCCGGCCGCAGCGCCCGCCTTGCCGCCCGACCGGTCGGGGCCGTCGAGGAACGCCGTCGGCGCGTCACTCAGCAGCGAGTCCGCCACCGTGGGGTGGTGGTCGCCGCCGTCGCCGTGCCGGTCCGGTACCCGCCGCCACGGCGGCGGCGAGGCGCCACCGCCCTGCTGCTGGTCCGGGTGCTCCTCGGGGGGCGGCGCGGCGCCGTTGCGCGGCACGGGACTGGGCCGGCCGGACGGGTCCCGGGGCTCCGAGGTGCCCGCAGCCGGTCCGCCGGCCTGCTCGGCCTCGGTGGCGACGGTGCGGCCCTCGTCCGTCGACGGGGTGCGGTCGTCGGTGCTCACGAGCTGGAGCTCTCCTCGCTGTTCGTCGCTCTGGCGGACGGACGATCCGGGCCGTGCCGGCTCCCGCGGGCAACCGGTCCACCGGAACCGGCCACCCGCGGAGGGCCTACGCCTGCTGGCCCGGGTCCTCCTCGGTCTCCTCCGCGTTGCGGGCCACCGCCAGCAGCGTGGAGCTCTCGCCCAGGTTCATCAGGCGGACTCCCTTCGTCTGCCGGCCGGCCTTCCGCACCTCGCGTGCGGAGGTCCGGATGACTCCGCCCGTGGAGGTGATCGCGTACAGCTCGTCGTCGATGCCGACGATGAGTGCACCGACCAGCGTGCCACGCCGACGGTCGTACTGGAGGGTCAACACTCCCTTTCCGCCACGACCCTGCACCGGGTAGTCCTCGATCGGTGTCCGCTTCGCGTAGCCACCCGTGGTCGCGACCAGCAGGTAGGTGTCCGGACGGATCACACCGAGGGCCAGGAGCTGGTCGCCGGAGTTGAAGCGCATCCCCAGCACACCGGAGGTCGCGCGGCCCATCGGGCGCAGTGCGTCGTCGGCGGCGGTGAAGCGGATCGACTGCCCCTCGGCCGAGACCAGGAGCAGGTCGTCGTCGGCGGAGCAGAGCACGGCGCCGACCAGCTCGTCGTCGTCGCGCAGGTTGATGCCGATCAGGCCACCGGAGCGGTTGGAGTCGAAGTCCGACAGCTTGGACTTCTTGACCAGACCATTTCGCGTCGCGAGGACGAGATACGGCCGGGCGTTGTAGTCCTTGATCTGCATGACCTGGGCGATCTCCTCGTCCGGCTGCAGCGCCAGGAGGTTCGCCAGGTGCTGGCCACGGGCCGTACGGCTCGCCTCGGGCAGCTCGTAGGCCTTGAGCCGGTAGACCCGGCCCTTGTTCGTGAAGAACAGCATCCAGTCGTGCGTGGAGCAGACGAAGAAGTGGTTGACGATGTCGTCCTGCTTCAGCTGCGCGCCCTGCACGCCCTTCCCGCCGCGCTTCTGGGCGCGGTACAGGTCGGTCTTGGTGCGCTTGGCGTAGCCGCCGCGGGTGATCGTGACGACGACGTCCTCGACCGCGATGAGGTCCTCGTCGGTGACCTCGCCGTCGTCGCCGATGATCCGGGTCCGCCGGTCGTCGCCGTGCTTCTCGACGATCTCGTTGAGCTCGTCGCGGACGATCTGGCGCTGCCGCTCGGGGCGCTCCAGGATGTCGTTGAGGTCGGCGATGTACTCCTCGAGCTCGGCCAGCTCGTCGACGATCTTCTGACGCTCCAGCGCGGCGAGCCTGCGGAGCTGCATGTCCAGGATCGCCTGGGCCTGGATGTCGTCGACGTCGAGCAGGTCGATCAGGCCGGCCCGGGCGACGTCGACCGTGGCCGACCCCCGGATCAGCGCGATGACCTCGTCGAGCGCGTCGAGCGCCTTGACCAGACCGCGCAGGATGTGGGCCCGCTCCTCGGCCTTGCGCAGCCGGAACCGGGTCCGCCGGACGATGACGTCGATCTGGTGCCGGACGTAGTGCCGGATCATCTGGTCGAGCCGCAGCGTGCGCGGGACCCCGTCGACGATCGACAGCATGTTCACGCCGAAGCTGTGCTGCAGCTGCGTGTGCTTGTACAGGTTGTTCAGAACGACCTTGGCCACGGCGTCGCGCTTGAGCGTGACGACGATCCGCATGCCGATCCGGTCGGAGGACTCGTCGACGATCTCGGAGATCCCGGCGATCTTGCCGTCCCGCACCAGGTGCGCGATCGACTCGATGAGGTTGTCCGGGTTCACCATGTAGGGCAGCTCGGTGACCACCAGGGTGGTGCGCCCCTTGGAGTCCTCCTCGACCTCGACGACCGAGCGGGTCCGGATCGAGCCGCGCCCGGTCCGGTAGGCCGACTCGATCCCCTCGCGCCCGACGATGAGGGCGTGGGTCGGGAAGTCCGGCCCCTTGATGCGCTCCATCAGCGCCTCGAGGAGCTCGTCGTCGGTGGCGTCGGGGTTCTCCAGGAACCAGGTGACGCCGGCGCCGACCTCGCGCAGGTTGTGCGGCGGGATGTTCGTCGCCATGCCGACCGCGATGCCGGAGCTGCCGTTGATCAGCAGGTTCGGCACCCGCGAGGGCAGGACGACCGGCTCGAGGGTCTTGCCGTCGTAGTTGTCGACGAAGTCGACGGTCTCTTCCTCGATGTCCTGCAGCATGGCCATGGCCAGCGGCGACAGGCGGCACTCGGTGTTGTGGCTGACGACGCCATCGGTGACGAACGAGTGGTCGTCGGTGTCGACCCGGACACTGAAGACGTCCTGCTCGCCCGCGTCCTCGACCGTCTCGACCGGGGCGAAGTAGAAGCGGCCACCGGCCAGCTCCTGGGCGATCGCCCGCGCGTCCGGATCGTCGATGTGCGCCAGGATCTCGTCCGAGCGCTGTTCCCAGCGCTCGATCCGGTCGATGTTGTGCTTGCGCAGCCAGGTCCGGTCGGCTTCGTCGGTCGCGCCGTGGGTGCGGAGGAACGCGGCCAGCCCGGGAACGTGGTCGGTGCTCATCGCGCTGCTGCGCACCGTGTCGTCGCCCAGGATCTCGGTCAGCTTCGCCTGCTTCACGCCCAGGAAGCCGATCCGGTCGCGGAACAACCGGGCGTCCCGCTTGTTGGTCACGACGACCTTGTGCTCGCCGGTCGCGTGGGTGTAGCGCCGCGAGACGACACCGAACTCCAGCAGCAGCTGCTGGACCTCACGGGCGAGCCGATCGCTGCGCGTCGAGTACGACAGCTGCACGGTGTTGCGCGGCAGCGCCGAGCACGACCCGTCACCGGCGAACAGCGCCTGCAGGAAGAACCGCTTCGCGGCCGGGGTGCCGGACCAGACCGACTCCGGCACGTGCTTGGCCGCCGAGCGGCCGGTGACCTGGCCGAGCACGCTCGACCGCAGCGCCGTGAGGTCCTGCACGTCCAGCTCGTGGAGCTCGGACCCGGAGGCGATGGTCCGCGTGCCGACGTACCGCCGGCCGCCGACGACGTGGTCGTAGGCGGCAAGCACCAGGTCGAAGAACTCGCGGTCGACGTTGTTGAAACCGGCGCGGTCCTGCGAGACGAAGCCTTCGCTCACGAAGGCCCCGAGCAGGAACGACGCCATGGCCTCGGTCGTGTCCCAGAAGCCGGTCTCGGCGTGCGCGACACGCTGCAGGGCCACCCGGTCACCGGGCCGGAGCTCGGAGAGCAGCTTCCACAGCAGCGTCGGGACGCCGGCGACGTCGACCAGGCAGAGCACCGGGTGGTTGTGCGTGCCGGTGAGCTCGTAGCCCTCGGCCGTGGTCATCCGCAGGGTCGGGTGCGTGCCCGAGTGGAACAGCATCTCGGCGCGCACCGGGTCGCCGCTGCGGTCGGCGACCTTCAGGTCGATCGGGTTGTCCGACTGCGGCCGGGCGTCCGGCACGATCGCGTCCATCCGGGGCGACGAGCCGTCGGCCAGCCGGATCCGGGTCTCCCCGACGACGCAGTACCGCATGGCCGCGGCCGGGTCGTTGCCGCGGGAGCCGAAGTTGCCCTGCCCGCTGATCAGCGGGTAGCGCATCGACCAGGGCTGGGCCATCCGCACCAGGGCGTCGTAGATCGCCGAGTCACCGTGCGGGTGGTAGTTGCCCATGACGTCGCCGACGACGCGGGCGCACTTGACCGGGGACCGGTCGGGACGGAACCCGTTCTCCCCCATCGAGTACAGGACGCGGCGGTGCACCGGCTTGAGCCCGTCCTCCACCAGCGGCAGGGCGCGTCCGACGATCACGCTCATCGCGTAGTCGATGTAGGAGCGCTGCATCTCCTGCTGGATGTCGACCGGCTCTACCCGGCCGCCGCCGTCCTCCCCGCCACCCGCGGTGGGGACGGAGGGATCGATCGTGTCCGTCACGAAGTCTCCTCGTGAGTGTTCGTACGTCCGTCCGGATCAGCTGATGCGGAACGGGGTGGGTGCTGTGGGCCGCCGGGCCTCGGCTACAGCTTCGGCCCTCGACCGCCGGGCCTCGGCTACAGCTTCGGCCCTCGACCGCCGGGCCTCAGACGTCCAGGAAGCGAACGTCCTTGGCGTTACGGGTGATGAACGAGCGGCGGGACTCGACGTCCTCGCCCATGAGGACCGAGAACAGCTCGTCCGCGGTGGCGGCGTCGTCCAGGCTGACCTTCCACAGCAGCCGGTTCGACGGGTCCATGGTGGTCTCCCACAGCTCCTTCGGGTCCATCTCGCCGAGACCCTTGTAGCGCTGGACCCCCTCGTCACGAGGCAGCTTCTTGCCCGCCGCGCGGCCGGCGGCGATCAGCCCGTCGCGCTCGGCGTCGGAGTAGGCGTACTCCGGCTCGCTGCCGCGGCCACCCCACTTGATCTTGTAGAGCGGGGGCGCCGCCAGGTAGACGTGCCCGTGCTCGACCAGCGGGCGCATGAACCGGAACAGCAGCGTGAGCAGCAGCGTCCGGATGTGCTGGCCGTCGACGTCGGCGTCGGCCATCAGCACCAGCTTGTTGTAGCGCAGCTTGGTGATGTCGAAGTCGTCGTGGATGCCGGTGCCCATCGCGGTGATGATCGACTGGACCTCGTTGTTCTTGAGGACGCGGTCGATCCGGGCCTTCTCGACGTTGATGATCTTGCCGCGGATGGGCAGGATCGCCTGGATCATCGAGTCGCGGCCGGACTTGGCCGACCCGCCCGCGGAGTCACCCTCCACGATGTAGAGCTCGGTCTTCTCCGGGTCGGTCGACCGGCAGTCGGCCAGCTTGCCCGGCAGCCCGCCGATGTCGGCGGCGCTCTTGCGGCGCACCAGCTCCCGGGCCCGGCGTGCGGCCATGCGGGCCTGCGCCGATGAGACCGCCTTGTTGACGATCGTCTTGGCCTCGGTGGGGTTGCGCTCGAACCAGTCGGCGAGCCACTCGTTCGACACGCGCTGGACGAACGACTTGACCTCGGTGTTGCCGAGCTTGGTCTTGGTCTGGCCCTCGAACTGCGGCTCGGAGATCTTCACCGACACGATCGCGGCGAGGCCCTCGCGGATGTCGTCGCCGGACAGCGCCGGGTCCTTCTCCTTGATGAGCTTCTTGTCCCGGGCGTACCGGTTGACCGTCGCGGTGAGCGCGTGCCGGAAGCCCTCCTCGTGCGTGCCGCCCTCGTGGGTGTTGATCGTGTTCGCGAAGGTGTAGACCGACTCGGAGTAGCCGGAGTTCCACTGCGCCGCGACCTCGACCTGGTGGCCGGGGCCCTCGCCGGTGTAGCTGACGATCTTGCGGTGGATCGGGTCCTTGGACTTGTTCAGGTGCGCGACGAAGTCCTCCAGCCCGTTCGGGTAGTGGAAGACGTACTCCTTGACCTTCGCGACGTAGCCCTCGGCGTCGGGCTCGGTGTCGGCGTCGGCGGTGGTGTCGACCGCCGGGACGGCCGGCTCGACCGGGTTCCCGTCCTCGTCGACCCCGTCGGTGCCGGGCAGCTCGGCCGCGGGCTTCTCCGGGAGCCGCTCGTCGCGCAGGACCATGGTGAGGCCCTTGTTCAGGAACGACTGCTCCTGCAGGCGGCGGCGGATCGTCTCGAGCGTGAACGACGTCGTCTCGAAGATCGTCGGGTCCGGCCAGAAGACGATGGTCGTGCCGGTGTCGGACTTCTTCGTGGTGCCGGCCTGGACGAGTTCGCCGGGCTTGGCGCGGTCGTAGTGCTGCTTCCAGATCGCGCCGTCGACGTGGACCTCCACGTCGAGCGCGGTGGACAGTGCGTTGACCACCGAGACGCCGACGCCGTGCAGACCGCCGGAGACGGCGTAGGACTTGTCGTCGAACTTGCCGCCCGCGTGCAGGCTGGTGAGGACGACCTCGAGGGTCGGCTTCTTCTCCACCGGGTGCATCTCGACCGGGATACCGCGCCCGTCGTCCTCGACGCGGACGCCGCCGTCGGGCTGCAGGGTCACCACGACCTTGGAGGCGTGGCCGGCCATCGCCTCGTCGACCGAGTTGTCCACCACCTCCCAGATCAGGTGGTGCAGGCCCCGCTCTCCGGTGGAACCGATGTACATGCCGGGCCGCTTGCGGACCGCCTCCAGGCCCTTGAGGACCGTGATGGAGGACGCGCCGTAGGCGTTCTTCTGCGCTGCCTTGTCCTGAGCCACGAGCTGCTGGTTCTCCTCGCCACGTGAACCGGGCCCGGCGCCGCGGCGCGCTGCTGCGCGACGGCCACCGGTCCGGTTCCACCGACCGGGCGCTCCTGCCGTACGCGGTCGAACGCGCGCGGGGAGCCACCCGGGAACACTGCGAGGAGTCTACCTGTCGGCCCTGACAGAAAACCGGCCAGGACCCGCCCAGAATCGCCACAGACGGGCGAACGGCGTCCGGTGCGGGACCGGACGTACCCCGGCGGTGGTGAGCGGGGCGGCGGCGCTGTCATGACGCGCTCACCGGGGCGGAGAGGGCCGCGCTCCCCCGTGCCGCGCCCCTCACCCGTGCCGGGATCCGGGGCGTCCAGCGAGTGCGGACGGCCCGTCTGCGCTGGTGGGAGCGCTCGGTACAGCGGATCGTCACTCGGCGTGTCGCACCGGTCGTGGTCGCTGCGCAGTCCCGGGACGACGCCGTGACCTGCGCAAACGCCGGCCGGTCAGCCGTAGGTGTCACGCGGGCCGCGGCCGCGGACGTGTCGCGGGCCGTGCCGCCAGCTCGGACCGCTGGGCCCGACCACCCGGATCCGGCGCACGACGTCCGGCCCGACGGCCGCCGCGAGGCGGGTCAGCAGCTGGCGCTGCAGGGTGCGCAGCTGGGTCGCCCACGCCGTCGACTCGGCCTGCAGGGTCAGCTCGCCGTCGCGCAGCGACATCGGGGTGCAGTGGTCGGCGATGTCGGAGCCGACCAGCTGCGGCCAGCGGCCGAGCACGGTGGCGTCGGTGAGCCGCGACGACCAGCCGCGGTCCATCGAGATCCGCGAGGCCAGCCGGCCCAGCGGCTGCGGGTCCCGGTCGTCCGGACCGGCCGACGACCAGCGGCGACGCCGGCCCTTGCCGGACACCACCCGCAGCTTGGGGCGCTGCTCCTCGGCGCGTTCCTCGGCCTTGCGCGCACTGGACTCCCGGGCGGCACGCAGCGCGTCGCGGGCCAGGTCGGCTCCGCGCAGGCCCGCCTTCTCGCCGTCGAGCAGGCTGCCCTGGTCCCCCGGGACCCCGCCGCCCGTGACCGCGCCGTGATCGACGCCCTGCGGCCGTCCGTCCCCAGGCGGCCGGCCGCGGCCGCGCGCCGACGACCCTCCTGCCCGCGGGTTCCGGGCGTTCCGGCGTCGGTCGCCGGAGTTCGAACCCTGGTTATCCACAGTATCCACAGCCTTGTCCCCAGCTCGTCGTGATGTGGACGAGATGTGCTACGACCTGCATCGACGGCCCGGTCACCGCCCCGTCACCCGGCCTCCTCGGTGATCTCCGGGGTGATCTCCGGGGTGCCCTCGCGCCGCGCACGCCCCTCGCCGACGGCGTAGCGCACACCGTCGAGCTCGGGCGGGACGTCCTCGCCGACCGCCGCGGTCACCAGCACCTGCTCGGCCCCGGCGACCAGCTTCGCCAGCGCGCGCCTGCGGGTGGCGTCGAGCTCGGCGAACACGTCGTCGAGCACCAGCACCGGCTCGACGTCGTCGGCCTGCAGGAGCCGGTAGGACGCCAGCCGCAGCGCGAGCGCGAACGCCCAGGACTCGCCGTGGCTGGCGTAGCCCTTGGCCGGACCGTCGCCGAGGGCGAGGTCCAGCTCGTCGCGGTGCGGGCCGACCAGGCACACCCCGCGCTCGATCTCCTGCCTGCGGACCTCGGCGAGCCGGGTGAGCAGGCGCTCCTCCAGCTCGCCGGCGGTCGTGGGCAGCTCCGCCACCCCGGTCGTCCCGAGGCTGGAGCGGTAGTCGAGCCCGATCGGGTCCGACGACGGCGCGATCTCGGCGAACGCCTCCCGGGCGTACGGCGCGAGCGCGACGACCAGCTCCCGGCGACCGGCGAGCAGCGCGGCCCCGGTCCGGGCGAGGTGCCCGTCCCAGATCTCGAGTGTCGCGAGGTCGTCGGGCAGGTCCTCGTCGCCGCTGCCGGACGCGGGGCGGCGGCCGCGCGAGCCGGACCGCAACGCCGGCTTCGCGCTCTTGAGCAGCGCCGACCGCTGGCGGAGCACCTTGTCGTAGTCCGCGCGGACACCCGCGAACCGCGGGTAGCGCGCCACCAGCAGCTCGTCGAGGAACTTCCGGCGCTCCGACGGGTCGCCACGCACCAGCGCGAGGTCCTCCGGCGCGAACAGCACGCTGCGCAGGATCCCCAGCACGTCGCGCGGCCGGCTCACCGGTGAGCGGTTCACCCGGGCCCGGTTCGGGCGTCCGGAGTTGATCTCCAGCTCGACACCGAGCATCCGCCCCTGGTGGTGCACCTCGCCGCGCAGCAGCGCCTGCTCCGCACCGCGGCGGATCAGCGGCGCGTCCGAGGACACCCGGTGCGACCCGAGGGACGCCAGGTAGCCGATGCCCTCGACCAGGTTGGTCTTCCCGGCGCCGTTGGACCCGACCAGCACGGTCACTCCGGGCTCGAGCTCCAGCTCGGCCGACGGCCAGGACCGGAAGTCGGTGACGGAGAACCGCTTCAGGTACACCGGCCGGTCAGCCTCCGGATCCGTCGGGGCCGGCCTTCTCGCCCGGTCCGCCTGCCGGGCCCGAGGACTTCACCGCATGCCCGCCGAACTGTGCGCGCAGCGCCGCGACGGCCTTCATCGCCGGGGACTCGTCCTGGCGGGAGGAGAACCGTGCGAACAGCGCCGCCGAGATGACCGGCAGCGGCACCGCGTGGTCGATGGCTTCCTCGATCGTCCAGCGGCCCTCACCGGAGTCGTCCACCCAGCCCTCGAGCTCGTCGAGGGTCGGGTCCTCCTTCAGCGCGTTGACCAGCAGGTCCAGCAGCCAGGACCGCACGACGGTGCCGCGCGACCAGGCCTCGACCACGCCGGGAACGTTGGTGATGAGCTCGCTGGCCTGCATGAGCTCGAAGCCCTCGGCGTAGGCCTGCATGAGGCCGTACTCGATGCCGTTGTGGACCATCTTCGCGAAGTGACCTGCACCGACCGGGCCGGCGTGCGCGAAGCCCTCCTCGCGCGGACCGTCCGGGCGCAGCGCGTCGAACACCGGCATCGCCTGCTCGACGTGCTCGTCGGTGCCGCCGACCATCAGGCCGTAGCCGTTCTCCCGGCCCCAGACGCCGCCGGACACGCCGCAGTCGAGGTAGCCGATCCCACGCTCGGCGAGCAGCTCGGCGTTCGGCTTGTCGTCGGTGTAGCGGGAGTTCCCGCCGTCGATGACCAGGTCACCGGAGTCGAGCAGCGTCGCCAGCGAGGCGACGGTGTTCCGGGTGGGCTCACCGGAGGGAACCATCACCCACAGCGTGCGCGGCGCGTCGAGTGCCGCGACCAGCTCCTGCAGCGACCCGACGTCGCCCACATCCGGCCGCGGGTCGAACCCGACGACCTCGTGTCCCGCGGCCCGCAGCCGCTCCGCCATGTTGCCGCCCATGCGGCCCAGGCCGATCATTCCGATCTGCACTGCGTTCGCCCTCTCGAGTCGGCCGGTCGCGGCCCGTCCGGAGACCGGGCCGCGACCCTCGTGGATCACAACCGGCGGAGAGTCTTCCTCTCTCCGGCCGGGTCCGCTCGCTGGGGTCCGGGGATCCCTCCGACGGCGGAGTGCGGCCGGGTCAGCCCGGCAGCCGGACCGGCATCAGCAGGTGCAGGTAGCCGGACTTCTCCGGCGGGGTGGCCTCGGCCGCGTCGTCGGTGGCCGGCGGCGGGACCGGACGGACCAGCGCGGGCCGGTTCGGGGTGGTGAACGTGAGCTGGGTGCGCTGGGTGTTCAGCGCCCCCAGCGCGTCGAGCAGGTACCCCGGGTTGAACGCGATGGTCAGCGGGTTGCCGTCCAGCGCGCAGGGGAGCTCCTCCTCCGCGGACCCGACGTCGTCGCCGCCGGCGGCCAGGCGCAGCCCGTCCTCGCCGAACTCCATCCGGATCTGGGCGACGCGGTCGGCGACCAGCGAGACGCGTTTGATCGCCTCGACCAGCGTCGCGACCTCGAGCTCGGCGGCGGTGGTGTGCTCGGCCGGGATGAGCTGGCGGAACCGGGGGAACTCCGCGTCGAGCAGGCGGCTGGTCGAGCGGCGACCGCCGCCGGTCAGGCCGAGCATGCCGTCGCCTGCGGAGAGCGCGATGTCGACGGTGCCCGAGCCGGACAGGGTCTTGGCGACCTCGGCGAGGGTCTTGGCGGGGATCAGCACCGCCGTCGAGATCGACGGGTCCTCCGGGACCCACTCGAGCTCGCGGACGGCGAGGCGGAACCGGTCGGTCGCGGCGAGTGTGAGCTGCGAACCCTCGATCTCCAGCCGGATGCCGGTCAGCATCGGGAGCGTGTCGTCGCGCCCGGAGGCGACGGCGACCTGGGCGACCGCGGCGGCCAGCGCGTCGGCGGAGACCGAGCCGGCCTTCTGCGGCATCTCCGGCAGCTGCGGGTAGTCCTCGACCGGCATGGTCGGGAGGCTGAACCGGCTGTTGCCGCAGTTGATCGTGGCGCGGGCCCCGTCGACGACCAGGTCGACCGGCTTGGACGGCAGGGCCCGGGTGATGTCGGCGAGCAGCCGGCCCGAGACGAGCATCCGGCCCGGTTCGCCGACGGTCGCGTCGAGCTCGACGCGGGCCGAGGTCTCGTAGTCGAAGCCGGAGACGGTCAGCCGCTCGGCGCCCTCGTCTCCGTCGGACTGGATCAGCACACCGCCGAGGACGGGTACCGGCGGACGCGCCGGGAGGCTGCGCGCCACCCAGGCAGCAGCGTCCGCGAGGACGTCGCGTTCGACCCGGAACTTCATCAAGGACCTTCCCCGGTAGCGGCGGAGGACCGGCGGTGGCCGGTGCCCCGACGGGACGGTGGTGGACCGGGCGGCCCGGATCCGGTCCGCGGCGGGCCGTCGGGTCGACGGTCGCCACGAGAGCGGATCGGCGGGTTCGCCGGGACGCTCACGGTAGAGCGTCGCCCCGACAGTTTCCACGCGGACCCCGTCCACGATCGGCGCTACCCGGAGTGCCCGGACGGGTGTCGTCCCGGACCGTCTCCACAGCCTTGTTTTTCAAGAGAACTTCTAGAGAGAGAACAACAGCAACAGTCATAGGTCCTGTGCACAGTGTGGATGGATCGTGTCCGTGCTGGTCAGCAGGCCGCGTCGAGTGGGGACGCGAGGGTGGTCCCACCCGTTGACAGGTCTGTGGAGCGGTGGACCGACGCCGTCGACGGCCGTTCGTCCCCGATCCATCCCGGTGTCACCCGCGAGTTGTCCACTGATTCGGGGCGATCCGTCCACGGGCTCTGCGCGGTCCATCCACAGAGTTGTCCCCAGATGTGGGTGGAAGCGTGGTGGATCGTGGACCGAGGGTGATGACCGACGCCACGCCGGAGACCCGCCGGCATCGCCCGAAGAACTCACATCCGCCACAACCGTCACATCGATCTCGACGGAGAGTGACGATCACCAGGCCGATGACGATCAGGTGCCGCAGTTGCTGTGCGCCCAACGCCCACTACCGGACGACGAGCGGGAGGGGTGGGAGCGACACGCCCACGGCGCCACGCCGGCCCCGATCGGTACCGGCTCCGGTGGCCGGCGCGGGTGTATCGGCTCATCGGACCGGGACGTTTCCGGGGTACCGATCACCCCGGGGGCGTCGTTCCGACGCCGCACAGGCGATCTGAGAGCCGCTGTCCCGATGGGTGCTGCGGACCGGTCCCGGTGCGAGCGATGGCCCGGTCCGTGGCCGGGCTGCGGACGTACGGGTGCTGTGCGCAGGGCGGATGCAGCAGGACCGGGGCCGCCGGGGCGCCGGTGGGCGGGTCAGTGCCGGGCGCGGAGCTTGATCCGGGCCGTGAGCTCCTGGACCTGCTCGAAGGTCTTGCGTCGCAGCGAGATCTCGTTTCGGATCTTCTTGTCGGCGTGCATGACCGTGGTGTGGTCGCGCCCGCCGAACGTCTGGCCGATCCGGGGCAGGGAGAGGTCGGTCAGCTCGCGGCACAGGTACATGGAGATCTGACGGGCCTGGGCGAGCGCCTTGGTCTTGCCGGGCCCGGACAGGTCGTCGAGCGTGACGCCGAAGAACTCGGCCGTCACCGCCATGATCGTCGGCGCGGTGATCTCCGAGGCCGCCGAGTCCGGGATGAGGTCGCGCAGCACGATCTCGGCGAGCTGGGTGTCGACGGCCTGCCGGTTCAGCGACGCGAACGCCGTGACCCGGATCAGCGCGCCCTCGAGCTCGCGGATGTTGCGCTCGATGCGCTCGGCGATGAACTCCAGGACCTCACCGGGGACGGCGAGCCGGTCCTGCGCGGCCTTCTTGCGCAGGATCGCGATGCGCGTCTCCAGCTCGGGCGGCTGGATGTCGGTGATCAGGCCCCACTCGAACCGCGTCCGCATCCGGTCCTCGAGGGTCTCGAGGCGCTTGGGCGGCCGGTCGGAGGAGACGACGATCTGCTTGTTCGCGTTGTGGAGGGTGTTGAAGGTGTGGAAGAACTCCTCCTGGGTCCCCTCCTTGCCCTCCAGGAACTGGATGTCGTCCACGAGCAGCACGTCGACGTCGCGGTACCGGCGCTGGAAGGCGACCTTGCGGTCGTCGCGCAGGGAGTTGATGAAGTCGTTCGTGAACTCCTCGGTACTGACGTACCGCACGCGCATCCCCGGGAACAGCCGCTGGGCGTAGTGCCCGACGGCGTGCAGCAGGTGGGTCTTGCCCAGCCCGGACTCGCCCCAGATGAACAGCGGGTTGTACGCCCGGGCCGGGGCCTCGGCGACCGCGACCGCGGCCGCGTGGCTGAACCGGTTCGACGCCCCGATGACGAACGTGTCGAAGGTGTAGCGCTCGTTGAGCCGGGTCTGCGACCGCGGCGCGACCGGGTCCCCGGCCTGCGGCGCGGTGTAGGCAGGCCACGCGGTGCCACCGGAGTCGCGCCCGGAGTTCTCGGGCAGCGGCGCCCAGCCACCGGAGGGTGCCGGGGCCGGCGGGCGCTCGCCGTTGGTCCCGGTGCGTGCCGGCTCGTCCCCGGCCGTCGTCACCTCGCCGGTGGTGTCCCGGCCGCGGTCGTCGTCGGTGCCGTTCTGCGCGGCACCGTCCCCGGCGGACGTGGTGACGCCGTCGAGGGAGAAGCCGCCGTCCTCGGCGGGGGCGGCACCGGAGTCGTCGTACTCGCCGCCGACGGTGGCCAGGGCACGGCCGTCGCCGGTGTCCCGGGCGCTCTCCCCGGCGGAGGCGCGGGGCAGGCCGAAGCCCGGCGGGTCGGGGACCTCGGTTCCGCCGGAGGCGGCCGAGGCGTCGACGACCACGGCCAGGTTGACCGACACACCCAGGTGCCGGCCCAGCGCGTCGCTGATCGGGATTCGCAGGATCCGCTCGATCGCGTCCTTGGCGAACTCGCTCGGCGCGGCGAGCAGCGCGGTGCCGTCGAGCAGGCCCAGCGGGCGGGTCAGCCGGAGGAAGGCACGCTGCTGCGGGGAGAGGGTGGCGGTACCGGACTCGGCGGAGGCGCCCGACAGGTCGGCGATGACCCGGTTCCAGACCTTGCCGAGGTCGCCCGGCTGGTCGGTCATCCGCGGTCCCCCTCCGCCGTCACGTGTCTGCCTCGTCCCTGCGTCGTCGCCGCCACGAGCCGCGATCCCCGCAGCCCCGGCGCCGTACGGTCGGTGCGGCCCCGGGCGCGACGCATCCCCAGAGTTGTCCACACGTGTGCGTAAAGGTACGCAGGCGTCGCCGCCCGGCGCGCGGCGGGGCGGTCGGTGGTCAGTCTGCGTGGCACCGCCGGTGCAGGCGGGCCGTCTTCTCGGGGCTCGACGGGCGGGAGCGAGCTGCTCGCGCCGCCTCGGTCGCCGAGCGGGATCGGGACGCTAGCAGCACGGTCCATGATCGTCGGGAGGCGGGGCCGTGGGGGCGGTTTGACCCTCCGGAAACGCGCTGCGTACCCTTGACTGCCGGACACTGGTCGGGAGGGCGTGCCGCCCGTCCGACGCCGAGGCTCCGTGCGCGTGCCCCCCGAGGGGCGTGCCGCCGGGGCCGGGCGCGACCGGTGGACGTACGAACCTCGTGCACGCCTGTGCGCGACCGCCAAGCACGACGCAGAAGACCGCCGCGACCGACATCGCTGGTCACCTGCGAGCAGCCGACCAGGAGAGCCGACCGTGAGCAAGCGTACTTTCCAGCCGAACAACCGCCGCCGGGCCAAGACGCACGGTTTCCGGCTGCGCATGCGCACCCGCGCCGGCCGCGGCATCCTCGCCGCGCGCCGCCGCAAGGGGCGCGGCGCCCTCTCGGCCTGACGGCCGGCCACCCGGACGGCCCGCGCCGTGCTGCCGGCCCACGCCCGGCTCACCCGCCGGCCCGAGTTCGCCTCGACGATCCGGCGCGGTCGCCGCGCCGGCCGCGCGAGCCTGGTGGTCCACCTGAAGCTGAACACCGACACGACCCGCCCCGGCGGTGTGCCCGAGCACGCCACGCCGAGGGCGGGTTTCGTCGTGAGCAAGGCCGTCGGCAACGCGGTCGTGCGGCACCGGGTGACCCGGCGACTGCGGCACCTGGTCCTGGACCGGCTCGGCGAGCTGCCCGCGGGGGCCGACCTCGTCGTGCGCGCGCTGCCGCCCGCGGGGACCGCGTCGTCGGCCGAGCTGGGCCGCGACCTGGACTCCGCGCTGCGGTCGGCCCGCAGGCCGCGCTCTGCGCAGAAGGCGTCGGGGCAGAAGGCGTCGGGACAGAAGGCACAGCAGGCGTCGCAGAAGGCACCGGAGCACCGCGACGTGGACGGTGACCGGTGACCACGTCGTCCAGCCGGGGTGCCCGCACCTCCACCGCGCACGTGCCCGCGCGCGCCGACGGGCTGCCGCCGGACACCCGTCCGGACCTGTCCGCAGGCGCGCGGGGCGCGATCGCCGCCGTCCGCTGGTACCAGCGCTGGATCTCCAGCGCCACGCTGCCCGCGTGCCGCTTCCAGCCCAGCTGCAGTGCCTACGCCGTCGACGCCTACGCGGTGCACGGTCTGGTCCGCGGCACCGCACTCACCGCATGGCGCCTGCTGCGCTGCGGGCCGTGGCACCCTGGCGGTGCGGATCCGGTCCCGCCGCGGCGCCCACACGCCGACCGGTCGTCCACCGAGCCCGTCCCGAACGAAGGCCTCTAGGACGTACCGGCCACCCGCCGGCCCGGTGCCCTCCGGGACACCGCCGAGACCCCGAGGAGCAACGCACCAGTGCTGAACTTCATCTACTACCCCGTCAGCTTCATCATGTGGGTGTGGCACAAGGTGTTCGGCTTCGTCCTGGGTGAGAACAACGGGTTCGCCTGGGCGCTGTCGGTGGTCTTCCTCGTCTTCACGCTGCGGCTGATCCTCTACAAGCCCTTCGTGAGCCAGGTCCGCTCCATGCGCAAGATGCAGGAGATGGCGCCGGAGATGCAGAAGCTCCGGAAGAAGTACGCCAACGACCGGCAGAAGCTCGCCACGGAGATGCAGAAGCTCCAGCAGGAGAACGGCGCCAACCCGATCATGGGCTGCCTGCCGATCCTGGTGCAGGTGCCGGTGTTCATCGGCCTGTTCCACGTGCTGCGGGAGTTCAAGCCGGGCAAGACCGAGAACTACGTCTTCAACGCCGCCGAGAACGCCTCGTTCGTCGACTCCAACGTCCTCGGCGCCAAGCTCGGCGCGGCGATCTGGCCGCTGCAGAACACCTCCGGCGTCGAGCAGCTCGGCGGCAGCTACGTCTCCCAGTGGATCGTGATGATCCCGCTGATGATCGCGGCCGGCGTGTTCACCCACATCACCGCGCGCCACTCGGTCGCCCGGCAGCAGGCACAGATCGCGGCCGGGACCGCTGCGGCGAACCCGCAGGCCGAGATCATGCAGAAGCTGATGCTCTACGTGTTCCCGATCGGCGTCGTGGTCGGTGCGCCGTTCCTGCCGCTCGCGATCCTCTTCTACTGGGTGTCCAACAACCTGTGGACCCTGTGGCAGCAGCACCACGTCTACAAGAAGATCGACGTCGAAGAGGCCCGGCAGCGCGAGAAGTCCGTCGAGTCGGCGAAGAACCTCGCGCCGCGCCCGGGCCAGAAGCCGGTCCGTAAGGACGGCAAGCAGACCGAGGCCCCGGCCGAGAGCACCAAGGACGCCGAGGAGGAGATCCGGGAGATCGCCGACGATCCGGTCCCCGGCTCCGACGGCGCCTCGGCCGACTCCGCCCCCGACTCCGGATCGGGCTCGGTGAACAGCTCGAACGGGTCCGGGAACGGCGCGGGCCGGAACGGGTCGGCCACGAACGGCGCGAAGCCCGGCGCCAAGAAGCCCGGCGCGAAGCCGGTGAACCGCCGTCCGCAGGGCTCCAAGAAGAAGGGCGGCGGCAAGCGCCGCTGACGGCACCACCCGGTCCCCCGGGACCACCAGCACCACCCCGTGCGCCCGGCGCCCCGGCGGCCCCCGACCGCCGTGCGGGCCCGGCGCACCCACAGCGTTCCGTCGAGAGGAGAACCCCGTGCCCACCACTGCGCAGGACAGCCCCCGTGAGGGTGCCGACGTGGAGAGCAAGCCGTCCGGTGAGGACCTGCTGGTCCAGGAGGGAGACGTCGCAGGCGACTACCTCGAGCGACTGCTCGACATCCTGGACTACGACGGCGACATCGACCTGGACGTCGAGGGCGGCCGAGCCGTGGTCAGCATCGAGGGCGGCGACGCCGCCTCGAACGCCGACCTGGAGAAGCTCGTCGGCGCCAAGGGCGACGTCCTGGAGAGCCTGCAGGAGCTGGCCCGCCTCGCCGTCCAGCAGCAGGTCGGCAACCGCTCGCGCCTCATGCTCGACGTCGCCGGGTGGCGCCGCCGGCGCCGCGACGAGCTGACCGAGATCGGTCTGCAGACGGCTAAGGAGGTCAAGGAGTCCGGCGAGTCCGCCCGGCTGCGTCCGATGACGCCGTTCGAGCGCAAGGTCGTCCACGACGCCGTCGCGACCGTCAAGGGCGTCGTCAGCGAGAGCGAGGGCGAGGAGCCGCGGCGCCAGGTCGTCGTCCACACGAAGTGAGCGCTCCCCTTCCTCCGGCCCCGGCCGCCGCTGCGCAGGTCTTCGGTGACCGGCTGCCGCTCGCGACCCGGTACGTCGAGCACCTGGCGACCTCCGGGATCGAGCGTGGCCTGATCGGGCCGCGCGAGCAGGAGCGGCTGTGGGACCGGCACGTCCTCAACTGCGCGGTCCTGGGCGAGGTCGTCCCGGACGACGCGAACGTCGTCGACGTCGGCTCCGGCGCGGGGCTTCCCGGCATCCCGCTGGCACTGGCCCGCCCGGACCTGCGGATCGTGCTCGTCGAACCGCTCGCGCGCCGGGTGGAGTGGCTCGACGAGGTGCTGGCCGATCTGCAGCTGCCGATCTCCGTCGAGCGGGGCCGGGCCGAGGAGAAGGCCGTCCTGCGACGATGGGTGGGGGCCGACGTGGTTACCGCCCGCGCCGTCGGACCGCTCGCCCGGTTGGCGGGCATCTGCCTGCCGTTGCTCCGGACGGGGGGTGCGATGCTGGTACTGAAGGGTGCGTCCGCGTCCGACGAGATCGGTCGTGACAAGGCCGCGGTCCACGCCCTCGGTGGCGGGGACGCCCGGATCCACACCTGCGGTGCCGGGGTGGTCGATCCACCCAGCACCGTGGTCGAGATCCCGCGTATCGGCGTGCCCCGTCGGAACCGGAGGAAGGAACGGCGATGATGGAGACCCGGTCGGCTGTTCCACGTGAAACACCCCCACGTTCGGCGACGCCGGCGGAATCGACACAGGGAGGGCCGCGCGTGAGTCTCGGTTGGACCCCCATCGCGGACGAGGCCGAACGAGCCGCCCGTCTCCGACACCCGGACGAGCACTCGATGCCACGTCCGGCGAGCCGCCGCGTGATGGCGGTGGCGAACCAGAAGGGCGGCGTCGGCAAGACGACGAGCACGGTGAACGTCGCGGCCGGCCTGGCCGTACACGGCGTCCGGGTGCTCGTCGTGGACCTGGACCCGCAGGGCAATGCCAGTACCGCTCTCGGCGTCGAGCACCGGACGGGGACCCCGTCGGTCTACGAGGTCATGCTCGGCGAGATCGGGTTGAGCGAGGCGGCGGCGACCAGTTCGGCGTCGCCGAACCTGCTGTGCGTGCCGGCCACGATCGACCTGGCCGGCGCCGAGATCGAGCTGGTCAGCATGGTCGCCCGGGAGTCCCGGCTCGCCCAGGCGCTGAGCGACGAGGCACTGGCCGAGCTCGACATCGACTACGTGCTCATCGACTGCCCGCCCTCGCTCGGCCTGCTGACGGTGAACGCGCTGGTCGCGGCGTCGGAGGTGCTGATCCCGATCCAGTGCGAGTACTACGCGCTGGAGGGGCTCGGGCAGCTGCTCTCCAACATCGACCTGGTGCGCTCGCACCTGAACACGTCGCTGCACGTGTCGACGATCCTGCTGACGATGTACGACGGCCGCACCAAGCTCGCCGACCAGGTCAGCTCCGAGGTCCGGCAGCACTTCGGCCCCACGGTGCTGCGGACGGTGATCCCACGCAGCGTGAAGGTGTCCGAGGCCCCCGGTTACAGCCAGACCGTCCTCGCCTACGACCCGGGCTCCCGCGGCGCGATGAGCTACGTCGACGCGGCCCGCGAGATCGCCGACCACGGTGCGTCCGGCGCCTACCTCCCCGACGCGGGCGGGCGCTGAGATGGCACCCGAGCGCAAGGGTGGTCTGGGACGCGGCCTCGCCGCACTGATCCCGACCGGGCCTGCCGAGCCGGGCACCCAGCCGCGGCCGGGCGGCAACGGCGCACCGCTGCACCGGCCGTCGGGGACGTCCTCCGAGCACGGGCGTGAGCAGTACGGCGACGCCGAGGTCGTCGACGGCGGTGCCGAGTACCGGGAGATCCCGCTGCGGCGGATCGTCCCGAACCCGAAGCAGCCGCGGACCCAGTTCGACGAGGAGCAGCTCGCCGAGCTCGAGCACTCGATCCGCGAGTTCGGGCTGCTGCAGCCGATCGTCGTCCGCCGCGCCGGTCGTGACTACGAGCTGATCATGGGTGAGCGCCGCTGGCGCGCCGCCCAGCGCGCGGGCCTGGAGACGCTGCCCGCGATCGTCCGGCACACCGCCGACGACGTCCTGCTCCGCGACGCGCTGCTGGAGAACATCCACCGGGTCCAGCTGAACCCCCTGGAGGAGGCGGCCGCCTACGAGCAGCTGCTCGGGGAGTTCGGCGTGACCCACTCCGAGCTCGCCGACCGGCTCGGCCGGAGCCGTCCGGTCGTCACCAACATGATCCGGCTGCTGAAGCTGCCGGTGACGGTGCAGCGTCGGGTCGCGGCGGGCGTGCTGTCCGCCGGGCACGCGCGGGCGCTGCTCGGGCTCGAGGACGCCGGCGCGCAGGAGGAGCTCGCCACCCGGATCGTCGCCGAGGGCATGTCGGTGCGGGCGACCGAGGAGGCCGTCGTGCTCGCGCGGCAGGAGGGGCCTGCCGAGCAGCGCCCGGCCCGTCGTCGCTCGGCGCCGCGTCCGGAGTTCACCGAGATGGCCGACCGGCTCGCCGACACCTTCGACACCCGCGTGAAGGTGGAGATGGGTCAGCGGAAGGGACGCATCGTCGTCGAGTTCGGCTCGGTCGAGGACCTCGAGCGGATCACCGGGATGATGGGCGTCCGCACCGAGGAGTGATCGGAGCGCGTTCTCGTGCGGCCGTCGCCGGATCACCCGGCGGCGGCCGTTTCGCGTGTGACGGGTCCTCGGATGATCGCCGCGGTGGCGGGCTTCTGAGGGCGCGCTGAGCTCGACGCTGCGGGGTTGTCGCGGTGATCGGCGGGTGAGGGGCCCGGGACGGCGTTCTACGGCGGTTGCGGCTGAATCAGGGCTGTTCGATGGCTACTGTACCGATTCAGCTCGATGTTCATACGTTCGTCTGTCGAGACGTCGTGCTTCTGGCGCGTTCGGCCGGGCGGGGATGGCATCGGTCGGCTCGGCGTCGGATCTCGTCGCCCCGCACGGGCGCGTACGGGTGTGTCCGCGTGGGTGCGGCCGGGTACCGGCGTTCGGGCGCGTCGGCTCGGCGTGTGCCGGCGCGGAGAGTAGGGGCGGGCGTTGCGGGGAACGAGAGCGGTCCCGGGGCGGGCGCGTCCCGGGGCTGTGTCGCAGGAGTCCGACGTCGCAGGAGTCCGACGTCGCAGGAGTCCGACGTCGCAGGAGTCCGACGTCGCAGGGGTCCGACGCGGTCGGAGTCCGTGCGCCGACGTGCGTGGGAACGGCTCCGTCGTGATCGTGGTGCCGGTATGCGCGGACCCCGGGGTCCGGTTTCACGTGGAACGCGTCTGCCGGCAGCCGTGGCCGGGTGGTGTGTGCGTGGACGTGCACCGGTCCCCGGCGTCCGCTTCGGGGTGGTGGACCGGGTGCCGTGCGGTGGACCCGACGGGAAGCGGTATCTGCTGCGGCGACGAACCCGGGGCGCCGCTGCGGCCCCTGAGCGGCTCGGAGCGGTCTTGGGATTCCGGTTGGATCACCGGGGCTCGGCCGTGCCGGGTGGTGCCCTGAGATCGATCAGGAGGGCCGTGCCGGCGGGTTCCGCGGAACACAGGCGGCCCTCGTGAGACGCAGGACGGCGCCGAAGGCGTGAGGCCGTCGGTGCGGTGGCACCGGTCGGTAGCCGCGCGCCGGTCGGGGTGCTGCGTCTCCGTCGAATGCCGGCAGGTCCCGGAGGTCACCGCAGCGGCGGATTCTCCGGTGGAGTCCGTGCTCCGCGGGAGGCAGCGGTGCTGCCCGTCCGTCGCGTACGAGGCCGAAACCCGGCGCCGGTCGCGCTCGCGTTCCGCGGAACGCGATGTGGTGCCCCCGGGGATCGACTGCCCCGGATGTCGCTGGTTCACGCGGCCCCCGCTCGCGTTCCGCGGAACGTAGGCGGAGCGAGCGAGGAGCGCGCTCCCGGGGTGCGTTCTGCAGGATGCGATGGCGGTGGCCTGGCCGTGGTCGGGCGCCGCTGCACCTGGCTCCCGCAGTCGGCGTTCCGCGGAACCCCGCGCCTGTCTGCCCGGTCCGGGCTCCACGGAGGGCAGAAGCTCCGGAGCCTCGACGGAAGGATCACGGCGGGTCCGGAGACCGCGGCGACGCACATCCGAGGCCCGGGCGGGGTGGCGAAGAGCGTCCGGCCGTGGTGGCTGTCGGGAGTGCTCGACCGGGCTCCGTGGGGCGACGCCGCGACCGGGTCCCCGCTCCCCTGCCGTCCCCGAGCGCGCACCTGGCGTGGGGCCGGACGTTCCGGGGAACGCACCCCGCTGCGTCGCTGCGGGAGCGTGACCACGGGGCGACCGTGCCACGGCACCGATCCGACCACGGTCTGCGGGAGGGACGGAGCGCGGACCGGACGTGGCAGGACCGGGCCCACCGTTGGTTTCACGTGGAACGTGCCTGCGGGGCCACCGCTGTTCCACGTGAAACCACGACGCGTCAGCCCCGTTCGGCGGCCCGTTCGACGAGCGCCCGGTACACGGTCGCGAGGTCGGAACCGGCCGCGTCGACCGCGGTCGGCAACAGCGACGTGTCGGTCAGCCCGGGCGACACGTTCATCTCCAGTACGTGCACGGCGCCGTCGGCGTCGACGATCGCGTCCATCCGCGACACGTCACGCATGCCCAGCAGCGTGTGCGCGGCCAGCGCGGTCTCACCGAGCTGCGCCAGTGTCTGCTCGGACAGCCGTGCCGGGCAGTGGAAGGTGGCGGCACCGGGCGTGTAGCGGGAGGTGTAGTCGTAGAACCCGGACGGGACCTCGACCTCGACGGCCGGGAGGGCACGCGGCTCGTCGCCGTCGTGCACCACCGTCACCGCGACCTCGGTCCCTTCGACGAACTGCTCGGCGAGCACGGTGTCGGCGTAGGCGAAGCAGCTGACCATCGCGGCGGGCAGGTCCTCGGCGTTGCGCACCACCTGGACGCCCAGCGCCGACCCGCCCTGGTCCGGCTTGAGCACCAGCGGCAGCCCGAGCCGCCCCACGATCGCGTCGAGGACGGCCTGCGCCCCGAGCTCACGGAACGTCGAGTGCGGCAGCGCGACCCAGTCCGGCGTCGACAGTCCCGCCCGGACGAGCTCGGCCTTCACGCTCGGCTTGTCCCAGGCACGCCGGCACGCACCGGACGGCGTCCCGACGAACGGGATGTCGAGCAGCTCGAGCACCTGCTGCACCGCACCGTTCTCGCCCTCTCCCCCGTGCAGCGCCACGGCGACGGCATCCGGCCGGTCGCTGCGCAGACGCTCCAGCAGGTTCGCGTCGACATCCCACTCCCGGACGTCGACGCCGACGGCGCGGAGCGCGCCCGCCAGTCGCCGCCCGGACCGCAGGGACACCTCGCGCTCGTGGGACAGGCCTCCGGCCAGCACGGCCACCGTTCGATCACTCACGCGGGCATTCTGCGCCATCGCCCGCGACGACGAACGCCCCGGGACCGATCGGCCCCGGGGCGTTCCACGTGAAACAACCGCGTCAGATGCTGTCCGGCCGTGGACCCTGCGGTCCCCGGTTCAGCTCACGCCGTGCCGACGACCCGAACGTGCGGACGACGTCGAGCTCGGCCTCCAGCACCGCGGCCAGCCGCCGCACGCCCTCGGTGATGCGCTCGGGCGTCGGGTAGCAGAACGACAGCCGCAGCTGCCGGCTGCCGAAGCCGTCGGCGTAGAAGCCGGTGCCCGACGCGTAGGCGACCCGCGCCGTCACCGCGCGCGGCAGCATCGCCTTCGTGTCGACGCCCTCGGGCACGGTGAGCCAGACGAAGAAGCCGCCGTCGGGCACCGTCCAGGAGCACCCCTCCGGCAGGTAGGTCTCCAGCGCGGCCAGCATCGCGTCCCGGCGCTCGCGGTAGTTCTCCGCGAACGTCTTGATCATGCTGCGCCAGTCGTGGTGGGCGAGGTAGCGCGAGACCATCATCTGCGTGAAGGTCGGCGGGCAGAGCGTCGCGGACTCCGCGGCGAGCACCAGGCGGTCACGGACGAGCGGCGGCACCAGCGCCCAGCCGACCCGCAGCCCGGACGCGAACGTCTTGGAGAACGACCCGAGGTAGATGACGTCGGCGTCGTAGGACCGCAGCGCGGGGTGCACCTGGCCGTCGAACCCGAGCATGCCGTACGGGTTGTCCTCGATGACCATGACGCCGTAGCGGCGGCAGATCTCCAGGATCCGCGGTCGCCGCTCGTGCGCCAGCGTGACGCCGGCCGGGTTGTGGAAGTTCGGGATCGTGTAGAGGAACTTCGGCGTGATCCCCTGCCCCGCGAGCGTCTCCAGCGCCTCCTGCAGCCGCTCGGGGACCAGCCCGTGCTCGTCCATCGCGACGTGCACGACGCGCGCCTGGTAGGCCGCGAAGCTGCCCAGCGCCCCGACGTAGGACGGGCCCTCGGCGAGCACGACGTCGCCCGGGTCCACGAAGATCCGGGTGAGCAGATCCAGCGCCATCTGCGAGCCGACGGTGACGACGACGTCGTTCGGGTCGCCCTCGACGCCCTCCTCCCGCATGACCTCGCAGATCTGCTCGCGCAGCACCGGGACGCCCTGCGCCGAGCCGTACTGCAGGGCGCTGAGGCCGTCGTCGTCGATCAGCTCGGCGACCTCGGCGGACAGCGAGCCGAGCGGCAGCGCCGCCAGGTTCGGCATCCCGCCGGCCAGCGACACGACCTCCGGACGGCTCGCGACGGCGAACAGCGCCCGGATCTCCGACGCAGTCATCCCGGCGGTACGGGCGGCGAACCGCTCGGTCGGCGGCAGCGGGGTCGGCACGACGGCGTCGCCGGCGCCCTCCCCTGCACCCGCTGCCGCGGCCGCGGCGGAGCGGGCGTCGGGCTGCTGCGGGCGGTCGGGCGAGGCCATCGGGTGCTCCCCTTCGGTGACAGGAACTCGGAAACACCGCGTCCGGCCGGCACGTCGTGTTTCACGTGGAACCGGGCGCGGTCGGCCGAGTGTAACCGCGACGGGTGATCGTCCCGCCCTTCGTCGTGGCGCACGTACCGGTGGGCGGCTCGCGGATGACGGCGGTGGGCCGCAGTGCTTACTCTCGGGCGGACGAGACGGCCGACCGGCCGTGGTGCGCACACCTGCACTGCCGCTGTGCGCACACCGAACACGCACCGCGCGACAACAACGGCCGGAGGTCCCCTACGTGTCCTGGCATGTGGCCGCGCTCAACCTCGACAACCTGGGCGACCTGCCCAAGCGGTGCCGCAACTGCGTCTACTGGGAGCTGTCGCCGCGGCTGGCCGAGCAGGCCGAGGGGTACGGCACGACCGACCTCGAGAAGGAGGCCTGGCTCTCGGAGGTGCTCCTGGAGTGGGGCTCCTGCGGCCGGGTCGTCTACGTCGGCGGGGCCCCCGCCGGCTACGTCCTGTTCGCGCCGCCGGACTCCGTCCCCCGCGCCACGGAGATGCCGACCGGACCGGTCAGCGCGGACGCCGTTCTGCTCATCACGATGCAGGTCCTCCCCCAGTACGCCGGGGAGGGCCTCGGGCGGGCACTCGCCCAGGCCGTCGTGAAGGACCTGACGGGGCGTGGTGTGCGGGCGATCGAGGCGTTCGGCGACGCCCGCCCGGGCACCGAGGCGGACTGCGTCGTGCCGGTGGACTTCCTGCGCTCGGTCGGGTTCAAGACCGTCCGGCCGCACCACCGGTGGCCCCGGCTGCGGATGGAGCTGCGTTCGGGGCTGGAGTGGAAGTCCGACGTCGAGGCCGCACTCGAACAGCTGTTCAACACGGTGACGATCCCGATGCAGGCCCCGGCACCCGTCGAGCGGGCACCGGCCCGGCTGAGCACCTGCCCGGCCGGCCTGCGGGCACCCGAATCGCCGTAAAGGGCCCTCAGCTGACCGCTCGCGGCCTGATCGACTTCATCGGGCCGGAGACCTGTCCGGCCCGGCAGCAGCCCGCCCCGGAAGATCTCAGGGCGGGCTGAGAACGCCTCAGACGGCGCGGATCTCGTCCCGGCCGTACTCCCGTGCGAGTACGTCGTTGAACGTGAAGGTCCCCGTGGGCTGGTCGTCCTGCCCGAGCAGGTACAGCCGCTTGACGGCGACGAGGATGCCCTCGGCGACCACGTCGCGGAAGGCGGGGTCGAGCAGCTTGCGCCGGTCCCCGAGGTTGGTGATGTAGCCGACCTCGACGCGCACCGCGGGCATCCGGGTCCGCCGGACGAGCTCCCAGGTGCACGGCTGGCTGTGGCAGTCGACCATCGGGGTGCGGGTGAGCAGCTCGCGCTGGATCAGCCCGGCGAGCGCCTCGCCGACGTTGGACGTGGTGCCCGAGCCGTTGCCGAAGTAGTACGTCGCCAGCCCCTGCGCGTGCGGGCTGAAGCTCGCGTCGGTGTGCAGCGAGACGACCAGGTCGGCGCCGACGTCGTTGGCGAACTGCGCGCGCTCGGCGTCCGGCGGGTTGCCGGTCTCCGGGCGGGAGAGCAGCGCCTCCATCCCGGTGGCGGACATCCGCCCGACCAGCCGGCGGGCGAGGTCCCACATCAGACCGGCCTCGGTGACCTCACCGATCTCGACGCCGTGGTCGGTGCCGCCGTGGCCCGGGTCGATGACGATCCGCTTACCGCGCATCCGCGGCCCGGAACGGCGCAGCAGCTCCTGCTCACGCAGCAGGTGCGGGCGGCCCCCGGTGACCTTGCGACCCAGCTGGCGCAGCGCGCGCAGCGTCTCGGGCCCACAGACGCCGTCGGGGACCATCCCGTAGTCGCGCTGGAAGCGCATCAGCGCCTGCTCGGTCTGCTGGTCGAACAGGCCGTGCGGACGGCCCGGGTCGTACCCGAGCTCCATCAGCCGCTCCTGCAGCATCGCGACGTCGTCCCCGGTGGTCGGGGTGGAGAGGGTGAAGGACAGGAGCCGGTCCCCGAGGGACCAGCACGCCTCGCGCAGTGCGCGGGCGGTGTCCGGGCCGACGATGCCGTCGGTGATCAGGCCGCGTCCCTGCTGGAACACCCGGATCGCCTGGTCGGTCTCGTCGTCGAACACGTGCCCGACGGGCACACCGGGTTCCGCAGCGGGCAGCAGACCGAGCTGCCGCAGCCGGGTCCGGATCTCTTCCACGGCAGGACCGGAGTCCCCGCGCCGGAGCAGCTGCATGCACCCCTCGCTCGCAGTCGGTCGGCGCCGGTCGGCGCCTGGTCTGGAGTCGCCTTCCGCGGGTCGCCCGGCGGATGGCCGGGAACCATTGTGCCCTGCCCGGCCCCCGGGGCGTCGCAGCG